>NZ_JAUSTU010000016.1:0-76052 GCF_030813005.1 Anoxybacillus andreesenii
TTTGTTCTTGGCATGATGTTAACCTCCTTGGTACATTAGGCAGTATAAAATAAAATACTCTTATTGTCCAAGTTCATTTTGGGGCTTATGAGATACATATGCGTATTAGAATGGTTGAATATGAATTTCAAATGATTTAGTATCTTATTTAAAGCATTATTTATGAGGTGAGGGTATTGGTGAAAGCAGACAAGTTAGCCTCCTAAAAATCAAAAACACATTTTTAGGAGGCTAATCAAATGAAATTTAATCTAATTGAAAAAGAAAAATGGGATAGATTGCCGTATTTCGAGCATTACTTAAATCAGAAGTGCACATTTAGTATTACAGCAAATATAGATATTACAACGTTATTGGAACAGCTCAGGAACAAAGGGATAAAGCTATATCCATCCTTTATTTACATGGTCACTAGAATAGTAAATTCTCATAAAGAATTTAGAACTTGCTTAAAAGATGATGGTACTCTGGGTTATTGGGAAAGTTTGTTGCCTAGCTATACAATCTTCCATAATGATAACAAATCATTCTCAAGCATATGGACCGAATTCTCTGATGAATTTCCTGTCTTCTATAAAAACTTTCAAGACGATATGAAACAATATTCAGAGGTTAAAGGATTTTTCATAAAAGAAAATGTACCAGAGAATTCCTTTCCTATATCTAGTATTCCATGGGTTAGTTTTACTGGCTTCAACCTAAACGTAAATAATAATCATAACTACTTATTACCAATAATTACTGGCGGAAAATACTGTAATCAGGAAGATAAAATATTATTGCCTATTTCTTTACAGGTACATCATGCGGTTTGTGATGGATTTCATGCTAGTATTTTTATAGAGGAACTACAGCAACTTTCTAATAACTGCCTTGATTGGCTCTCATAAGTATTGATGATGTAGCTTAATAAATTTAGTTAAGGAGTTGCTTTGGTGACTCCTTTTCTTAATTATATTCAAACCCTATCTTTACCTAGTTCTGATTAGCTCACCTATATTTGACCTTTATTACTCATTCAATGACTGATAAATGTTTTGCGTATACTTCGTGATGGCCTCGTCATAATCTGGATACTTATATCCAAGACTTTCTGCCACAGATTTAGAGTATTTTCTAAATAACTCATAACAAGTAAATAAAGACTTCCACATGTTTGAGTAGCTATGATGTTAGACTCAAAAGTAGACACAGTTTATTATAGAAATAACTAATAATAAGAGGTGTTCACATGAGCAGAAAAACATTCGATGAAGATTTCAAAAGAAGTACTGTACAAATGATGATCGAACAAAATAAGTCCGTTGCACAAACAGCCAGAGATTTAGATATCAATCCCAACACAATCCATAATTGGAGAAAGAAATATTCAAATGAATTCATTGAGGCGGCCCTTCCGAAGATGTCAGAAGAACAACAGTTACGTACCTTCCAAAAACGTATTCGTGATTTGGAGGAGGAGAATGCGATATTAAAAAAGGCTATGCACTTCTTCGCAAAAGACCATCGGTAATTTTCTCATTCATCTATGAGAATCGCTTCGAATTCCGAGTGGAGAAGATGTGCCAAGTGATGAAAGTTTCTAGAAGCGGTTATCACAAATGGGTTGATCGACCAGAAAGTGAAAAGACAAAACGTCATAAGACTTTGATTCGCCATGTTCGTAAGTCTTTTCTGGAATCTAGAGGGCTGTATGGGAGTCCTAAAATTGCAAAAGACCTTGAACGAAAAGGGATATCCGTTTGCCAAAAAACAGTAGCCCGAATCATGAAAGAGGAGGACCTTCGATCAAAAACGGTTAGAAAATATAAAGCTACTACAAATTCGAAGCACACGCTCCCCGTTTATGAAAATAAGTTGAATCAAGAATTTAAAGTAGAGCAACCAAATAAAGTATGGGTCGCTGATATCACGTACATCCCTACATCTGAAGGATGGCTTTATTTAGCCAGCGTAATGGACTTGTATTCTCGTAAAATTGTAGGCTGGTCCGTTGATAAAACAATGACAAAAGAGTTAGTTCTTACAGCTCTAAATCGTGCACATAATCGTCAACAGCCACCAAAAGGGTCCGTTCTTCACCATTCAGATCGTGGCAGCCAATACTGTTCAAATGATTATCAGAATCAATTAAAGACCTATGAAATGGATGTAAGTATGAGCAGAAAGGGCAACTGTTATGACAATGCTTGTATTGAATCGTTCCATAGTGTATTGAAAAAGGAATTAATTTATTTGACTAAATATAAAACAAGAGAAAAAGCAAAAAAAGAAATCTATGAATATATCGAAGTATTCTATAACTCAAAAAGAATCCACTCGGCGAATGGGTATTTTACACCCTCTGAATACGAACGTATGTACTTTAATAAGAAAGCTAGTTAAACACTAGACATAAATTTTCCTCTTCAATAAAGTACAGAAATGATTCACCTCTGTACTTTATTGAAGAGGCCACCAAGCGATAGCGCGGTAGAAGATAAAAATCTATTAAAATTGTGTCTACTCTATTGACCTAATACCACTACTCTCAGAATAAGTTGTGAGTAATGTTTCCCAATCATCTTTCGGTAAATACTGTTCAATAAATTTATAGTTTTTCCCCACACTAAAGGTAAACCCTCGCTCTAATCCTATTTGCCAAGACATCATTCTTAACAGATTAGGCCGTACTATCTCGTTCAAATGGTCAATTGTAAATAGAATTTCTTTTCTAGCCAATCCCTTTACTACATATGTAGAAACCCACCAAAATTCATTGCAGCAATCATCAAATTCTCTTGCTGTGGGCTTTTTAATCCAATACTTCCGATCATTTGCGACCACTTTATTTTTGACAAGACCACCCTTATCAAGTAGGACTTCTACTAGCCCATCACTATTAGAAAAGTAATCATCTACTTCGTTTATCGGAATAAGTGTTAAGTCAATTCTATTGCCATCTTCAAATAGCATAAGGTAGGAAAACCAATGCCCTAACTCCGGCGGAAAAAGCTCCATGTCTTCCGGTTTTTGCATTATCAAACGTTTCCCAAAAACATTCAGCCATTCATCATTCTTTTTGAAGGAATCCATATCTGTTACAAAATAAGAAATATCATAATCCTGCAATGAATCACGGGGAATGTTTTTGTTTGCACGTGAACCTTCCAAAGTTACCAAGCGAATTCGATTATCATTCTTAGCAAAACTAATGAGCAAATTCTTCATTTCTTGTTCACTTCTCATTGTATTAATCCTCCAATTTGTTGAAAAGTAGTTTATGTGCCGTATACGAAGAAATCTCAGAAAATTACTGTTCTCAGATTTCTATTTGTGTACTTTTTATTTAGCAAACTATTACTATTACTTTTCTACTGAAATGATTAAAAACATGGGTCTTCTGTTTTCATCTTTCATCCCTGGATCATTCCTTACCATTTCTTCCGTAGCCATAGGTTCCTTAACCGCTTTTATTTTAAAACCTATATGAATTAAATCATTAATATAAGTAGAAATTGTACGGTGATATTTGATCACATTCTCGGTTAGAAAAGTTGTATTACGTACTTCTTCTGATTGGTAATTATCCACTGGCCAATGAAGGCGATTTCCTTGATCATCATAATACCAATCTTGTTCGTCCCGAGAAGTAAAAATCGGATGTTCCACGGAAAAAATAAAAGAACCTCCAGGTTTTAAATATTGATAAACTTTTTCGCAAATAGTATCAAACGATTTAATATAGTGAAAAGCTAAAGAACTGATCACTACGTCAAATTGTGCGTCCGAAAAATTGATGTCTTCAATTGGCATTTTAATATACGTAATTAAAGGATCATCTGTTTTTTCACGGGCTGTTTCAAGCATTTTTTCGGATATATCTACTCCAATTACCGAACTTGCTTGGTGTTCACGTGCGTATCGACAATGCCAACCGAATCCGCACCCCAAGTCAAGTACACTCTTATTTTTCAACTCTGGAAATAAGGATTTTAAAACCGGCCATTCTCCTGCACCTTCAAGCCCTTTAACTGATCTTGGCATTTTTTCATATTCAGAAAAAAACACAGCATCATCATATTTGTTTTGTTTCATAATTTAAACATCCCCTATAATACTCTTTCCTTAACACATGTCTATTCCTCTATCTCCCAAGCTGGGTTCCAGACTACTTCCCACAAATGCCCATCCGGGTCCTGAAAGTGACCGGAATATCCACCCCAAAAAGTGTTGTGTGCAGGGTCCGTTATTGTTGCACCCGCTTTTTCGGCTTGTTCTAATACCTTATCTACTTCTTCTTTACTATTTACATTGTGACCAATTGTAAATTCAGTAGGACTTGCTGGAGCCTGTGTAACTTTTGCCTCATATGCAATATCTTCTCGTTTCCAAATAGCAAGTTTCAAACCTGATTGTAGTTCAAAAAAGGCTACTGCTCCATGCTCAAATTCTTTACCTACAATACCTTCTGTGGGTAGTCCCAATCCATCACGGTAGAATTCTAATGCTTTTTCCAAATCATCTACACCTAATGTGATTACTGTGATTCTTGGTTTCATAATTAATGACACCTCATCTTCATATTCATTTTTACCATTAAACTTTTGGCAATAACTAATCCGAGTCCTGTCCCCATGTCCCTGCGTCCACTACCCGCTACTTAATGTAATTTCAAATTACATTCCAGCTAAACCTAATTCTTTATTTGCCATCTGAATATATTCATCCATCCCAGATATTAAGGCAAATTCGGCAATTCCAACAGGGTAAGCAGCATTTAATTCAATAATATGTTCCCTCATCTTAGGCCAATGATACCCTCCAGCTTCTTTGTAAGCCTTGATAAGTGTATCAAGACCTTCTTCACCAAATACTCTGTAATGGCCAACGAAATCAGTGGAAATATCAGCTACCTTTGCTTCTGTCCAATCAATTAACCCCGTTACATTTCCTGAACTTTCAACGAGGATATGTCCTGGGTGCAAATCTCCATGAATCAGTCCGGTTTCTTTTGGCCATATTTCTTCATCATTCAACCACGTCTGCCATCTATTCCATAACGGCTCTCCCACACCAAATTTTTCCTTAACCGCATCCATACGATTCTTCATGATTTGTTTTACTTCCTCTGGTGTTTGAACTATAACACCTGCTTCAGATGCTTTCTCCCTTGGAATGCTATGAAGTGTAGCCAATACTTTTCCAAGCGTCTGATAAAAACATTTCGGTATATTATTTTCATCAATTTCAAAAACATATCTTTTAGCTTCAGGATCAATGGTTCCTGCTGGAACTCCATTTAACTTTTTATACGCTATCAGCTCTTCTGTGTAAATTCCCCAATCAGGAGCTTCAAAACTAGCATACTTGTTTATTAAGTCCAGTGCTGTTTTTTCTGCCTTTGTTCTAGGGAATACATCAAACCGCCTCGGAATACGCAGCACCCATTCTTTTCCTTCCTGATCCTTAGCAAATACCACCTGAAAGTCTAATCCAGATTCATTAAAAACAAAAAAGTCCTCTATCAATTGGAGACCATGTTTTTCTGCAATTTCCAATACTTCCTTTTTTGTTTTACTCATTACTCATCACATCCAAATCATATTTTTTGAAATAATAGAGACAATATTAGTTATGAATATTACGTATATATTGAACCTCTCCCTCATCTTTCACAACTATTCCAAGTTCATTTAAGTCCATTCTTAAATGTTTTATTTTTTTCTTATCTCCTTCTCTAATTGCATTCCTACGTTCATATAAGATGGCATAGACATTTTCTCCAACCGTGCGATCTTCAAGCGTCCAGAGTTTATATTGATCGGCATATGAATCCTGTTCACTCCAAGGATAGTGATGATTCAGGAATTTTTCTCGTATGATTCCTTTTTTTATGTCTGTCTTTTCTCTCAATAATTCTTGTCCTTTATTACCTGTAATGATAACTGTTTGATCCTCCATAAAGATTTCTTTTACGTCTGAACTGTTAATTCTATTTTCTTTATCATCTTTATTAATCAAAATTTCTGTATCACTAATACTCACTTTCAAGGCTTCACTATAGACTGTTAATGACAAAAGAACCCCTATAATCGCACCTATAATCATCAAGACAATAGAAGTCCAAAAAGGGTCAAGTGACTCCAAGAGTACAATGACCTTTGAATCATTAAAAAGCGGAATTTTTATGATGAAATCCAATAATCTTGGAAGAAACCAACCAATCGTTCCTAACACAATAGGAAATAAAACAGCAAAGAGCTTTTCCAAGAAACCCATACCAATTGTGGATGTATCTTTCATATTATTTTTTTACTCCTTCATTCTATTTTTTTTAATAGATGATTCTATTTCCTAAATTAGTGCTATATGACTATTTTTAACACCATTTTAATTAATTCATTTTTATATTTCTCAAAACTAAAGGTTTTATTATGTTTAAGCATACTTTCCTCAATTGCTCCTTGAATCAGGACACAGATCATTTCAACATCAAACTGATTAGAAAACTCCTTCTTTTGTTGCCCATCTAATAGAATCTCTTTGAGCAATGTATATATTGGATCTTCGTCTTCTTCCCCATTGTCAGCTCTATAGAATGGAATTCCTTCTTCATTTTCAACATTAAAGACAATCTCAATTAATGCGATATTATATTTAAAGTTAGCCACTTGATAAGCCAAACACGCTTCAATATATGCAGTTAATTGCGAAGTAGGTGTTTCCTCTTGAACCACTTTTCCACTAATAAAATCCAATTTTTTTTCTAACAAGTACAGTAAAGTTTGATTAATTAAATCCATCTTGTCGGAAAAATGATAAGAAATTAAACCTGTGCTCACCTTTGCCTTTTTGGCAATTTTAGTTAAACTCACTTTTGTATAACCAACTTCTTCAAGTGTGTCAATACAAGATTGAATAATCTGCTCTCTTCGTGCTTCCGCAATAAAAGATTCACCCATTTTTAAAAACATCTCCTTTAAATCATATTACTTATCCAAATAAAATATTGATTGTACAATCAAAATATTGATTATACGTTTTATTTTACTTGCATCTTTTATTATTGTCAAATATGCTTCCATAATTAATGGAGCAGGACTTCTGGGTTTTATTTATTAGGAATTTTAAACGAAAAGAAAAGCAGTTTAGATGATTGGATCCTTATTGGACAAAGGATTATATAATTATTGAACAACAGAAACAAAACTGGACCCGCTAATGGAATCTAGCCTGAATTTTGATTGATTTGTGATGAAAACAACTAATTGTTTAAGGATTGAATACATATGGGTTGCCCGCTGCTCCTTCCCGATACCTTTGCCGTTCGGATACCAACTATTTAGCATGGGGAAGTAGAAAGTAGCAACTATATAGTTGTGCTAGTACGCATTACATACAGTGTGATCCATCAAACAAATCTTCCTAAGTAATTTAGGAGGGGGTTTCTTTTTTCTCCGTCCATTTATTTCTTTAGTTAGTATCCCCATTATCAATTACTTTGAACATCAGGTACAAACAATCCCTATCTCCATTTACCTCATTTATGAAAATCCAAGTCCATCTACTATGTCCCCAATCGAATAATTAACCTTCCCACACCCCTCCTTCCTCACATCACCCTCAAGCCCTTCTCTCCCAAGGGCTCACGCCCCCTTCACATTACCTTCCATTTTCTGTTATAGAATAATTACGTTCCCGCCTTTTTCCCGATTTTCGCCCAAAATTGTACCGATTTCGCAATGATTTTTATAAAAAAATTTCGTTCCTTTTCGAATAAATACGGAGTAGATGGTGAGGGGCCATTTGATTTAAAACGTGTGAAAAAAACACTAGAAAGGATACCGATTCAATAGCGTGAGGAAACCAACTGAAAAAGAACTTGAGTTGGACTAAACCCTTGCTGAACAAAGGATTGGAGGAATATAGAATTAAAAAAACGATTGGATTCGGATTGAATTTTGATTGAAAATGGGATTGGACTACAATTGGAACCCCAACGAATTTTACACAAAAAAACCGAAGGTCTGCCGGGAAAAATACCGGAAAAACCTTCGGATAAGGAACAGGCTCCCCATACCAAGCAAATAATATCAAATTTACAGTCAAACTCTTTGAGCTAGAACCAGCTCGAACTTTTTTTAGTATTGATATAAATCTCAACACGATATGATGATAATGAATAAAAAATGAAAGGAATGATGTGAATATGACAACTTTATATCGAATCAATGTGTTCGAAGACGAATTCCATTCCAAAGTAGTAACAAGGGTTAAATACAATGAAATCCTTGATTATTGGGATGGTCACAATTGGACAAATGGTGGAGTAGGAAGGCATTTGGGTATCACTAAGCTAAAAGATGGCAGGTATGTACTCATTTACGGTACACAATGGCAAGGAGAAAAAGATTATGGGAGGGTTGTTTCGCCAGAGGAAGCCTTACATGAGATATTAAAGTCTCACAATACAGAGCTTTTGACTCTGAAAAAGTTTAAGGATTTGAAAACTTTAGCAGAAGAAAAATAGATTATCGGTGACATTGAATACGAAAGGAAATAAAAGACCTAAAGGAGAACATTCTCCTTTTTATTACTTGAATCTATAAAACTGAGTTAAGATTGAGTACGTAATGCTCTACTGCACTCTTTTCTCTATTTTCCATATTATAGATGAAATATTACAAACCAAACTAAATTCTTCTTTCCTCCTATGTATACCCCAAATAAACCCTTCCGAAATCCCGCTCCTCAAATCCGCATTCTTCCGTTCGAGTTATAATAAAGATTTCCGACTGAACCCCTATTTTGGACCATTTTCGATTCAAATATGACCGTTTTTCCGCCTGTTTTTCCTCATTTTTTTCACCTTTTTTCGAGAGTTAAAATAAAGTCCTCCGATTTTGGAAGAAGGAGAAAAGGAGAAAAAGAATAAGGGAAATAAGAAAAAGCATTGAGAAAAGATTGAATGAGACCTTCGGTCTCTTATTGAATAAATACCTGAGTGAAATATTGAAAAAAGCCTGAATTGGTAAGGGTTCAAACAGGATTAAGTTAGGATAAAACTATTGAATTTTTATTGATTTCCTATTGAATTATAACAGAAAAAAGCCCGGGTTCCTAATGAGGAAAAACCGGGATGATATTGAGTCAGAGTCGAAAATCGGAAATGTTTATTTTCACTGTAATCGAGCCTGAATCGGAAATGTTTTTTTTGGTTCGGAAGAGTTTAATATTGGGTTACACTTTTGTCCACTTAAAATAATCTCACCACATCTTTACCCCGCTCAAACCCGCATTCCACCGTTGCCGTTTAAAATAAAGTCACCATATCTTTCCCTTTTTTTCACACATTTTTGATCATGTTTTGACCGTTTTTCCACCCTTTTTTCACGCTTTTTGTTCACGTTTTTTTCGATTTAAAAAGAAGTTGAGTAGAAATAAGGGTTCAAGGAATTTAGTAGTGACAAGGGTTTCAGCGATTTAGGATACAGGACTTTATTTTAAACACGAAATAAAAGATGTTGCGACTTTTTTATAAAGTACGGGTGTTTATTTTGGGGTTACAACTTTCAACATTATTTTCGCCACTGCTTCACAATGAGTTGTATGCGGAAACATATCCACCGGCTGGACTTCTACTGTCTTATATCCCCCGTCCTCCAAAATCCTCAAATCACGAGCAAGTGTTGCAGGATTACAGGAAACATAAACAACCTTCTTTGGCTTCATAGAAATAATCGTTTGCAGAAGTGCTTCATCACAGCCTTTCCGAGGTGGATCCACAACTAGGACATCCGCTTTGTTGCCCTCCTCATACCATTTCGGAATGACAACCTCCGCTTCCCCAGCTTCAAACTCCACATTCTCAATGCCATTAAGAGCAGCATTCTTTTTCGCATCCTCAATCGCTTCTGGAACGACTTCAACACCGAAAACTTTCCTAGCCTTCTGCGCTAGAAACAAAGAAATCGTGCCAATTCCACAGTAAGCATCAATCACTGACTCTGAACCTGTTAAATTCGCATACTCAAGCGCTTTATCATACAGCACCTTCGTCTGCACGGGGTTCACCTGATAGAAGGATAATGCAGAGATAGCGAATTTGACGTCGCCAATGTAGTCGAAAATCACTTCATTTCCCCAAAGAACGGTTGTTTTATCACCTAGAATTACATTTGTCCGCTTTCCATTCACATTATGAACAATCGATTTTACCTCTGGAAGCCGCTCCACGATTTCCTCAACAAGTCGCTCCCTATGAGGAATATCCGCTGTCCTTGTCACAATCACCACCATTAACTCACCCGTTTTCTGTCCGTAACGAGCCATGATGTGGCGCAATATCCCTTTATGAGACTCCTCATTATAAGCGCGGATACCAAGCCTTCCACAAATCTCTTTGACCACTTGAACAGCCTCATTAATCTCTGGAATCTGAATCAAGCTTTCATCGGTATCCACAATTTCATGACTTCTTGGTTTAAAAAAGCCGGCAATCAGCTTTCCTTCCTTCTCACCGACAGGGACCTGTGCTTTGTTACGATAATGCCACGGGTTGTCCATTCCTAAAATCGGATGAACCTTTACATCCTCGAGCTTTCCAATGCGGGTAAGGACCTGGCGAACCTGATTCTCCTTGTATTTAAGCTGCCCCTCATAACTGATATGTTCAAGCTGACAACCTCCGTATTTATGCAAATCTTCCTTTGCAATTTCGATACGGTATGGGCTTTTTTCATATAGTTCAATGAGACGACCGAAGCCGTAACCTTTATTGACTTTGATGACCTTGATCTTCGCTCTCTCTCCAGGCAGACCATATGGAACAAAAATCGGATAGCCATCTACCTTAGCAACCCCAGCTCCATCATGGGTTAAATCCTCGAATAAAACATCTATGTATTCATTTTTTTGAACGGGTATTGTTCGACTCATCTATAATTCCTCTTCTCATTCAAACAATGATTTCAAATGGAATTGTACCACACCTGCATTAAAATGAAAAAGCCAGCATAGTAAACTGCCCCCATTGTTAGTAATATCGAATAATAGGGGACAGTTCACATAAGTGGCTAGCTTTTTTCCTCCGCCTCTTTTGGTACCTGGTACCCCTCGAGCACTTCCTTTAGATCATCTTGAACGGATTGCTCCGCAAGTTCTACGTTAGCGCGGTAGGCCGAGCGTAAAATGACATGGGCAGCTACGGGCGCTGTTAGGAATACAAAGAAGATCCCCAAAAATAGACGGATACTAAAAAATCCTTCCTCTAATAAGAAAAACAGAAACGTTCCAATCAGAGCAAAGAGGACGCCAAGGGTTGCGCTTTTTGAAGCCGCATGTGAGCGTGTGTAGACATCTGGCAGCCGAATCAACCCGATGGCGCTTAAAAGACTAAATACCGTTCCGATCAAAATTAATAAAACTGGTAAAAATTCACTCGGACTGCTTCCGCTCAATCACTACACCCCTTTCAATAAACCTTGCAAAAGCGATTGTTCCAATAAAGGATAAAATTCCAATCAGAAGGATGACCTCAAAGAAGCCAGTATTCCTTAGAAGCACAGAGAAAATAGCGACTCCTGAGATAAGATTGATTCCTAATGCATCTAGGGCCTGAACGCGATCAGGCGCTGATGGTCCCTTCACGAGCCGAAAAATAATCGCAAAAATGGAGATGGTAAGAAAAAGCAATGAGCAAACCAACATAATTTTGATCATGGACGTGTCACCTTCTTTATGGCAGCTTCAAATTTTGCTGTTGAGCGAATCACCGCATCACTTGATTCTGGAATATCCATGGCGTGAATATAGAACTTTTTACTATCCGATGAGATCTCCACTACGACTGAACCTGGTGTTAGTGTTAATAAGAGAGCAAGTAGCGTAACCTCTAGATCCCCCTCCAAATCGGTTTCTAACGTAAATATGCCAGGAGTAACATTAATTCTTGGTCTCATCACCTGTCGAATCACTGTGATGCTTGATACGAATAGCTCATAGATGAATAAAAGAAACAGTTGTACAACAGCAAGTAAAGTGATTGGATAAAACTTCGACGAAAAATATCTTCTCAAAATAAAGAGAACGAATAACCCGAATAAATAGCCGCTAAAAAAAGTTAATACACTCCAATCATCCTGTAGGAACATCCATAACACGCCAATGAATAAATTGATTAAGACCTGCATGGGCATAAGAAACCACCCCTTTCCGTCAAAATTATGGCTTTGGATTCATTCCTAGCACTGCCTCGACATACATGCTCGGATTCATGAGTACCTCGACAGCTGAGTCTACATACTCTGCTATTCCTTCCGCGCCTAAACCAAGGGCAATCGTTAATGCAGTGAGGATTCCAATCGGCAACAAAAGCCCCTTCGTTGTGCCTTTTTCCTCTTCTTCTGTGATTTCCGTGTATCCCCAAAACACATTCATAAAAATCTTCATAAGCGAATAAAGGACTGCTAGACTCGTAAGAAGCCCTATCCCGCCTAACCAATAATAGCGAGCTTCAAAGGTCCCTTCCGTAATGAAGATTTTCCCCAGGAATCCACTTAGCGGTGGAATTCCAGCAAGTGATAAAGCAGCTACAAAAAACATCCACCCCAATTGCGGATGCAATCGGATCAGACCACTCAGCTCCTTCAACTTGCCCGTTCCAGTCAAATGAATGATCGTTCCACCTAATAGAAAAATAAGACCTTTGACAATCATATCGTGGATCAGATAGTAGAGTGAGCCTGTCATTCCTTCCATCGTGAAGGTGGCGAACCCTGCTAAAATGAATCCGACTCCGACAATGACGTTATACGTCAAAATTCTTTTAATATCCCCATAGGCAACCGCACCAATAGCTCCTAGTACCATCGTCACAGCCGCAAGAACTCCAATTAATAAGTGGGTAACCTCCGGCTGATGATAAAAAATGAGCGAGAAAACTCTCATAATCGCATAAATTCCAACTTTCGTTAAAAGAGCCGCAAAAATCGCCGCAATTGCAGTGGGCGGTGTGCTATACGAGCCTGGCAACCAAAAGAATAGAAACAGACCTGCCTTCAAACTAAAGACAATCAAGAACAGGATCGCCACTGTCGTCATCAATCCCTCTTGCCCCGCATCCGCAACACGAAGGGACAGATGGGCAAAGTTCAGCGTTCCACATGTCGCATACAGATAAGCAATCGCAACAAGAAATAGAAATGATGATAAAATATTGACTAATATATATTTAATCGATTCTCTCAGCTGTTTCCTTGTCCCACCCAAGGAGATTAGCACATAGGAAGAAACAAGCATGACCTCAAAACAAACAAATAGATTGAAAATATCCCCCGTGATAAAAGAACCATTCACACCAGCTATAAGAAACAAAAAGAAGGGATAAAAGTAGAAGGATTCTCTCTCTTTTCCAATAGAATGAAAAGCATATAGTAAACAACAAAGAGCTACAATACTCGTGACGAAAATGAGGAGAGCGGAAAACATATCCATCACCATGCTGACACCGAATGGAGCCTCCCAGCCGCCTAACTGAAGAGACTGTATTCCTTTTACCTTAATGGTATTCATCAAGTAAAAAGTGACGAGTGCCACCGCCCCCATTGAAGCAATACTCAGCATGCGCTGCAAACGAATATATTTCCGCATCATCACGAGCAAAAGCCCCGCTATAATCGGAATAATGACAGGTAAAATCACCAAATTACTCATCTTCTCCCCCTCTCAAGGTTGATGTATCGTCCGTGCCTAATTCCCGATAGGAACGATAGCTAAGCACAAGAAACAGAGCTGTTGTTGCAAAATTGATCACGATTGCAGTTAATAAAAGGGCCTGAGGCAATGAATCGGCATAGGTGAGATCCTTTGTCCAAAGTAGAGGTGGGCCCCCTTTTTTCAATCCCCCCATTGTGATAATAAGGATATTGACAGCATGACCGATAATGGATGTCCCAAGGATGACCCTTAAGAGGCTCTTCGTCAAAATCAAATACGTACCGATCGTAAATAACACACCAACAAGGATAGACATCAATGCTTCCATCAGCGATCATCCCCTATGCTCATAATAATCATCAGGGAGGTTCCAATGACTGCAAGGGCAACACCCACATCGAATAATACGGCTGTTGCAAGCTCCGTCTCTCCAAATATCGGGAGATGAATATAGCCAAATGACTGTGATAAAAAAGGGGCATCCAACACCATTCCGCCTACCCCAGTTAACACAGCAATTAATACGCCCACTGCGGCAACGATTTTAAAGTCAACAGGAATATTTTTGCGAACGGATTCTATATCAAACGTCAAAAACAGAAGAATGACAGCTGAAGAGAAAGCCAAGCCACCAATAAAACCTCCACCAGGGTAGTGATGACCGGAAATAAATAGATTGATGGCAAAGGTAAAAATAATGACGACGACCACTTTCGTTACGCTTCGGATGATGACATCATTCGGCTCCTTCATTCTTATCCCTCCCTGTTAATCTTAGTTTTATTAGTGTATAAACTCCGAGCCCGGCAATCGTTAGAACGAGGATTTCGAGCATCGTATCAAATCCTCGAAAGTCAACAAGGATCGCGTTGACCACATTTTTCGCACCCGCAAGCTCATACGCATCCTCATAGTAGCTTGAAATGGAGCTGAAGAAACGAGTTCCGTTAGCTGACAACGCCACCAATGTCACGACGACACCAACGGCAATAGAAATAAGAGCATTGCTTACCTTGAAGCGGATTCGACTCATTTCCTTCTTCAATTCGGGCAAATGGTAAAAGCATAACAAGAATAGAGCTGTTGTTACGGTCTCGACCACGAGTTGCGTAAGGGCTAAATCCGGCGCACGAAATAGCACAAAGAAAAATGCGACAAAAAATCCCAAAGCCCCAACTGCAATCACAGCGGTCATTCTGGACTTAGAAAAGAGCACAGTTAGTGCGGTAATCACCATCGCAACGACTAAGCTTGCCTCGTAAATATTAACCGGTGCATCCTTGGATGGAACGAAGGTAAATCCATCGAACAACCAGAGACTTCCACCTGTTACTAGAATGATGAAGCCAAAAATATAAACTAAATAATCACGGACAACCCCTGTCATATACCGATCCGTTATTTTTTTTGAAAGAAGCTCCATTTGTTCCAAAGCCGTGTCGTAGAGATGATTCAATGTTGCCGCCTGTGGATAGAGGCTGTAGACTCGATACCATTTTCTGATGGACAGATATAGCGCAGTTCCAACCGCTATCACACCAAGGGTCATCCAAAGCTCAATATTAAAGCCATGCCAAGCACTTATTTCTATTTGAAGCATTCCTGCCTCCGCTAGATCCGGCAGAATTCCTGACCAAGCAGGTGTTAACAGATAATGTGAAAGAACGTTTGGAAAAATAAAAATAAGAATCACCATCGTCCCTAATATCATCGGGGAAACCAACATTCCCAGCGGCGCCTCATGTACCGGCTTATCGACTCTTACAAACGCATGCTTTCCTCTAAAGGTTTTGAAGATGAGAATCATACTATAGACAAATGTGAAGACACTTGCGATCCAAGCAAGGATAGGAATGAGCATACCGATGGAGTTCATATGGAAGAAATCCATTTTTCCAATATTAACGACAGCGGTAAAAAACATTTCCTTACTGAGAAAGCCATTAAAAGGCGGCAACCCTGCCATCGCAAAGCCGCCAATAATGGTCAAGGTGAAGGAGATTGGCATCAGATGCATTAAGCCACCAAGTCTGCGAATGTCGCGTGTTCCTGTTTCATGGTCGATGATCCCCACCACCATGAATAAACAGCCTTTAAAGGTCGAATGATTCACGAGATGGAATACAGCAGCAAAAATAGCCATTGCATAAACGTTGCCTTCATCACCGATCCCGTAGGATAAGGAGGCCGAGCCTATACCGAGAAGACACATGATTAAGCCAAGCTGACTAATGGTGGAAAAAGCAAGCAGTGCTTTTAAGTCTGTCTGGCGCACGGCATTAATCGAGCCATATAATAAAGTTACAAGCCCCACTCCCGTGACAAGCCAGAACCACTCAAGCGAGCCCCCAAAAATCGGTGTTAATCTGGCTACTAAATAGATGCCCGCCTTCACCATCGTTGCCGAGTGAAGATACGCACTGATCGGGGTTGGCGCCTCCATCGCATCCGGCAGCCAAATACTGAACGGAAACTGGGCTGACTTTGTAAAAGCCCCGATCAAAATCAAAATCATTGCTGGAACAAACAAAGAATGAGCACTAATGGACTCTAGCTGACTGCTGTTCAGCATTTCACGAATACTATAAGTGTCTGTCATCATCGACAGCATAATCAGGCCAGCTAACATCGCTAAGCCACCAGATATCGTAATGAGCATTGACTTTTGCGCACCATATCGAGATCTTTCCCGTTCATACCAATAGGCGATCAATAAGAACGATGAAACACTGGTCATTTCCCAAAATACATACAAGACAAAGATATTATCCGATAATACAAGGCCCATCATTGCACCCATGAACAGGAGCAAGTAGACATAGAAATTATGCAATGCCTCACGATGCTTAGACAGATAGAAAATGGAATAGAAGACAACAAGAGCACCAATTCCAGCAATTAATAAAGCAAATACAAGACTTAACCCATCCATGTAGAGCGTAAAATTAATTTTATAGGATGGCAGCCATGGCAATGTGGCTAGAATCGTATTCCCGTTGGCAATTTGGGGGATAAAAGAGACTAAGCAGATAAATAGCACGAGAGGAACCACAAGGACGAACCAACCCGTATGTAGACGAGGATTAAATTTTTTATATAAAAATGGAACAAATATCGTAAACACAAATGGCAAAAGGATCATCAGACTGAACCACTGCAATGGAATTCCCTCCTTCTAGCAAACTTGTGGAAACAAAAATAGCTTCCTATATACATTGACTCGCATTGAAGCATGGGGTATAGTCATACATAAACCTATTTAGGAAAAACGGAATCGCTTGTAAACTTATTGTTTGTCCATTTCTAACCCGAGGTGAACAAATCTATGAAGAATGGAAAAGAAAGAATGGACGAAAGTATTCTCGTCTGTGTTTATTATGGTCCAAATGGTGAACGTCTCATTCAGCGGGGCTGTAGAATTGCACATATGCTCGATTGTCCCCTGTATATCCTTACCGTTGATCCTTCTCCATTTGATGAATTAGATGCGGAGAAGTCCAACTATATAGCGAAATGGCAGCAGCTTGCGAAGCAGCACAATGCGAAGGCCTTTATTTTGAAGGACAATGACAAGAGACCCGTTCATAAGGTCATTGCCGAGGTTGCGCGAGAAAAGAATATTACTCAAATTATTCTTGGTCAGACTGCCCAAAGTCGCTGGGAGCAGATTGCAAAAGGGTCAATCATCAACTCATTATTACGAGAAATTCCTTTTGTGGACCTTCATATCATCTCCGTTGCCCGCTATTTGAAAAATCCCGATCAGCATTATGATAAAGGGGTACGTGCTTATTTGATTCGTGAAGAGAAGCATTATCGTCTCATCTTCAAACATACAAAGGATGTTGAATTTGAAGGGATCTTTTTCAAAGAAATTGGGACAGATTTTAATAATGGAATATTCAAGTTTATGAAGGATAAGGAAACTCTTCAGGTTCAAGTAAATGATGATCTTGTAACGGATCTATCAAATGTTGAGATGGATACGAACACGGATTCTGTAGATGATTATTTGTAAATCTCCACTTTTTAGTGGGGATTTTTTTTATGTCTTACAGGTTCACATCCACTTTGATAAGCCGCTTTTCATTTCGATCAATTCCAATATAGCGCAATGTCTCCGATGAAGAATGATGCTGATAAATTCCCATCAGAATCGAAACTGCAATTCCCTTACGATAAGCATGGTATCCAAATGTTTTTCTCAATGTGTGCATGCCTATTTTCTCCGAAATCCCTACATCCTTTGCAGCTTTATTAATAATCCGATATGCTTGCTGCCTCGTAATCGGCTGCTCATTCTTTTTCGACTTAAACAAAAAATCATCTTCGTCCAAATCGTACATATCAAAATAATTCTTTAATTCCTGCTGAACTTTGGAATTTAAATAATATGCTTGTTCCTGTTCACAATTTTCGTCTTTTAAGTATAGAAACTCCTTTAGTTTCTCTCCTTCTCTAACATCTGCAACTTTTAACGAGAGTAAATCATGCACTCTTATTCCTGTATTAATTCCAAACACAAAAAGCAAAAGATCTCGCTGTGATTGTTTTTTTAAGAGTTCTTTAATTGCGTTTATTTTTTCAATATCTCTAATAGGTTCGACGAACTCCACAATTTTGCCCCCTACTAATGTTACATAAAATAATCGTAGCATACATTGAGTAACATAACAATAAATAAAGACTAGGGAATCACCAAAAAGGACGATCCGTTGTTAAGTACTTTGATGAGATTATCAAGCAATGGGACAAAAAAACAGCCACTCAGGTGGAAGTGACTGTTTTACGTATTATGAAGATTTTCTGGACGATCTTCTTCTCTTATCTTATCAAGCGGAACAAACACCTCAAGATGGCGGTATAGATTAACAAATTCAGCCGGTAAGAGCCCGCCAAACTCGCCATCTAAATTAAGCTGCACCTTCTCATCAGAGGTGACCTTGATGCGATTGGCCTGTGTATAAATAACATTCGGATCATGAATATGCTCTCCCCTTAATGCAAGAGTAGCGACACGAACAAAGTCAGCCAGATTCGTTTTCTTCAAAATCAGAAGTGAGAACAATCCATCATTAATAGAAGCATTCGGCGCTAGCTTCTCAAAGCCCCCTACAGAATTGGTAAGACCAACCAAGAAGAGCATCGCTTCACCCTCAAACAGCTTTCCATCATACTCGATTCGTACATCTGTTGCCTTGAAGGATGGCAGCATCTCAATGCCCTTTAAATAGTAGGCAAGCTGCCCCAGCATCGTCTTCAGCTTACTTGGAACTTCGTATGTGAGCTCTGTGATCCGACCCCCACCGCCAATATTGACGAAATACTTATCGTTCATACGACCAATATCAATGGGAATCGTTTCTCCCTGAACGATGATATCTGTTGCTGCTTGAATGTCACGCGGAATCTGCACAGCACGGGCAAAATCATTCGTTGTTCCAGCTGGAATAATTCCTAGCTTCGGTCTATATTCCTGTTCTGCTAATCCGTTCACAACTTCATTGATCGTCCCGTCGCCACCTACAGCTACAACGAGGTCATATTTTCTTTCTACTGCAATTCTCGCTGCTGACGTTGCATCACCTGCCTCAGTTGTCGCATGGCAGGAGGCCTCATAGCCCGCCATTTCCAGCTTCTGCAGAACTTCAGGCAAATGCTTCTTAAATATTTCACGACCAGAAGTTGGATTATAAATGATTCTTGCTCTTTTCATACCCATCATCCTATTTCAAAAAAATTAAAGTCCCCTAGTAAATTATTCCATCCTTATCATATCTCAAAAAATGGAGAACTGCCACTTAAAATGCTTCCTTTGAAATATTATTCCTTTTATCTCATTCCTGCAAGGGGGTCGTTCTCTAATGGCCACAAAGTATGAGAAAAGGCTCTTTCCAAAAGAAAAACCCCAGCTGAGGCTGAGAGTTTTCTTATTGCTTCATCATGCTTAAGCTAACCTGATAGGCTCTAACAATATTTATATTGTGCGTCCCTTCGCCAATTTTAAACGTGCCATTTCTATAAGAGGAGGACTCGCTATTTGGATCGTGTTTCTCCTCCACATTCCATTTTCCATCCTGACTATTTAACTCTTGCACTTGTGAAGCCAGTATATTTACATTACTGTTCTCCTCCACACTCAACGAGACGTCTGAAGCATCCTCTACACTCCAATTATTTTGAAGTTCACGTGGCTTTAAGGTAATCGGATTCCCCTCTCCCAATATTTCTAGTTTAATTCTTGCAGGAATTAAAATTGTCGCTTCTAATTGACCTTCATAATGATTGAAGACTCCTGATTCATTTGGCAATCTTTTTACCGTCAGGAAGAGGGTATCCCCTTTCTTATGAACAGATAGATAATCTTCTACTTTGGATACAAGCTGCTTATTTTTACCGGAAAAGGCCGTGTAGGTTCCAAACATAGCCACCTCCTGACTCGAGGTCCCTTCCACCAAAATAGTGTTTTGCTCTGTCTTAAGCACAACTCTTTTGATATCATCTTCAATTTTTGCGGAGTATTCCGGCAGTTCCACCGTCCTCTCTTCTCTCGACAGTTCTGTATCGATAATATCAAGAAGCCCCGTTGTACTTAACACAGCAAACCCAATGCCAACCATCCCGATAATTCCAACAAAGAAAATGCTCAGAAAATCATATTTGATAAAAGGCTTCTCTTTTCTTGATAAGTATAAGTAGAGAAGAATTTCGACTCCTAGTACGATAAGAATCACCGGCCACCAGGAAATCATAATTTTCGTTAAGCCAACACCTGTAAACTGTGAAAATAAGAGAAATACCCCCAAGAACAATAGGGAAATTCCCATCGAAATTGTTCCAACCCGCCATGTTCTCTTTTGCAGTTCTTCCTTCATTCCGAGATCTCCTCCTTTTTCGGCTTGCTTCCCGTAAGCAGCTTAATTCCGCCGCCGATAAGCAAGATGCATACAATGCCCGTCTGGAAGTAGCGGTCGAACCAATACTTTAAATCAATATTAATTAAATCAGTGAGCATCGATGACAATGCTGGTAAAAGGATACTGCTTGTCAAATAATAAAGTCCTAGCAGAATCAAACCGATTCCAATCCATTTCTGGTGATTAATAAGATTGGATATGATCGGCGTGTCCTCTATCTCTTCCTTTCCATATCTTGATGCATTTTGCAAGCCATCAAAGAAGCTGTAGAACCAGATAATCGGAATGAGGAAAAGGAAGATCCCAAGTCTCAACACATCCAAAATATAGATGGAGAAAAGAAAGGCAGCCATCAGCTGAATTCCTCGGCGCTGAATCCCTAGATACAAATGCCCCGCCCCTGGAAAAATCGACAGGAAGGTAGCAATCGACTTGCTCTTCTTTCCATCCTCTCTTTTCATTTCTAAATCCTCTAAGATCGAACGGTCCACAAGTTCCTCTCCTCTTTGCTTTTTATTTAATTGCTGCATCGTATCAAAGAACCCATATACCCAAATGACAGGCAAAATCGCTAGAAAGATAAGAAATTCTCCTCTAGAAGTAAGAACTGTTACAAAAAACACCATGATGATCGAGCCTAGAAAAGCCGTTAAAAGGGTCATCCCACGATTCATAAGCCCCAGCTGAAAATGTCCCACGCCTGGAACAAAGGATAGGACAATCGTGAAAAATCGCTCCTGCTCCTGAGTTTGTGATTTAACAGGGTCATTTTCCATCTGGACGGTAACCTTGTTATATACTGTTTTCGAAGCGGTCATCGCAGTGTCAATAAGGTTGACGATATATAGAATGACACCGAAAATAAACACTACCATGGCTAACTCCTGTTCCCATCCGGTCATGAGTATAAAAAATAGTGCAATCAGCCCAAACTCGCCGAACATATAAGCTAGTCCTCGGAATGTTTTTCGTAAGTAAAGCAACCCTCCTCCAGGGAAGAATGCCAATAAAAATGCTAGTATTGGGTTTTTCATTACTTGTTCGCCTCCCTATTTTTAATCTCGAATGTATCGATCCACGCAAACGTTTTATTCATTATCTCTTCCGTCATAGAAGGCGGGCTTTCATCAATGCTCGGTGTTTCCACAGCACCCGCATATTTCGTAATCGATTGAAAAACACCGGATGTCATAAAAAGTAGTGTCATTGCTGCAGCCACTATATAATGAAAACTCGTCCTTTGATAAAACGGTGCTTGTTTTTCAGGCAATTTCTTTTTCACTTGTGAAACGTCTGCCATCACCAGGTTGGTAAAGTCGTCTGCGTTTGAAAGAACCGGCAACGAGGATTCAAGCTCGGTCACGGCTTGTAGATAAAGCTCCAAACATTGGTCGCAGCTGTATAAATGATCATCATACACCTCACGGACATTGTCATTTATTTCATTGTTCACGTACTTGACCCATTCCTCGTAGGAAACATGATTCATGAAAAATCGTCCTCCTTCCAATGCTTTTTCATCCAATGCCTTGCCCGGTACAGCTTCGTTTCAATGGTCTTCACCTGTACCTGCTGTTCCTCTGCCATCTGCTGATAGCTCTTCTCTTCTATATAGAAGTCATAGACGACTCCTCGATAGTTATCCGGAAGCTCCTCCAGTCGTTCTCTTACAAGACGCCGCCTCTCCATGCTAATTACCTCGGATTCGACATGGTCTCGAGTGGAGGTAAGGGCATCATATTCGAGCCCTTCAACCACTTCCTCTCTGCGTCTCGCTTGCTTTCGCTTAATATCAATGGCGTGATTAACTGCAATTCTTTTCATCCATGTTTTGAAGCCTTGATTCTCATATTGGGGAAGAGAATGATAGATCTTCAAAAAGACTTCTTGTGTAGCGTCTTCGGCATCCTTTTGATTCCTTAGGACAGCAAAGATGGTTCGAAACAATTCCGTACGATATTTCTCAACGAGCAGCCTAAAGGCATGATCGTTTCCGTCTAGTATTTTCTTAATCAGAACCTGATCGCTAATCTCTCTCTCCCCCTTTCGAGCAGCTTCTATTTCAATAGACGATTAGGAAATTCATAACCCTACACTTTTTTGAAAAAAATTTTGTCATCTTGAGCTGGCACTTTCTATTAGATACCTGTTCCAAAAAATTTCTATTTCCACATTATCACAATATGATAGTATAAGGATAACCTGAATATTAAGGGGGATGTTATGACTGTTCTTCTATATGTAGCGGCCTATGTGATCGGGTCCATACCCACTGCTATAATTGTGGGAAAGCTTTTTTACGGAGTCGATATTCGTAACCATGGCAGCAATAATCCGGGTGCAACGAATACAGTGAGGGTACTTGGGAAGAGGGCTGGTGTTATCGTTTTAATCGGGGACATCGGCAAAGGAGCGCTTGCTGCGGCACTACCCTATATTCTGCATGTGGATGCCGATCCACTTCTGATCGGATTGGTAGCCGTCTTGGGTCATTGCTTCCCAATCTTCGCTAACTTTCGCGGAGGAAAAGCGATCGCCACCACAGCAGGGACACTTCTCATTGCCAACCCGTGGATGCTGGTTGTTGCTTATGTGAGCTTTTTTGGTGTTATTTTTGCAACAAAGTATGTATTTATGGGGTCCATTTCAGTCGGGGTCGCTTTATTTATCTATTCATTATTGGAACCGGGTCAAAGCTATGAACTTATCTTTTTCTTTTTCATATTATTCTTGATTTTCCTGCATCGCTCTAATATTCGTAACTTCAAGGCCCATAAGGAACCGAAAGTAAACGACAAAAACTTGAAAAATGACCGAATTTCAAAGAAAAAATGAGAAATAGAGGAGTCCTCTATTTCTCATTTTTCAATTTTGAGATGATGCTATTGGCAACGGAATGCCATAAGTTCTGGTCCTCTAAATAGGTTTGCTTAATTTTCTTATACAATTCCTTCTGCTTTTCCTCAAAGTCCTCAGCATCTTTTGGAGGAAGCTCGCTTCTTAATGTATCGACCAAGTTCTGTGCTTCAGAAGCTCTCGGGCCCCACACCGCCTTTTCATTGCCTTCCCCGTCGATAAAGACAAAGATCGGAATTGATCGTGCCGTCCCGTTTGTTAAGTATTGATCCATTAATTCTAAATTACTGTCTCTAAGTACAAAACGAACATCTAGGTTTAGTTCTTTAGCTATTTTCATGAGAATGGGATTATTCATGAGGGCGTCCCCACACCAATCCTCTGTCAGGACGATTACCTTTGATGTCCGTCCTTTTAAGGCTGTAAGCTCAGATTTTTGTTGCTCATCTAGCTCGAATTTTTCATAAATCAAATTCATTTCGTCGAGATTTACCTTCATTTGTGCCTTGTATTCTTCGTAGGTTAACCCTTTTTGAAACCAATCGATTAAGTTCATACTTTCTTCCCTCCCCAAAAATAAAAGCCAGTAAGATGATTATATCCTACTGACTTTCGTAATCATAATTGCTTGCTTATCGTTTTTGTATTTCCTGCTGTAACAGTTTGTTGACAATTTGTGGATTTGCTTGTCCCTTTGTTGCCTTCATCAGCTGTCCGACAAGGAAACCGATCGCTTTATTCTTACCATTCTTAAAGTCCTCAATCGATTGCGGATTGTTGTCTAACACTTCTGTAACAACCTTCAACAGTGCACCCTCATCGGAAATTTGCACGAGCCCTTTTTCCTTGACGATTTGCTCCGCATCGCCGCCATTCTCGATTAACTCCTTGAACACGGTTTTCGCAATCTTGGATGAAATCGTGCCGTTTTCAATCAGCTTAATCATTCCCGCCAAGCCTTCAGGAGTCAGCGCAACATCAGCAAGCTCTTTCTGCTCAGCATTCAAATAGCCCGATACCTCTCCCATCAGCCAGTTAGACGCCTGCTTCGCTTCTGCACCTGCTGCAACGGTTGCCTCAAAGAAATCAGCCATTTCCTTTGTTACCGTTAGTACGGCGGCATCATATTCAGGCAAGCCAAGCTCTTCGATGTAACGCTTCTTTCGAGCATCTGGTAGCTCTGGAATCTCTGCACGCACTCTTGCCTTCCATTCCTCATCAATATACAAATCTAACAAATCTGGCTCCGGGAAATAGCGATAGTCATCCGATCCTTCTTTGACCCTCATCAGAATCGTATGACCTGTTGCTTCATCAAAGCGGCGTGTTTCCTGCTCGATCGTACCACCCGCACGAATCACTTCCTCCTGCCGCTTTTGTTCAAACTCCAGCCCTTTTCGTACAAAGTTAAAAGAGTTCAAGTTCTTCAGCTCTGTCTTTGTCCCGAATTCCTTTTGTCCCACTGGGCGAATGGAGATATTTGCATCACAGCGGAGCGAGCCCTCTTCCATTTTACAATCGGAAACACCAGTATATTGTATGATCGACTTTAGCTTTTCTAAGTAAGCATAAGCCTCATTGGGTGTGCGAATGTCTGGCTCAGAGACGATTTCGATTAGGGGAGTTCCTTGGCGGTTGTAGTCGCATAAGGAATAGCCCTTTTCATGATTAAGCTTGCCTGCATCCTCTTCAAGATGAATACGGGTAATCCCGATTCTCTTTTTATAGCCATCCACTTCAATTTCAATCCAGCCATGCTCTCCGATCGGCTTGTCAAATTGCGAAATTTGATAGGCCTTCGGGTTATCTGGGTAAAAATAGTTTTTCCGGTCAAATTTCGTTTCCGTCGCAATTTCACAGTTCAGTGCCATTGCAGCCTTCATGCCGTAGTCAACTACCTTTTTATTGAGGACAGGCAGAACACCTGGATAGCCTAAATCAATGACGCTTGTGTTGGTATTCGGTTCTGCACCAAAATGGTTCGGGCTAGAAGAGAATATTTTCGAGTCTGTCTTTAATTCCACATGGACTTCAAGTCCTATCACCGTTTCAAATTCCATTCGTCTCACCCCTTACAATTGTGGTTTTTGTTTATGAAAATCAGTCGCCTGCTCAAACGCATGGGCAACTCGGTAAACGGTACTTTCATCAAAATGCTTTCCAATGATTTGCAGACCAAGAGGCAGACCATTTGATAATCCACAAGGAACGGAGATTCCTGGTACTCCCGCAAGGTTCACTGGGATCGTGAGTATATCGTTTAAGTACATCGTCATTGGGTCAGCAATATTTTCACCGATTTTAAAAGCTGGTGTTGGGGTCGTTGGTCCAACAATAACATCGTATGATTCAAATATTTTTTCAAAATCTTGCTTAATTAACGTACGCACCTTTTGTGCCTTCTTATAATAAGCATCATAGTACCCCGAGCTAAGCGCGAAGGTTCCGAGCATGATTCTTCTTTTAACCTCTTCACCAAAGCCCTCTGCTCTTGTATTTTTATATAGTTCCATCAAAGTTTCTGCATTTGGTGAACGATAGCCGTATCGTACCCCATCAAAGCGTGCTAGATTGGCAGAAGCCTCTGAGGAAGATAGTAGATAATAAGTGGCTAATGCATATTTAGAATGAGGAAGCGATACTTCCTCCCATGTTGCACCTAGCTTTTCTAAAGTTTGAAGGGCATTCATGACCGATTGCTTAACCTCTTCATTTACCCCTTCACCAAGGTATTCCTTCGGTACGGCAATTTTGAGTCCCTTAACATCACCTGTTAAGGATCGCACAAAATTAGGCACATCAACATTGGCAGAGGTTGAATCCATTGGATCAACACCTGAAATTGCTTGAAGGAGATAGGCATTATCCTCCACTGTTCTTGTAATTGGCCCGATTTGATCAAGAGAAGAGGCAAATGCCACTAATCCGTATCGGGAAACTCGTCCATATGTAGGCTTCAGGCCAACGACACCACAGAATGATGCGGGCTGACGAATGGAGCCACCGGTATCTGACCCTAAGGAAAATGGTACTTCCCCCGCAGCAACCGCCGCTGCTGAACCACCCGAAGAACCACCTGGTACGGTTTCGAGATTCCAAGGATTTCTTGTTAATTGAAAGCTGGAATTTTCCGTTGAAGAGCCCATTGCAAACTCATCCATATTCAACTTTCCAATCGTAATGGCTTCCGCTTCCTCAAGCCTGTGCATAACTGTTGCATCATAAATAGGATCAAAGTTTTCAAGAATCTTGCTGGCACAAGTCGTGCGCAACCCTTTCGTAACGATATTGTCCTTAATTCCAATTGGCATTCCAAATAAAAGACCCTTTGATTCATTCGTACCGAGCTTGTCGTCAAGGTCTTTTGCTTTGAGGCGTGCCTTCTCTTCGTTTAACGTTAGGAATGCCTGAACCTTATCATCAACCTGTCCGATTCTTTTATAAGACTCATCCACAAGATCCGAGACAGAAATTTCTTTATTATGTAATGACTCATGAAGAGTGCTTAGCTTCTGATCAAATAAACCCATGCTTCCCCCTCCTTACTCTATAATCGATGGCACCTTAATTTGTCCATTCTCGTGTTCAGGTGCATTTTTCAGAACCTCTTCACGTGGAAGTCCTTCTGATTGAATATCTTCTCTCATCACATTCTTCATATTTAATACATGTGAAGTCGGTTCCACATGTTCTGTATCGAGTTCATTAAGCTGCTCTGCATAGGTAATGATGGCATCGAGCTGTTGCGTAAATTTCTGCACATCCTCCTCTGTCACCGCCAGTCTTGCCAAGTGGGCAACATGCTTAACCTGTTCCGCTGTAATCCTTGACATCTCTATCACCTCCACTTAAATTTAAGACCTAAACAATAACTTGATAATAACAAAATTTACCGCAATAAAGCAATAGAGAGCAGGGCTCTTTGACATGAATTACTCATGTAATTGTTATGAGGACAAGATCGGGTGGGTTACTCTAGATCTTGTCCTCATTCAGGGGGCTATGACGACAAGTTCCAGTGATTTCCTCCTGATCTTGTCCTCATTCGGCGGCTATGACGACAAGTTCCGGTGATTTCCTCCTGATCTTGTCCTCATTCAACCGCTATGACGACAAGTTCGGGCGCATTCCCCTAGGTCTTGTCCTCATAAACTCATTACATCTTATTTATTCTTAAAGATATTTGAAAAAAGTGAGAATACTCCTTTTTTAGGTGTGCCCTTGCTTTCTTCGTATTCTATTTTCTTTTGGGTAATGTAAATCTCTTCTTTATCTACCGCATGATCATAGGTAAGAACTAAACCGATGTCAGTATTATGCTCTTTGTTGGTCACAATCGTATATTCAACATTATTTTGATTGCTTAATTTGGTGTATTTTGATAAATAGGAATAATCGATATTTCCGTTTAATAATAATTTGGCTCCTTGATTGACTTTAAGAGCATCCTCGACCTCTTGAAAAATTCCTTCTTGCATGACCTGTCCTTGTGTGAGTGCAATAACAATTCTTTCACGCAACGTTCCTAAAAATTTTCTTCTCTCATCAGGGTTGATTTCCTTTTGACCATAGATGCCCTGCTGAAGATAATCCTCCACATTGGGTTTTGTCATTTCTTTTCCCCCTCACTATCAGGCTATTATTATGTATGAATAGAAACGACGCACCGTGCATAAAAACTCTTCTCTATTCATGGCTTTCTGCTCTTGGTATACATATCAGCAACGATTCATTTAATCAATTGATTAATACTTCCAGTTTGCCACAACGATCGAAAAAAATCCTCCTCTTCGATTGAAGAGAAGGACAAAATTGGAGAAAGATATAGTTAGAAAATCCACATTATTAATGGAGGATTACTTTGTACTTGCAGTAAATTGCTCTTCTTCTGTTGAGCCTTTTAATGCTGTTGTAGAAGAAGTACCGCCTGTTACAACCATGGACACCTGATCGAAGTAGCCTGTACCAACTTCTCTTTGGTGGCGAGTAGCTGTGTACCCATCCTTTTCGCTTGCAAATTCAGCTTGCTGTAATTCAGAGTATGCAGCCATGCCACGATCCTTGTAGCCAAGAGCAAGATTGAACATGCTGTGGTTCAATGAATGGAAGCCAGCAAGTGTAACGAATTGGAACTTGTAGCCCATTTTTCCAAGCTCAATTTGGAAGTTAGCGATTTCCTCGTCGCTAAGCTTCGCTTTCCAGTTGAAGGAAGGTGAGCAGTTGTATGCTAGTAGCTTGCCAGGGAACTTCTCATGGATCGCTTCAGCAAAACGTCTTGCTTCATCGATATTTGGTTCAGAAGTTTCACACCAAATTAAGTCTGCATAAGGCGCGTAAGCAAGACCGCGTGCGATTGCTTGGTCTAAACCAGCTTTCGTACGGTAAAATCCTTCAGCAGTTCGTTCTCCAACAATAAATTCCGCATCATAAGGGTCAACATCACTCGTAATTAAATCCGCTGCATTCGCATCCGTACGGGCAACTAAAACAGTTGGAACGCCCATTACGTCTGCAGCAAGACGTGCAGCAATCAGGTTCTTAACTGCCGTTTGAGTTGGAAGCAATACTTTTCCGCCTAAGTGGCCACATTTTTTCTCAGAAGAAAGCTGATCCTCGAAGTGAACACCAGCTGCTCCTGCTTCGATCATGCCCTTCATGAGTTCGAATACGTTTAACTGCCCACCAAAACCAGCTTCTGCATCCGCTACAATTGGTGCAAACCAGTCGATGGACTCGTCGCCTTCTAGGTATGAGATTTGATCTGCTCGTTGAAGAGCTTGATTAATACGCTTCACCACATGTGGAACACTATTTGCTGGGTACAAGCTTTGGTCTGGATACATATGACCAGACAGGTTCGCATCCGCGGCAACCTGCCATCCGCTTAAGTAGATGGCCTTCAATCCGGCCTTTACCTGTTGTACCGCTTGGTTTCCAGTTAATGCACCTAAAGCATTAACAAAATCCTCAGTATTTATAAGGTTCCACAGCTTTTCAGCACCGCGTCGAGCTAATGTATGCTCAATATCGATTGAACCACGTAATTTAATCACATCTTCCGCTGTGTATGGTCTTGTGATTCCTTTCCAGCGAGCATCCATCTCCCAGCTTTCTTGCAATTGCTTTACTCTTTCGTTTGTCATTTCCCATTCTCCTCTCAAACTATGAATATTTGTTTTTCTGCAGAGCTTTCTCTTTTTGACCCTATCTATATTACCCCTTTGTTATAATACAGACTTGCTCTATATATTTTGTATTATATAACAGTAATTCGAGAAATGGAACCCTCTTTTTCATATTTTTTAGAAAACTTTTTCGACAATACGCCAAGAACTGTTTTCTTAAGCAGCAAAAAACCCTCTCATCCCGTTAAAAGGAAAAGAGGGTTTACTAAAAATACTTCATGTATCTAATCTATTAGTCTTTTAAAAAAGCAAGAAACAAACAATTCTAAAATTCGATGGAGCGATAATCATGGGGATCAATTTTCTTCAGCATTTGAAGCTCTTGTTTCGTTGGTAGGCTCGTATATTTCAATTTATCATAGATGAGTTCGAAGCCTGTATTCTCTTGGACCTCTTCTAGACTTGAGGTCGGATGAATGCTTTCAAGATGAAGCTTTCCATGGCGAAACTCAAATACACAAAGCGGAGTCACGATCCTCCAGAGATTTCCCCTTGTCGTGGTGAAATCAACCTTTTCTACAAAGGTTCTTTTATCGTGCTTCGTCCTCCAAATAATAGCTTTTTTTGCTGTCGGAATAAGCACAGCACTTCCAGCACCACCTGGCAGCCTTACCTTTGGTTTATGATAATTTCCAATGACAGATGCATTTACGTTTCCATTTATGTCAAACTGAATTCCACCTAAAAAGGCAACATCAAGCTTCCCGCGCATCGATAGGTCAAAGACCTCTTGAAGAGGAAAATAAGCCTCTCCTGTTCCAAGCAACTCTGCGCCAGCGGAGGAATAGGAGGAGTGCTGAATTGAACCAGGATTTACTCCACCAGGAATATTAAGATGAACTAAATCAGGAGCATGCATGGATTTGGCAAGCTTCATCGCTACCATTGGGAGATGAGAGGAGACACCATGGAAGACCGTTTCATTATCCTGTAGCATATTTGAAATCGCACAAGTCATGATATCACTTATTCGATAATCCGTGTTGTTTGTCATCTTCTCCCCATCCTTTCTCCGATATAATCCTTCACTTCATAGCTCTTCAGATATGCAAGCATTTCTTCCTTTGTTTTCATACCAATAAATGATGAAATCGATTTGTCATCGATATCATATTTTTTATAGCATGAACTTGGTGCTGCACCCTTTGGTACATGCACGACAGAATCCACTAGGAAACCTGGAATATCCACACGTTCAGCATTCAATTTTGTTTTCGTTTCAGGAACAATTTGCTCGGCTGTAATGATGACCTTTTTAGCTGCTCGACTTAATAGCGTGTCCTCAAACTTCGGTCCGTAAATGATGGCGTTCCCTTTTTCATCGCATTCCTGAACATGAATAATCGCCACGTCTGGTACTAATGATTTAACCAATGTAACAGGCTCGCCACTAAACGGATCCTCTACGACCACGAAATAATCGTTTTCTACTAACAAATCACCTGCGTTGAGCCCTTTAACTGGCATAAACGGAACATTCATACTTGCCCCGCGGAGAGCGCAGATGACTGTATAACAGGCGTGTTCATTACCCTTAATCGTCCCGGATTGCACACCCTTACGATAGTGATTCGCAAGGCCATATTTCGATTCATAGCTGACAAACCCCGCATCAACAGATTCCACACAGCCCATGGCGCACAATAGATCAATGTCCTGGGCCCCAGCTGTTTTGACAAGTCTCAAGTTCTTCTTATTTTGGCGTGCAATCTCACGAACAGCGGCCATGGGAGCACGATGAAGAACATTACCTCCAAAGGAAACCATATCGCCGTCATTTATTATCTGAATCGCATCCTTTAAGCTTTTCAGTTTCTTCATTTATGCCACCTCCAATCCTACTTAACCGCATTACAAGCAATGTGGACTGCATCCCAAACCCCTGCAAAAGGAGGGGCATAGACTAAATCTGTCATACCCAATTCATCAGCTGACATATTGTTGTGAATGGCTACAGCAAAAATATCAATTCTTAGGACTGCTCCCTTATTCCCAATTGCCTGTGCACCAAGTATTCTTCTTGTTCTCTTCTCACAAATTAGCTTTATCCAAATAGGGGTTTGGTTCGGATAGTAGCCTGGGTGATCCGCACTTTTGACAAATACAGTCGTATAATCAATCGCTAAATTACGAGCATCAATCTCCGATAAACCAGTACGGCCCATTTCTAAATCACATACTTTAATGGCCGCACTACCAAGTGTTCCAACATATTTATTATGTTGACCGGCAATATTGGCACCCGCAAGTCTTCCACATTTGTTGGCATTCGTTCCAAGTGGAATAAATGTGTTCTCTTCCATAACCTTATGATACACTTGAGCACAGTCCCCAGCGGAGTACACGTCTTTTATGTTCGTTCTCATTTCTCTATCAATAATGACAGCTCCATTTTCGGCAAGAGCAACACCAGAGCCATCCAAAAACTTCGTAGCTGGTCTTACTCCAATGGATAGGAGTACTAAATCCGCAGGATAGGTTCCTTTGTCGGTTTGGACCGCCTCTACCCGTTCAGAACCGATAAAGCCTTCAACCTTTTCACCAAGATTCAATTCGACCCCGTGCTTGACTAGCTCCTTTTCAGCAAGATCGGTTAATTCCGAATCAAAGGTTCTAAGGATTCGATCAGACAGTTCAATGACTCGAACTCTCTTTCCAAGCCTTAGCATCGCTTCTACTACTTCAATTCCAATATAGCCTCCACCCACGATCACAACATCCTGAATATTTGGCTGATCCGCCACTTCCTTCAGATAAATTCCATCCTCCAGTGTTTTTAAACCATGGATGTTCTTAAGCTGTACCCCAGGAAACGGAGGAACAATTGGAACAGTACCTGTAGCAATCATCAATTTATCATAGGTATCAATAAAGAGTTTATTTTTTACCAGGTCTTTAATCATGACCTGCTTCTTTTCAGGGACTACCTTTACAACCTCATGCTGGAGGAAAATATGCATTCCCATCTCTTCAAATTGTTCCTTTGTTCTGGCGATCATTTTTGTATAATCATCATTTTCGCCCGATACATAGTATGGAAGCCCACAAGCTCCATATGATAAAAAACGTCCTTTTTCGTAAACAACAATGTCTGCATCTTTATTTATTCTTTTTAATTTGGAGGCAGCTGACATTCCTGCCGCCACCCCACCGATTACTAATAGCTTCATAGTTAGCTTCTCCTACGGTCAATTTGCAAAATCTTATCTTCCGCTTCATCTAACGCTTCGGCTACGCTCTTTTTCTCCGTAAATGCCTCGTGAATCGCTTGGTATAACGGTGCTGTTTTTTCTCCTGCATTCTCCATACTAGGAAGCGGCTTAGCATATTTTAAGATTAACTGAAGATGTACTGGGTACCATGGATACTGGCTAGAATCCTTTTCATATGTTGACTTTCGAACTGGTGAACCCGCATAACCACCAATGATTCGATCGACATTCTTTGATGTTACATACGCTAAAAATTGATTGGCAAGCTCCTGATTTTCTGATTTCGCATTTATGCCAAAGCTCCAGGTCACATTCCATGATGTCTTAATGGCTGAAAATCCTACATCCTCAAGCTCTAAACACTCATCTGTTAGTACAGCTCCTAGCTGCCCACCCCAAGTAACTGCTAGAGCCGTCTCTTTCTTTTGAAAGGATTCCCTTACCTCATCATTGCCATATAGATGCGTGTTCTTTGGAGCGTATTCCTTTAAGGCCATGTACTTCTCTAATGCAATTCTTCCTTTTTCTTGGTTAAAAACAGGGGCATGGGTAACTTCATCAAAGGCATCGATTCCTTCATTTCTTAAAAAGGGCAGAAAGTCAGTGAAGATCTCACTTTGTGCAGCCTTCATCGCAATCCCACGCATGCCTTGCCTTCCGTCACATCGTCTTGCAATAGAGAAAATTGTATCCGTATTGACGGCTTCAGGAAGTTCTATACCCATTGATTCCTTAACAATCGATTTTCGATAGAGAAGAATATGGCCGTCACAAAAGGAAGGATAAAGATAGGTCTTACCATCAATCTTCATTTCATCTGCAATGACACGGAGAATATCCTCTTGATCATATTCCATCGTTTCCGGTGCTGAGATTTCTGCTAAGTAGCCTTTTTGAACAAAATCCTTCAGCCAAAGATGACCTGCGACCATGACAATATCAAACTCATGCTTACCAGCAAATGTATCCATCATCATGCCATAATACTCATCCCATGGGACGATGGAAAACTCAACAGTTGCCTCATTTCCTTTTTCAAAACCCTCAATTATGGAATAGCGTTCATCTGTATAGGCATATACTGCAGGATCTCTTACCGCTAACACTTTTAATCTTTTATTCATTGCTAACACCTGCACGGCTGATTTCAATGGTAGGTTCACCGTCTACAATCCCTACAACTATTGCGTCAATGGGAGCGAACTTATCGAGGGCATGGCGAGCAGTTTCTCCCTTTGAAACTAGAACCAATTCACCTTCTCCAGCTCCAAGTTCATCTGCAGCTACAAAGTAGTCACTCTTATTTCCGAAGCAAGGCTCGATAACAAGAAGCTTCACACCTTGCATCCCTTCATATTTTCTTGTCGAAACTACTCTGCCAATTACCCTTCCAATTACCATGTTTCGAACCTCCATTAATCAGCAATTATTTTTAACCATTCATTCCCTTTTAAATCAAATGCATTTGCATCGTCTGTATCAATATGCATATCTAAGGCATAGCGCTCATTCACCCGAATGGTTACCTGCCCCATCACTCCACCCTTCTCACCTTCAACAAGAACCGAAACCTTTTGTTTATCCTTTACTCCAAAGTCTCTTGCATCCTGTGGGGTCATATGAATATGCCTGTCGGCGATAATGCACCCTTCCTCCAAAAGAATTGTTCCTTTTGGACCAATGAGGGTAATCGCTTCCGAGCCCGCAAGATTACCTGAATTTCTAACTGGAGGTGAAATACCAAGTTTTCTTGCATCCGTTCGGGAGATTTCAATCTGGGTTTGCTTGCGTAATGGGCCTAAAACGCGAACATTCTCTATTGTCCCCTTTGGACCCTTCAATGTTACCTTTTCATTGCAAGCGTATTGACCAGGCTGGGAAATTTCCTTAAACTTCGATAATTCATGACCTTTTCCAAACAGGACCTCTACATGCTCCTGCTGAAGATGAAGATGTCTGGCAGAAATACTTACAGGCACATGCGTTTTTCTCTCTTTTTCTAGGAGATTATGATTCTCAAGCTCCCCTACGACTAATCTTGTAATCTCCTCGATAAGTTCGACGCTGTTCATATTCATGAGCAACACCTACTTATTTCAAAGATGGCAATAGCTTTGCCACATCCGCATGTGGTCTTGGAATCACATGTACGGCAACTAATTCACCTACACGTCCGGCTGCCTCTGCACCTACTTCAGTAGCTGCCTTCACAGCTCCTACCTCACCTTGAACAATGACAGATACTAGGCCTGAGCCAATTTTTTCACTGCCAACGATTTCTACATTTGCTGCCTTTAGCATCGCATCTGCTGCCTCAATTGCTGCTGTTAATCCTCTAGTCTCAATAATTCCGATAGAACCGCTCATTATCATTTCCTCCTAAAGATCGAATATAATTTTAGATTTATCACAATGTCAGGTGGTTTCTTGGCTGTCCCTTTTGTAATTAAGTTTATTTAATGCTTGGTAAAAGCTTCGTAACATCACCATGTGGTCTAGGGATAACATGGACTGCTACAACCTCTCCTACTCTACCAGCAGCTTCTGCTCCTACTTCTGTAGCAGCCTTCACAGCGCCAACATCCCCTTGGATAATGACAGATACTAAGCCGGAACCAATTTTTTCACTGCCTACAATCTCCACATTTGCCGCCTTTAACATCGCATCTGCTGCTTCAATTGCCGCTGTTAATCCTCTTGTTTCGATTACTCCTAAAGATCCATTCATGATTAAATCCTCCTATTATCAATTATTGATTTTTAACCGCTTTCTTTGATTTCTTTTTCTTGCTCTTGCTTTCTTCTTTCGTTTCCATCTCTATAGAATTAAGTTTCCCTTCCTCGACCTCCGATTGGGGTTGTGAGGAAATGATGTATTTCATAATTTCTGCATGCGGATTATTAATGACAAGTGCCATTTTCAAAGGTTGATTGGCCTTTGTTTCAGCTACTTGCTTCGCAACATCCACGGCAACTGTTACATCGGAAACACTACCTCCAATTATCAACGTGACTAATCTTCCGCCTAAGTAGTTCTCACTTGCGAGAAATTCTACATCGGATGATTTGCACATCTGATCCAATAATTCCATTGCGATGGTAAAATACTGTGTCTCAACTACTCCAAGCGCCTCGTATTTCTTCATTTTTTTACCACCTTTTTATTCTGGATCGAGCAGCCTTTCAAGCCCTTCATAAGGTCTTGCTATAGCTCGAACGGCAACTAACTCACCCATACTGCTTGCGGTTTCTTCCCCGACTTCGAGAGCCTCCTTAACTGATGCAAGGTCTCCGGATATAATGACCGTAATCATTCCTGACCCAGCGCGCTTAATACTATGAACATCAACGTAGGCTGATTTGACCATCCTATCAACGCATGCTGCAGCGGTTACGAAACCGACCACCTCTAATAGACCAATTGAACGATTCATTTCCACACCTCTCTACTTCAGCTTGACCTTGCCGATGTTAAGTAGCTTATCCATCTCTTCCGTCGAAGAAGGAATGACATGGGTGAGAATGTCCCCTGCATTGATATACTTTGAAGCCTCATCAACCGCAGCCTCTAAGGCCACCTTGACATCTGAGATTGCCCCAGAGAATTTCACCTGAACTACGACTGGAATTGGTGCTTTATCCCCTGTGGCCGGGTTGTTGACATCGATTCCTTCAATCGTGATATTTGCTGCCTTACAAGCCTTGTCCATAGAAGCAAGTGCAACGCTGTAGCCTTGAACCTCCAAAAATCCAACTGCCTTTGCCATACCTGTTCACCTACCCTATGATTCGAAATCCACCTTCAGCGAGAACACATCTTCTTTGTCTTGTAAACGTCTTGGCTGATGTAATGCCTTCACCTGTTGGCCCAGCAATGGTCATTGTTGTATGCCCTTCTCCTCCGAAGCCAACTCCAGCTAATGAAGAGGCATTTTTGACAAATATTGTGGTTTCAATAGCTCGAGCAAATTTGGTTAAATGATCGACATTACGTGAGTGCATAATGGCGGTATGTCGATTTCCATGCTCAGCAAGAACGGCTAAATCAATCGCCTGCTCTAAATCCTTCACTCTCACAATTGGGAAAACGGGCATCATTTGCTCAAGCTGTACAAATGGGTGATCAAAGTCAACCTCACAAATAAGTAGCTTTACATCTCCATTAGCTTGGATACCTAACTTTTGTAGGAAAGCAGTTGCATCCTTTCCAACCCACTCTTTTGAAACGTGATATTCCCGTTTATTGTCAAGAGAACAACCTCTTGCCTCCTGGTTGATATTTTCCTCTAAGGCAAAGCTCATTAGTTGCTCCAGTTGCTGCCCATCGAGCATATAAGCTCCGTGGTTTAGCATTTGGAAAATCAAATCATCTGCTACAGAATCGATGACAAATAATTCTTTTTCTGCGATACATAAAAGGTTGTTATCAAAAGAGGCACCCTCTATAATGCTCTTGGCTGCTTTTTCTAAGTCCGCTGTTTCATCCACGATTACTGGAGGATTCCCTGCACCTGCACCAATCGCTTTTTTACCGGATTTGAGCAGAGTCTTCACCAGTCCTGGCCCACCGGTACCAACCAATAATCTCACCTTTGGACTCTCGATAATCACATTAAGTGTATCGAGTGTTGGATTTTTCACCATTGTGATAAGGTTCTCTGGACCGCCAGCCTGTTGAATGGCTTTGTTCAATAAATCAACCACAAATGCACACGAATGTTTAGATGATGGATGAACATTTAATACAACAGCATTTCCTGATGCTAGTATTCCAATTGAGTTATTGATGATGGTCTCAGTTGGGTTTGTGACCGGAGTAACAGCACCAATAAGTCCAAATGGAGCTTGTTCTACAATGGTTAGGCCATCATCTCCAGAGAAGGCGTTGGTTGTTAAATCTTCTGTACCCGGTGTTTTGCTTGCAACTAGCTCATGTTTGGCCACTTTGTCTTCATAACGGCCAAGCTTAGTTTCCTCGTACACCATTTTTGCTAGCTGTTCTTTATGCTCAAGCACGGTAGCACGAATTGCTGAAATGATCTGCTCCCTTTCCTTAAGCTGAAACCGCTTTAAATATTCTCGTTGAGCAAGGTAGGCAGCTTCAATTGCATCTTCCATCTTCTCAAAAACACCAGCAAGGCCAGTATTTTGAGAGGATGGAGTCATTGCGGATGAAGCAATGCCCTGATTTTGATGTACAGCCATCTTCATCTGAATTGGCTGGATGGTTTGATGGCTATGATCAGAATTGGATGCTGCTACGTGCTCTGTTGATTCTGGTGCTGACTGAGCATTAATATTTTGTAGGACGGACTGGATAATCTTTTGGATGTCCTGCTCTGTCATATGAACTGTCATGCCTTCCTCCTCCTTTAATTCTTTAAGTACTTACTTACAATTTCTTCTGTTACCTTTCGAACAACGCTCTCAATCATTTCTTCCTTCTCACCACGTTTTGGGCTGTTTCCTTTTACCTCGCAAGGTGGCATTCCGCCCGTCTTGATGCCCATGGACTCACGAATGTTAATAAGGTCTGAAACCTGTGAGCAATTTAATTCATTGGTTTTATTAATAATGTTATTGGAATACATCAGCATAAGCGCATAATGCTCCAACGATTCCATACGATAATAGGCTTGAATTAAGTCTGCTCCCCATGTTAATGCTCCGTGATTCGCTAAGAGAACCGCATTATAATCCTTGCAATAAGGTGCGATCGAATCAGGGACTTCCTGTGTTCCTGGGGTTGCGTAAGGAGCAACAGGAACCGTTCCTAAAATAACGACAGCCTCTGGTGACACAGGCTTATCTAAATCAATTCCTGCAATGGCAAATGAAGTAGCAACAGGGGGATGTGCGTGAACAACTGCATTTACCTCAGGATTTTCATTATAAACGCGAAGGTGCATCTTTACTTCTGATGACGGTTTCATTTTCCCTGACAATACCTTCCCCGAGAGATCCATCTTCACCATCATATCCGGCGTCATGAACCCTTTGCTTACCCCCGTAGGCGTGGTCCAAATTGTATTAGGTCCAACCTTTACCGAGATATTTCCATCGTTAGCAGCTACAAAGTTCTTGTTATATATGCGTCTTCCAATCTCACAGATTAGCTTTTTTGCCTCAAAGTCCGAGTAATACTTCGGCTTATCTTTCATAAAATACATCTCCTTTCCCAAATACCTCTTATTTCTATTTCTCCTTTGAATCCCTAAACCAAAGGAATGATAAATTCGCATCTATAATTCTATTTAATTTTCCTATTTTTATGTGGTTTTGTCAAATGATATTTTGGTTTTATAGTTATTTTTTGTTGTTTCTTCTTTTATCTTATCTAGCCTTCAGTCTTTGTAATTGAATATACCATTGTATATTCTCATTTATTTTCCTGTATATTTTGGTAAAGGATTTATTAAACCCACAAAACATGCTATAATTTTTTCTACAATACAAATTAACTTAAGGAGAAAACCATGCTTCCTATCGCTCGGAAAAATAAGATCAAGGAAATTATTTTGGAAAAAAAGAGTGTAACTGTCGCAGATTTAACGAAACAATTCAGTGTCACAGAAGAAACAATTCGAAGAGATTTAAAACAGCTTGAAGAGGAAGGAGTCCTCACTAGAACCTATGGTGGCGCTTATGTATCTGACGGTGTTCAGAATGATGTAAACGTAAATTTACGTGAACATATTCATGTTGAAGGTAAAAAGAAAATTGCTGCCAAATGCATTTCCATGATAAAAAATGGGGATTCTATCTTTCTTGATGCCTCCACTACTTCGCTTATGATTGCTAGTATGTTGGAGGATAAAAAGTTAACGGTTGTCACGAATTCCTTAAAGGTTATTAACAGTCTGATTGAGAAGCCAAACATTAATATTGTCGTGATTGGAGGTACTCTCTCTCCTAGTTCTTTATCAAATGTCGGCAGAAGCTCAGAATACACAATGAAACACTATTTTTTTGACACCGCATTCATTTCCTGCCGTTCCGTCAGTATGCAGCATGGAATTACGGATTCCAACGAGCAGCAGGCGGGGATTCGGAAGCTTGCTGCAGAGCACGCCAATAACGTTTATCTGATTGCCGATTATACCAAATTTGATAAGACATCTTTTGCAAGAATATGTGATTTTGATCAAATCAACCATGTAGTAGTGGACAACAAACTTTCGCTGGAATGGAAGCAGTTCCTTAGAGAACAAAATATTACATTATACGAATGTGAATAGAAAGCGCCCAAGGGGCGTTTTCTTTTTTCTAGATATAGAAAAGCTGAGCAGGATTCCAACTCAGCTTTTTCTTATCTATTTTTTAAACATTTGTGGCAATGATTCAGTAAAAGGCGCATAGGCAATTCCTTTTTCAGTAATAATTCCAGTGATTAAGGAATGATCAGTCACATCAAAGCAAGGATTATAGGTTTTCACATTCTCCGGTGCCATTGGCTTTTCATACCATTTGCTTGTAATTTCCTCAGATGGTCTAAGCTCAATGTGAATGTCGTCCCCTGTCTTACATTCTAAGTCAATTGTTGATAGCGGAGCACAGACATAGAATGGAATATTATAATGCTTAGCTAATATAGCGACGCCGGAGGTACCGATTTTGTTTGCTGTATCACCATTCTCAGCTACCCTGTCACAACCAACTAAGACAGCCTGGATTTTGCCCTCCTTCATGACAATAGAGGCCATGTTATCACAAATCAACGTTACATCAACACCAGCTTTTTCAAGCTCCCATGCTGTTAAGCGTGCCCCTTGAAGCAACGGTCTCGTTTCATCAGCATAAACCTTGAAATCATACCCTTTTTCTTGACCTAAGTAAATGGGCGCTAGAGCGGTTCCGTATTTTGCGGTTGCAATGGTACCAGCGTTACAATGAGTTAAAATACCCCAGCCTGGCTCAAGGACTGATAAAGCATATTTTCCAATCGATTCGCAAATTTGCTCGTCTTCAGCACGAATAAGTTCAGCTTCCTCTTTTAAGGCCGCCTTTACCTCAGCAGGAGTCTTGCCTTCTTCAGCTTTAAAACGGTCTTCCATTCGATTCAACGCCCAGAAAAGATTAACCGCAGTTGGTCTAGATGATGCTAGATATTCCTTTACCTTTTTAAAGTCTTCATAGAGACCATCATAGGTATCAGCAGTTGATTTTTTTGTTCCTAAATAAACCCCATATCCAGCAGCAATCCCTATTGCCGGCGCTCCACGAACCTTCAATTGATAGATAGCATCCCAGACATCTTCCATTTCCTTTAGTTCAAGAAATACGGTTTCATTTGGTAAAACGGTTTGGTCTAGCAAAATTAACGTGCTATTTTCATCATCTAATTTAACTGATTGAATGACTTCAACAGGATTTCCCATTTTACTTCGCCTCCATTAAAAACTGTTCTTCAGCTGATTTCAGAACGTCAATAAAGTTATCGCCTGTCTTCATATTTTCACGGTTTAGAATGAAGGTCTTACCAACGGTTAAACAGATTTTTTCAGCGAGTACGCGGGCCTTTTCGTCTGAAATGACTGTAATATCCTTCACATGGGCTAAGCCTATAATTCTTCTAATCAACTCATGCCCTGCGATCGCAGCTGTATCCCTTAAGACTGTACCAAGATAGTATTCTTTAAAGCCCTTGTACTTCGCAACAAACTCAGTCGCATGTTCATCCCATGCCTTAGAGAATTTCTCATTAAATAAATCGATGATATCTTTGATTGTGTTTGTTAAGTAGGCAACATAATCTTGTCTTTCTACATCATTTTCAATCGTGAACAGCGCATTTGCATAGGCAAAGGTTAAGTTAGCTATCACATTCCCGATATCATAGCCAGCTGGTCCATAGAAAGCAAACTCTGGGTCAAAGACCTTTGTGGAGTCTTCCTTAATAAATACAGAGCCTGTATGAAGATCCCCATGAACAAGTGACTGGGCATTTGTCATAAATTCAAACTTAATTTTTGCTGTTTCAAGCTTTAATGCCTCATCATCCCAGATGGTTTCCTTCACAAAATCTCCTGTTCCAGGAGTGACATCATTGCGTGGACAGTCATAGAATGGCTCAGTAAATACTAAATCCTCAGAGATTTCACAAAGCTCTGGATTTATAAAGCTTTTTACAAGCGCCTTCTTTTCTTTATGCTCCATCACCACATCGGAAGTAAGCAATAATGTATTTACAAGGAATGTAGAAATATGGTCAGCAAAAAGCGGAAATTTCTTATGCTTTATTAAAGCGCCTCTCATCATTTCATGGTCTGATAAGTCTTCCATCGCACAGCAGTTCATGATTGGATCATATTTATATACTTCTGGCACATATCCAGGAGCTAATTTGTATTGCAGCTTTAGGATTTCACTTTCAATTCGGTTGCGATCCGGTGATAGCTTAAATTCATCAGAAATACGAGCTATCGGTCCTGCCTGCTTAATAATGACGGACTTATTTGTTTTCGAATCAACCACTTTGAATACATAGTTTAGATTACCATCCCCGATTTCCTTACAGGTCAGTTCAGCATCCTCTTGGAAGAAGTCAAGATGTCTCTTTGCGTATTCAATTGCATCACTTTCTGTCATCGTAAAGTATTCTTTAGTGAAATCTTTCATGATAATCCCTCCAGGCTTATTTCTGTTTATAGTAAGTTAAAGCAAGAGCAAGCGCTAACACAGTCCCTTTGACAATATCCATCGCATAATATGGGACAGACATCATAACTAATCCATTGGAAAGAATTCCTATTAACACCGCACCAACAAATGTTCCAAAGGCATTTGGTTTTCCTGCACCTAATACAGATAAACCGATAAATGATGCTGCAACCGCATCCATTAAGTACGGAGCACCTGAATTGATTTCTGCAGTCATTACACGTGAAGCTAACACGATTCCACCAATTGCTGCGAATGTCGCTGAAAGTAAATAAGCTAGAATCTTATACTTATTAACAGGAATACCAGATAATCTTGCTGCTTCTTTGTTTCCACCAATCACATACATGTAACGGCCATGTTTCGTATAATTCAAGAAGATGTGAACGACTGCAACAACAACGACCATGATGATAATAATCCACGGAACCTGTCCAATTTTTGAGAAAACCGGAGAAATTAATCCTGTAGAAAAACTACCATCTGGCATAATCATATTTTCTGAAACTGTTGCACCCTTTGTGTAAGTAAGGGCAATTCCTTGTACGATAAACATGGTTGCTAACGTCATGAGCATATCCGGAATTTTCACTTTAACAATCATAAAGGAGTTGAATGCTCCGACCACTAACGCTGCAGCCACTGCTGCCAGAATGGCTACAAAAATATTTTGTGAAAACCATACAAACATGGAGATGACAACAGCATTTGACAGAGATACAGTTGATCCCACCGATAAATCAAATCCATCAACGGATAAAGAAATCGTAATCCCGATCGCAATAATCGTTACGATGGATATAGATCTTAAAATATTGACAATATTTGCCCCTTGGATAAAGCTCGGATTCGCAACTGCGAAAATCACAATTAGTGCAAAAATCGTGATGATCGTTCCATATTTATAGAGAAACTCAAAAAGCTCAAATCCCTTTTTTTCGGGCTTTGATGTTTGAACAGGATTTGCTGAGTTCATTCTATTTACCTCCTGTTGAATAGAATAGTAATTCTTCTTCATTTGTGGATTTCGTTTCTAGTTCTTTCGCTACTTCCCCGTCATATACAACGTACACACGGTCTGTGATGCCAAGTATTTCTGATAGCTCACAGGAGGCATAGATGATTGATTTACCCCGCTTTGCTAATCCAGATATCAGTTCAAAAATATCCTTCTTCGCTCCAACGTCTACCCCTTTTGTTGGTTCATCAAAAATGTAGACCTCCGCATCAGCAATTAACCATTTCCCGATGGCCACCTTCTGCTGATTTCCACCCGATAAATTCTGCACCTTGGCTTCTGATGAAGGTGTCTTAATCCCAAGATCTGAGATCATGGTTTTTGATATTTTCTTTTCTCCTCTTGTATCTACAAAGCTAAGAAACTTTGAGAACTTTCCTAGACTTGCAGATGTAAGGTTCGTAGAAACAGACTCTTGAACAAGAATTCCTTCTTTTCGTCTTTCCTCTGGTACAAGGGCAATACCTTTTCTTACAGCATCATCTGGGCCTTTAATTTTCACAGTTTTCCCTCGGATTGAGATTTCTCCCGCTGTGATTTTGGAAGCACCAAATATCGCTTTACAAATTTCTGTTTTACCCGCACCCACAAGGCCTGCTATCCCTACAATTTCACCTTCATTTACTTGCATGCTAAAATTCTTCACTAAGCCTGTATCATGAAGTCCTTGCACCTTAAGGACGGTATCTCCAATTTCAACGTGGTACTTAGGGAACTGGTCTTCCAGTTTTTCACCAAGCATATGTTCCACGACCTTGTTTTGTGTTGTTTCAGCAATCTTTTCTTTGATTACAAACTCACCATTTTTCATAACGGTAATTTCTTCACAGATTTCGAATAACTCCGGCAGTCGATGGGAGATAAAAATAACTCCAACATCTTCCTTAACAAGTTCTCTTACAATTCTAAAAAGCTCCGTTGTCTCGGAGTGACTGAGCGGCGCTGTCGGCTCATCCAAAATCAAAAATTTACATTGCTTCGAAATTGATCTAGCGATGAGAACCATTTGTTTTTCCGCCAAAGTTAACTCACTGACAAGTTTCTTGGAAGATATTTTTATGTTCATTCTTTTTAATATTTCTGTTGCCTTTTGATGAATGTGTTTCCATTTCACAAACTGGCTTTTTCCCATATCGTTGACCGTTTCATTCAACATGATGTTCTCGCCAACAGTTAAATAAGGAACAAGCGCTGTATCTACCTCTTGATAAACAATTTGGATTCCATAATCCTGTGCATCCTTAGGTGTACGAATATCTACTTTTTTACCATCTAAGTAAATTTCACCTGTATAGTGACCATATGCTCCAGATAAAACCTTCATTAGCGTTGATTTACCAGCTCCGTTGGCACCAATAAGGGCATGAGTCGTACCCGTTCTAGTGGAAAAATCCACCTCATTCAATGCCTTTACACCTGGGAATTCAATGGAGATTTTTTTCATTTCGAGTAATGTTGACACCGTTTATCCTCCTTCCATTTAAACGCCACGGGCTTATCGGTAATAGAATCTCCAACTAGCAAATAGAGATTGTTAGTTGGAGATTCTGAATTTTTGAAACCTATTTCTTATAGTATTCCTTTAATGTTTTCATCCAATCTTCTTCAAATGCAGATGAAACTCCCCAGCCTTCTACAACATCTGCAAGATTCACCATATTTACAGGAGACTTAGATGTTTGCAGTGCTTCTTGAGAAATTAATGATGCCTCAAGGTCAAAGGTATCAGGTGTTTCTTCACCAGCAAGTTTCTTCGCAAGAATTCTCATATTTACAGAGCCAATTAGCTTCGGATCCACTGCTGCTGTAAATTTCCATGGGCTTTTTTCCTCTTGCATAATTTGAAGGTCAGCGTTCGAAACGTCAATGCCATAGATTGCAATCTCATCTCTTCCAGCTTCCTTAATCGCACGGGCAGCACCCATCGCGAAAGCGTCCCAAGTTGCAAAAATTGCATCAATTTCGCCTTTTTTATGCTTATTTAACATAGCTGCCACTGCATTCTGAGTTTGTACAGTTGTATCAGCTGCTGCTACACCAAAACGTTCAATTTCCTTAATGCCTGGATTGCTCTTTAATTTCTCTTGATACACAGCATTACGGCGTACCATTGGTGGGAATCCATCAACCCAGAGGTAAACGATATTTGCTTTCCCATTTGTGTCCTTAATTAACTGATCCATCGCTAAAGTTGCAAGAGCCTCATCATCCTGAGAAGTTAATGTCACACCATCTACTGTAGCAATGTCCCCATTTGAATCGAAGGTTACAACACTCTTACCTGCATCAACAATTTTCTTCACATCTGCCACCGTTGCTGCATCATCACCATGTGAAATGATGAATCCATCGTAGTTTTCTTGAAGAGCTTGAGCAATAGCATCGTGGAATTTAGCAGTATCACCATTTGCCGTGAATACATCTACCTTAAATCCAAGTGCTTCTCCCTCTTCCTTTGCACCTGCTAGGAATTGTGCTGTATGGTCATCGCCGCCAATTTTTCTAACAACTTTGATTTTGACCTGTTTGCCATCCTTAAAACGTTCAGGGACATTATCTAAAGAAACATCTTTATTTCCCTGTGCAGGCTTCGAGCTACCTTCCTTTGAAGAACAGCCTGTTAATAGAAGTGAAAAAGCTAGAAATAGAACCATTGCGCTTTTGAAAAACTTCTTCATAGATTGACACTCCTTTTATATTTTTTAATTATTTTCCTGCCCATTCGATAAAATCTAGCATACTATTAAATTATAGCGCTTTCATACCGAATTTAATTAAATTTTATCATGTACTCGCTGTTTATACAATCATTATTTTGATTTATTCATGTATTATTTGGTTTTCATGTAATTTCCTAAAAAGTTATTAGCGCATTTATCCTTATTTGTTCTTGTTTTTATGTATTATATTTAAGTATTCGTAATAATTATTTCCATATATTGAATATATTACATATAAACTATTTAAATCAAACACAATTCCAAAGAAAACCAACAACAAACATAAAAGGCGCCATCTTCCCTGGAGCTGATCTCTAGTAAAGATGGCGCCTTTATTCTATTTATTTGCTTGTTTGAGGGCCTTCATCCAATCCTCCTCCAATTCGGAAGAGAGTCCCCAGCCAGGTAGCACAGCACCTAAATTATCCATATTGACTGCTTTCTTTGAAGCTTGAATCTCACTTTGAGCAATTAGGTATGCCTCGAGATTATATTTCTGCGGCGTTTCCTCACCAGCGATCTTCTTAAGTACCAATCTCATGTTAATTGCCCCTATTAATTTTGGGTCTACAGCAGCTGTGTATTTCCATGGACTGCCTTGCTCTTGCATTAAGCTCAAGTCTGTATTAGAAACATCAATTCCATAGATCCCTATTTCGTCTCTTCCTGTTGCCTTAATTGCTTCCACTGCACCAATTGCAAATGCATCCCATGTAGCAAAAATAGCATCTACTTCACCTTTGGGATATTGCTTGAGGATATCCATCACTGCAGCTTTCGTTTCTTCAGATGTGTTGGCAGACGCAACACCAAATCTCCCAACTTCTTTAATGCCAGGGTTATTTGTTAAGGCTTTCTCATAAATCGCATTCCTTCTCACCATAGGAGGAAAACCGTCTACCCATAAATAGATGATATTTGCTTGTCCATCGTGATCTTCGATTAACTGTTCTACCGCTAACGTAGCTAGAACTTCGTCATTTTGAGACGTGAGTGTAACATCCTTGATATTTTCAAGCTCCATATTCGAGTCAAATGTAACAACACTCTTGCCACTTTCAACTAACTTCTTAACATCATTGACCGTTTCTGGGTCATCACCGTGAGAGATTATGTAACCGTCATAATCCTCTTTTAACGAATTCATGATTTCACTATGGAATTTTTCACTATCCCCATTTGCCGAAAAGACATCCACCTTTACACCCATTGATTCGCCTTCTTCCTTTGCTCCGGCGAGAAATTGCGCAGTATGGTCGTCCCCACCTATTTTTCGTATTACCTTAACCTTAATATCTTTTTCATTCTTAAACTTTTCAGGAACATTAGTTGTTGACAGGTTATTTTTTGAATCGCTCTTTTTATTAAGGGATTGTGATTCGTTGGAGCATCCTACGATCACGATCATGAAAGCAAGTAACAAGATGATTATTTTTTCTAGGCTTCCTTTCTTCCTCACATTCCTCACCCCTACATACGTAATATCTATTTAATTAGTCAAACTTTGAACGGCTTAGGAAAAGCTATAACTTAAAATAATGAGCCAAATCTTCAAGCTCTGCTGATAATTTCTTTAATGAATCCGAACTATCGGCGATCGCTTCCATTGCAGCTACCTGTTGTTCTGCAGACGCCGAAACCTCTTGGACTCCAGCCGCAGACTGCTCAGATATCGCAGAAATTTCCTCACTAAATTCGCTTAGTCGCTTACTACCAAGCTGAATCTTTCCAAGGTTTTCTGATACTTGTTCAATTTTTTCAACCATTGCCAGAACATTTTCTGTAATAGCGGTAAACTTTTCTCCGGTATTTTTGATTTGCTCATTTCCTAGCTCAGATTGCAACACTCCATCTTGGAGGGTCTTCACGACTTCCTTTGATTCAATCTGTATCCCTTGTGTAATATGTGTGATATCAATCACCGAGTTAGAAACCTGTTCGGCAAGCTTTCGTACTTCATCTGCTACAACTGAAAAGCCCTTTCCATATTCCCCTGCTCGTGCCGCTTCAATTGCTGCGTTTAGAGCAAGGAGATTAGTTTGATCGGCAACATCCTTAATTACCTGAACAAGTTTGTAAATATTCTCGTTCTTGGAATCTAAAATCACAACCTGCTCCATTGATTTCTTAACAATCCTAGTGATTTCTTCAATTTGTTGAACCGATTGATTCATCAAATCTGTACCCTCTTTTGCCTTTTCCATAATATCAACCGAGCCATTCTTCAATTCTTTTCCTTTAATATCAGCATCGGAAATTTGAATATTTACTGTTTCAACCGCTTTCGCAGATTCTGTAGCAGAATGAGCTTGTTCTTCAACCCCACGTGCTAATTCATTCATTGTAGTAGCGATTTGCTGACCACCTATTTTTACCTCTTGAGAAGCAACCGATAAATCATTGCTTTGCTTGTTCATTAAATTAGAAACATTCACTACTTGCGTAACAATCCCCTGTAGATTTCTATTCATTTCATTAACCGAGCTTGCAAGAACACCAATTTCATCCTTATTATTAATTTCAAGGTTTGAGAATGATAGATTTCCTTTGGACACTTCGTTGATTCTCTCAGTAACGACCCCAAGTGGTTTCGCGATCATCCTCGTAATAAAAAGTGCTATAAACACTCCTAATAAAATTACAACGGTAATGACAATTACAATAGTAATTACAGTCTGCTTAAAGACTTCCTTCGATTGTTTTCCCGCTTCCTCCGCCTTTATTGTGTTTGTGTTAACCAAATGATTCAGATTAAGCTTCATGGAATCAAAGGCTTTGGCACTCTTTTTAAAGTATAAATAAGCAAACTCAGATTTTCCTTTGTCCCTAAGCTTAAGCGTTTCTTCATTAATGTTTAGAAAAAAGCTCCACTTATATATTAATTGGTCAAAGTTTTCCCTTGTATCCTTCGTTTTGATCAACTTTTTGTATTTGTCCATCGTTCTCTGTGCTTCTTCCATGGAGCTCTTTCTTTCCATCTTCAGCATTTCCTTTTCCTGCTGGTCATCAGACTGGATATATCTTAGCGAAAGTGTTAATACATGCTCCGTCTGATAGCCAATAGAGTTGATTAGCTCCACCGCCGGCATAGATTCGTCAACAATTGAAGTGGTAGATTCCTGAATATGCAGCATTCTATTAAATGTAACACCTGCAAATACAAATACCAAAATAAGAACGACTGCAAATCCTAGTAGAATCTTCCTACCAACACTAAATCTTCCCATACTTTGAGTCCCTCCTGTGAAAACCATTAGTTGTCTGTTTTTAGATTCTTATAAAAAATATAACACAAAAATACGTATAAATTCACATAAATTTGGCACATTTCGACAATTTATTCATCAAATCTACTAAAATACCAAAAAATCCAATAACATAAATGAAAATCGTAAAAATAGCGGATTAAAATATAAGTCTTTTGGTCGTATTTTTTTGCGGGGATTTATTATTGGGGATTCTAAAAATTGAACTAGACGGTGAAAGAGGTTGCTTCTGAGAATCAAATGAATATAAAAAATAGGGATGGAATTCTCCATCCCCATTTTCAAGAAATTAACTTTAATACATTTCCGAAGTCGTCTTCGCCTGCATATGAAGCAATAGGTAGTCTGGACCGCCAGCCTTGGAGTCGGTCCCTGACATATTGAAGCCACCAAACGGCTGATAGCCAACAATCGCTCCAGTACAGCCACGGTTGAAGTAAAGGTTTCCGACATGGAAGTCTTCACGGGCTTTTTGGATATGCTCGCGGTTTGTCGTGATCACAGCACCTGTTAGACCGTATTCCGTATTATTGGCAATGTCAATCGCCTCATCGAAATCCTTTGCTTTCGCGAAGGCAACGACAGGTCCGAAGATTTCTTCCTTCATTAAGCGTGCTTCTGGATCTAGATCTGCAAATACCGTTGGCTTGATGAAGAAACCAGTTGAACTGTCTCCTTCTCCTCCTGCCATGAGACGGCCTTCCTCTTTGCCAATTTCGATGTAGCTCATGATTTTATCAAAGGCTGCTTGGTCGATGACAGGACCCATGTAGTTATTTTGATCCACTGGGTTTCCTTGAGTTAACGCATTAGTTAGCTCAACCACACGGTTAAGAACCTGATCATATACATCCTCTACGACAACCGCACGGGAACAAGCCGAACATTTTTGTCCGGAGAATCCAAAGGCAGAGGCAACGATCGATTGCGCCGCAAGCTCAAGATCGGCTTCTTTGTCTACGACAATCGTATCTTTACCGCCCATTTCCGCAATGACACGCTTCAACCAGATTTGACCTTCATTTAATTTCGAAGCACGTTCATATATTCTAAGACCAACGTCACGGGAGCCTGTGAAGCTAATAAAGCGAGTATCCTTATGGTCCACTAAATAGTCTCCAACCTCAGCCCCACTTCCTGGCACAAAGTTCAGCACGCCAGCAGGTAAGCCCGCTTCCTCCATCACTTCGACAAATTTTGCCGCTACGACTGGAGTTGTCGATGCCGGCTTCAAAAGTACCGTATTCCCTGATACAATTGCCGCCACCGTTGTTCCTGCCATGATCGCAAGCGGGAAATTCCACGGCGAAATAATTACGCCAACACCGAGCGGAATATAGTTATATCGATTATATTCATTTGGACGACTGTTGACTGGAACACCGTCTTTGATTCGCAGCATTTGTCGTGCATAGTATTCGAGGAAGTCAATCGCTTCAGCTGTATCCGCATCCGCCTCTCTCCACGGCTTACCCGCTTCCTTCGTCAATAGAGCTGAGAATTCATGCTTACGACGACGAATAATCGCAGCTGCTTTGAACAGGACATCCGCACGCATTTCAGGCTTCGCCTTTCTCCATGATTGAAACGCTTTCACCGCAGCCTGCATAGCTTTCTCTGCAAGCTCCTTGTTTGCCTTTGACACACGACCGATGATTTCCTCTTTATTTGCTGGATTAATAGAAATGATTTTGTCCTCGGTTGAGATTCGCTCTCCCCCAATGACCAAATCATAATCCTGACCTAAATAGCCCTCGACTGTATTCAAGGCTTGAAGATAGCCTTCTCTTTCCTTTTCTACCGAAAAATCTGTAAACGGTTCATGCTTATATGGCTGTACCAAATTGATCGCCTCCTCTATACTAGTTGCAAAAACATCCACTCACATTCTATCAGTTTTCTACTTTTCCTTCAATATTCGAAATAATCGATTGTTTAGAGTTGAAGGAAAATTAATAGAGACAGGTTAAGAAACCCTGTCTCTATTGATGGCTGTTTTTCGTACGGATTGTTGTTTTGCAATGGTTTTAATGCCAACCATTGCGTTTTGTACCAGACATGGCACACGGATTAAGAAAGCAGCTCTTTTCTCCGTTGCTTCAATGGATAAATTGCATAAAATTAAGTTATATTTGATTCATCTTTTGTCCAAAAGCGACAATGTTTGAGAAAAGAGCCTTAATGATAGATATGCACAAACGGTTCTTTCTGATCGACGTCTCGGACGATCAATGCCTCCTGCCCATTTACGGAAGTAATATTAACCTCTACCGAAATATAATCTGGAAAATGCTCAAGTACCAAGCCGGCAACATACTGCGTAAAGCCAACCGCTTCGGCTTTTCCATAGAATTGCATATTGATGTTAATGTTCAATTCCTGGAGCTCATTATCGATGTAGAAGGCCCTTCCTGTGACCCCATTAAAATTAGGGAAGTACTCCTCCACATCCTGCTTAAAATTCGAAAAGGCTGTTAAGTCATCACGGTGGTTTTTCGTCGCATCATCGGAAGGAAACAATACATAATCTTCCCTCACATTCTCCCAGCCACCAATTTTGGAGCTTCCTTCTCCGACATTGGCATAGGCAAAAAAGTTCCCTGGCACGACACTAGAGCGGCTTTCCTGCTCAAAGAGAGCAATCGTGATTGGGACCTTTTCTAGGCCTTTGATATGCCGTAAGCGTCCCACGACTTCTTCTGCAATCTTTTTGCCTTCCTTATCAAGCTTTTCGTGTGAAATCTTCTTTTCGTAGGTTGGGCCATATTTAATCTCCTGATAGTAATGAACACTATTTAGAGCTAGACCAATAACAACGCCACCTAGACGAGCTGTTCCATCTTCTCCTTTGACTAGATAATTATGCTCGAGAATATGAGCCAAGTAAATTGGGTTCTCTTCATTCCTCGTTTTTGCATCACCAACACCAGGATCGACCGGATTTAGACCAATATTTTCTTCAGGCTTCATCTTCTTCGCCTTTACTTGTTCATCCGTATATTCACGGTTCAACCAAAGCTTTACCTTTTTTCCATCAAGATATTGACCTTCCTGAAACAAGTATTTATCAGGGCTGAATGTATTTCGAGCAATTCGCATCAGACCTGTTTCAAATTCATCAATATCATACCGTGTATTTAGCTGACCCACTATCACTCCTCTAGCTTCTGAAGGCTCGAAGGGTAAAATCGTTTGATAATATTGATCAGAAATTTTATATTTTGGGATAATCGCTTTCTTTTTCGAATCGTCCTTCTCCTGAACAATCTGCTGATCCTTCTGGAAATTAGGGGCACAGCCCGTAAGGAGCAGGACAAATGCTAAAACGACCACTGAGATTTTTCTCATGGTACTTACACCTCTTATTGTATCTTCATTTTCAATTTGAGCTTTCCAATTCTTCCACTAGTTTCTCCTCATTCCAGACCTCAATGCCTAGCTCCTCTGCCTTTGCTAGCTTTGATCCAGCATCGGCCCCAGCAATGACTAAGTGGGTCTTCTTACTGACACTTCCTGCTACTTTCCCTCCAAGGCGCTCAATGGCTTCCTTTGCTTCATTCCTTGTCAGCTGTTCGAGCTTTCCAGTTAGAACGACCGTCTTTCCTGCAAAAAAGGAGGATGAGTCCTCAGCAGAAACAGCCTTAGGTCCAGTGTAGACCATATTTACCCCGAAGTCCTGCAGCTCTTTAAGCAGCTCCTTCACCTCGTCAAGCTCAAAATAAGAGACGATGGAATCGGCCATTTTGTCTCCAATCTCATTAATGGCTGTCAGTTGTTCATAGGTGGCATTAGCAAGCCCTTCCATCGTTTCAAACTCCATTGCTAACGTCTTTGCCGCCTTCGCACCAACATGTCGGATGCCTAGCCCAAAGAGCAGTTTTTCTAGAGAATTACTCTTCGATGCTTCGATGGCCTCCAATAAATTATTGACTGATTTTTCACCCATTCTCTCAAGCTCGAGAAGCTGTTCTCTCTTTAGCTTGTAAATGTCGGCTACATCCTGGATAAGCTCTGCTGCGAATAATTGACTAATGACCTTTTCCCCAAGTCCGTCAATATTCATTGCATCTCGTGAAACAAAGTGGATTAAGCCCTCGCGAATTTGCGCCGGACATTTCGGATTTATACAACGAAGGGCCACCTCTCCCTCTAAGCGCACGAGCTCACTTTCGCACTCCGGACAATGAGAAGGCATTTGAAATTCTATTTCTTCTCCAGTCCGTCTTTCAATGAGGACATTCACGACCTCTGGAATGATATCCCCTGCTTTCTTGATAACCACCTGATCGCCGATTCGAATGTCCTTCTCTTTAATCAAATCCTCATTATGAAGAGAAGCTCTTTGCACGGTTGTTCCGGCCACTCGCACAGGCTCTAGAATCGCCGTAGGAGTAACAACCCCCGTCCGACCGACGCTAAGCTCAATACTTTTTAGGGTAGTGACGACTTCCTCAGCAGGGAATTTATAAGCGATGGCCCAGCGAGGACTTTTAGCAGTAAACCCAAGCTGCTCCTGCTGCTCTAAAGCGTCTACCTTGACTACTAATCCATCGATTTCATAGGGAAGCTGAGGCCTTTTTTCCGTCCATTCTTGGACAAACTGAATGACCTCATCTATTGTTTCACAGGTTCTTCTTTCTTGGTTTGTTTTAAAGCCGAGCTGATCCAAAAACCTTAGAGCGCCGCTATGTGAATCAACATCGAGTTGAGCGGTATCGGCAATACTATAAAGGAAGATATCGAGATTCCTTGATGCGGCAATTTTTGTATCCAGTTGCCTTAAGGAGCCTGCAGCCGCATTGCGAGGGTTTGCAAATGGCTCTTCCTCTCGCTCCATCTTCAGTTTGTTTAATGCTTCAAATGAGCGCTTTGGCATAAACACTTCTCCACGAACCTCAATCGAAATATTCTCCTTCAAGCGAAGTGGAATGGAGCGAATCGTCCTCAAATTGGAAGTGATATCCTCACCAATGGTGCCATCCCCACGGGTCGAGCCCTGGACAAACAGGCCATCTTCATAGCGTAGTGACACAGCTAATCCATCGATTTTCAGCTCACATACATAGGAGTGATCCTCTCCAACCGCTTGTGTAACTCGTCGGTCAAAATCCCTTAAATCCTGCTCATTAAAAGCATTTCCAAGGCTTAGCATGGGAATTTCATGCTGAACCTTTTCAAACATTTCAAGAACCTGTCCACCGACACGCTGGGTCGGGGAATCGGATGTCTTCAGCTGAGGAAACTCTTCCTCAAGCTGTATAAGCTTTTGCATCAACCGATCGTACTCAGCATCTGGAACGGATGGCTGATCGAGCACATAGTATTCATAATTATATTGATTTAACAATTGATGAAGCTCTTTCACTTCTTTTTCAGCGGTTTGAAGGTCCATGATCCCAGCCCTTTCACTTACACTTTTTGAATTGGTGCAAACTTAGCAAGAAGTCTCTTGATTCCAGTTGGGCTCGGAAAAGCAATATCCAGCTCCATGCTTTCTCCTTCCCCTTTGACACTGACAACCGTTCCGACACCCCATTTTCCATGCTGTGCCTTGTCTCCGACTTTCCAGCCAATTTCATCTCCGCCTGTCGCTGTTGTAACAGGGCGTCTGACAGCAGGTCTAACCGTCGGTCTTGCAGGAGAGGCAAATGGGTTGGTCGTCCTTTGCTTTGGTTGAAGGCCCTCGATCAGATTCTCTGGAATCTCACGAATAAAACGAGATGGTGGATTCATATTGGTTCTTCCAAACAGCGTGCGCATTTGTGCGTTTGTGATATAGAGTTCTTCTTCCGCACGAGTAATTCCCACGTAGGCGAGACGTCTTTCCTCCTCCATTTCCGCTTCCTCCATGAGAGAACGGTTATGTGGGAACACCCCTTCCTCAAGTCCCATGAGGAATACGACTGGGAACTCTAGGCCCTTTGCCGAATGGAGGGTCATCAAGACAACTGTATTGGTCTTTTCCTCGTCATCCTCCAATTGATCAATATCTGCAACAAGGGCTAGATCGGTTAAGAAGGCGACCAAACTTTTATCTTCATTTCCTTCCTCAAAGCTCTTCGTTACCGACATGAATTCATCAATATTTTCGAGACGGCTCTCTGCTTCAATCGACTTCTCTGCCTTTAGCATTTCACGATAACCGGACTTTTCGAGGACTTCCTCTACGAGCTCAGTTACTGATAAAAAATCCTGCATGCCTGTGTAGCCTTTTATTAAATCACGGAATTCTGCTGCTGCCTTCGTTATTTTTGGACTTAAACCAATTAAATCAATCGATTCAAGGGCTTCAAACATGGAAATATCATGCATATCAGCAAAATTAGCAAGCTTATCGATAGAGCTTGCGCCAATTCCACGCTTTGGCACATTGATGACCCTCTGCAAACTGATATCATCATCTGGGTTGGCAATCAGTCTTAAATAAGCAAGAATATCCTTGATTTCCTTTCGATCGTAGAACTTTATTCCACCGACGATAGAGTACTCAATGTTTGATTTAAGGAGGACTTCCTCCATTACACGTGATTGTGCATTCGTTCGGTAAAGGATCGCAAAGTCAGAATACTTTCGCTTGCCACTTTCAACCTGCTCTTTAATCTTCCCAGCAACAAACTGCGCTTCCGTTTGTTCGCTATCGGCCCGATAATAGAAGATTTGGTTTCCTTCGGGATTTTCCGTCCAAAGATTCTTAGGCTTACGATTGAGATTATTCTTGATCACTTCATTGGCTGCTTGGAGAATAGTTTTCGTGGAACGGTAATTTTGTTCTAAAAGAATAACCTTTGCATTTGGATAATCTTTTTCAAAGGATAGAATATTGGCAATATCAGCACCCCGCCACCTATAAATCGATTGGTCGGAATCTCCGACGACACATAGGTTTTGAAAACGGCTTGCCAGTAGCTTAACGAGCATATACTGAGCACGGTTTGTGTCCTGATACTCGTCCACATGGATGTATTGGAATTTTCGCTGATAGTATTCCAGCACCTCAGGAACCCTACTAAAAAGCTGGATCGTCAGCATAATTAAATCATCAAAATCAAGAGCTGAATTTTTGCGAAGGCGCTTTTGGTAGAGCTCGTACACTTCACTAACAATCCTGTCATAGTAATCCCCGACAAGCTTTCCTACATCCTCTGGAGTTTTTAATTCGTTTTTCGCACTGCTGATAGAGCCCAAAATCGCCCGTGGATCAAATTTCTTTGGGTCGAGGTTTTTTTCCTTTAGAATGTTTTTGATGACCGAAAGCTGATCCGTCGTATCTAAAATGGTGAAGTTGCGGTTGTAGCCCATTCGATCAATATCTCGACGGAGAATTCGTACACACATGGAGTGGAAGGTTGAGATCCAAATTTCATCAGCTACCCCACCCATCATTTTATAGATTCGTTCCTTCATTTCCCGAGCAGCCTTATTTGTGAAAGTGATGGCAAGAATATTGTAGGGGTTGACTCTTTTTTCTACCATGAGATAGGCAATTCGATGGGTCAATACCCTCGTCTTACCACTGCCTGCTCCCGCCATCAACAACAAAGGGCCTTCAGTTGTTTTGACGGCTTTCTGCTGTTCTGGGTTTAGTCCATTTAGCAATTTATCCGTTAAATATTGCATTTTTACACCACCATACAAACATACGTTCTTATAACCATTGTAATCGAACTTGTTATTTCATTCAAACTTTATTTTCACTGTTTCTAATGCATAATCGAAGTTTGTATAAATCGAGTTCCCTACCACAATCACATCTGCATGGGCAGACATTTCCCTTGCTTGTTCTAGCGTCTTAATTCCGCCTCCATAAAAGAGGGTCGTCCGCTCTAGCACCTGCTTGGTTTCTTGTACAAGACTCGGATCTCCATAGCTTCCGCTGTATTCAAGATAAAATACGGGGTGATGGAACATTTTTTCCGCAAGCCTTGCATATGCGATGACATCATCCGTACTCAAATTCGTCCGTGCATTTGTTAATTTAGCTACCTTACAATCTTCATTAAGAATACAATAGCCTTGAAAAATGATTTCCTCCCAGTTCATGATGTCGCCAAATTCTTTGACCGCTTCATGATGCAGATCAATGATCCATTTGGGATTCGTGCTATTTAACACAGATGGGATAAAATATAGGTCAAAGCCCGGAGTAATAGATTCGATATTGGAAATTTCCAATACACATGGTACCGTGTACCTGCGAACTCTCGCCATCAGGTCTAGTACTTTTTCAAGAGTCACACCGTCAGTGCCACCTATAATAATGGCATCTGTTCCAGACTCACATAGCTTTTCAAGATTCTCATCAGAAATTTCCTTATTCGGGTCCAGCTTAAATGCATGGCGCCATTCACGAACATCGTACACGTCCAGCTTCCTCCAATCAATTATTCCATTCCAACATTATACCATTTGAAGCAGTATTTAAAAAATGAAAACCGAGGAATCGTGTCTTGTTCCTCGGTCCTTCTGAATTTTATTTTTCATCCTTAATCCTTTCAAGCACTAACTCATAGGCGTCATTTCCATAATTTAAGCATCGCTTTACACGGGATATAGTCGCCGTACTTGCACCTGTCTCTGTTTCAATTTTGTGATAGGTCTTACCCTCACGGAGCATGCGCGCAACCTCCAAACGCTGCGCTAGTGATTGTATTTCGTTCACAGTACATAAATCATCAAAAAAACGATAGCATTCCTCTAAATCATTTAAGGACAAAATGGCATTGAATAATTGATCAAGTTCTTTCCCTCTTAGCTTATCTATTTGCATATGTCTACCCCTTTTAGATGGCGTTATAGTTACTGCGCTTCAAAAGAAACAATTTGTTCTAATCCTTTACCGGATGGAACGATATTGATCCATGTTTTTCCAGGGACAAATCCGACTTCTCGTCCATTTGCGAAAGGAAGAAGCTTGCCTCCTTGGTTCTTCCATTCAACTTCCTTCCATTGCCCTCTTTGTAGCAAGTAGGCATCTCCGCCAGAAGCTAAATTGATTTCCCGTCTTCCCTCGCTGTCAATCACCTTATGCTCCGCTTCTAGGATGAGGATATTATCTAAAAGAAGAGGGTCTTTTGAATCTGAGTCAACCGTCAGTTCGCCATTGGAATAACGTTTATATTTCTTTTCATGCTCGTCATATTCATATTGAACATTAAACAAATTACTGGAGAAATAAGAAATCAAAGCGGATGTTGCCTTTTCTCCATCCAACTGTTCTATCTCTTTTTCTGTTAAAAAGGTTAAAGCAGAAGGAGGCTGATCCATATCATAGCCAATCTTCTCTGCTCCTTTTAGGACATTCTCCGAAGTAATATAGGAGTTATGCGGTGCCACCCGGCTCTTGTCTCTCTTAAACAAAGAACCATCATATTGCATCCCATTTATATGGTCAACATATCCATTATCAAGCATTTTCTTAGCCTCTGGGCTATACCCATGTGCAATATAAAGAGCATCATAGCCCTTTGCTAATTCAATAAAATAATCTCTAGCACTTCTAACCGGTCCTATCCGATCGGCTTGTTCACTTTGAAAAATGGCAAGAAAGCGTGTGACATTGCCTTCTGCTAATAATTCATACACGATATCTGCCTTATGAAAGCCTGATTGCGGGCGAGCTTTTGGGTCATTATTAATCATCACTGCGTAGGCACGTCCTGAAGGCTCCTCTTTAAGCCCTACTCCTGTTAATGGAGCTTGATATGGAAAGACTTCTTTTTCTTTTTTGGTCACGTCGGTTACTTCTTTTTCTTCATGTTCTTTTACCGTTTCTTTTTTATCACTGCAGCCCGCCAATACAGCAATGAAGACTGCCATGAGAACGATCCATCTCCGCTTCATAATGCACTCCCTATCTCATATAGAAAAATCCTTTTATATTTTAACGCACTATAGTTGGAAAGAGTACCATTTTATTCATAACATCATAAACCCCCTGTTGGGTGACCCGAATGTATGGTAAATGAGTGGATGTAAAAAATAATAATGAATAAATCGGATCGTTAAATTTATAGCCTCTTTCAACTAAGTAAGAGGAGAGTTTTTTCTCGTCCTCAATAAGCTCTTCGACCGTTTTATCGGACATAACTCCTTTGAGTGGCAAAGCAATTTCCATGACTATTTCTTGAGCCTCACTAACGACAATTCCTCCGCCTATTTCCTTTAAGCGATTAAAAGCTCTAAGCATTTCATTTTTATCCTTCCCGATAAGGACGATATCACCAGTGAAAGAATAAGAGCTCGCAAGGCCTGGGAGGCTTTTCGCAAATCCTTTTACGACCGTATTAATTCTCCATTTTCCTTCCCGATCAATGAGCATAAAAAAACACTCATCATGGGAATCAGAGATTTGATCATAATTCGAATCAATAGATATGGAATACGGCTTCGTAATAACAGAGTTTTCCATTTGAATACCAAATGGCATTGAAAACTGAAGATCATCAGGGCTTAAATCCCAATCAATGTTCAATGCATCTAAACCATGCTCCTGCCAATTGATATCGTTATATTGATCGATGATGTTCCCATCCCGTTTGACCCACTTTCCCTTTGCCAAAACAGAAACAGGTGTAGGATTCTTCTCATTCTCAAGGAAATTGATATTCGCAACTCTTCCTGTCGCAATATTTCCATGTAGATACTCCAAATTATAATAACGGGCGACATTAATTGTTGCCATATTATAGGCATCCACGACTGGGATACCCTTTTCGATGGCCATCCGAATCATGTTATCAATAATTCCAGCCTCGTAAAAGGAAGCCGACGAACCATCTGTATTAAACATAAACTGATCATAATGTTCAATGCCTAGTGTTTGAATTTCATCAAGAAGAACCGGTAAATCAGGGCGAATCGAGGAATGTCTTAACGAAACCATGTATCCCTGCATCAGCCGATGATAAATTTCCTCCCCGTTAATGGCTTCATGATCACAATCTGCACCAAACAAAGTCATTTTGGCCAATGTTTTTTCCGAAGCTCCTGGAAAGTGACCTTCAATCTTCTTCCTCATCCTCTTTGTTTCTTGAATCCAATGAAGCATCATATCGTCCCCATCTAAAAGCTTCGGCCAACCCGTTAGCTCTCCACCCTGCAATACCGCATCATGCTCAAGCCAGGACTTCACATCGGCATGGGAAAAAATATCCACCTCATCAAGAATTTCAGTTTGTGCATCAAATCGGCACCACCAATACATGGATGTCGGGATATTTCTCAACTCCCTTAGCAAAGAAAACGCTTTCTTTTTTTCTAACTGCAAAAGGAGCATCATATTGTCATTTATTAATGTAGTCGTTCCAAATTGAGATGCATACCTAGCTAACGAATGGGGATTATATAAATGAAATGGGTGTGCATGTGGTTCAATATAGCCAGGGACTAGATATTGGCCCGCACAATCGACGACTTCACAGCTTGACATATTGTCTGGTAGCTTGTCACCCACATAGACAATTCGATCCTCATAAATCCATATATTAGCTGTTACCCATTTTCGAAAAACCTGATTTAAATAACATGCATCTTTTAATAAGATCGTTGGTGCCAGCTTCCCATCTAAGACGGAAACATGCTCTCTAATCTGTTTGTTCTTCCAACGATACCGTTGTTCTAGCACAATGCTCCCTCCCTTTTGAAAATACTGTGATGTATTGACATTGGCTCTATTTTTAAAAAAAGGACTGTTTAATCATGCCGCCTTATGTGTAGTTCGTTGCTCGTCATACTGAGAAAAACATTAACAATGCCATTGAAAGGAAAGAAAACCCTTTCATATCTTCTATAATAGAGTACCATAATTCGTCGTTTAACGCATTAAAGAATTAAAAAAATATATTAAAAAAATGTGAAGGAGTGACCATATTGAAAGTAAAGCAAAACATCGGGACATTAAACGCACTCATCCGAATCACATGTGGTTTGACGATCCTCGCTTGGAGCACAGCCAAAATGGTGAAAAGACCATGGCGGGATAGGTATTTATACATGGCAATCATGGGAGCAATGAAGGTTGGGGAAGGCATTGTCAAGTATTGCCCTGTAACTGCATTGGTTGAAAAGGGACAAGACATGATGGATGGAAATAACAATAAGGATGGGCTAGACACAGGACTGAATGAGATCCTTCCATTTAATCAAACCTAAAGAATTCCCCCCTTTATGAGGGGGGATGAGTAAAGGAGCTGAGAAAAATGTTTTGGGAATATTTCACGGATATGTCATTTGTACTTACGGTCTTGATTGGGAGCATCGTAGCCCTTTTATTTGTGTATATTAGAAAATCTAATCGAAAACAGGCTCGATAGCTTTAAAGCCTATATCTTTGCGGTAAAAAATCTCCTCACACTGAAGCTTTTCCAATTCTTTATAGACAAGGGACTGTGCTTCTTCCAAAGTAGTTGCTTTCCCCCCGACCAATAAAACACGTCCACCATTCGTCACAAAACGGGAATCCTTCTTCTTCGTACCAGCGTGAAATACAAATAACTCTGAAGAGATTTCTTCAATTCCTATTAATGGAGCACCCTTTTCATAGGAGTCCGGGTAGCCTTTTGCAGCGACAACCACACCGATCATAGCCTCATTATCCCATTCAATTTGCGGCTCTTTGCCATCCAGCAATTCTACTATTACTTGAACTAAATCCGTTTTCATGCGCGGAAGAATGACCTGTGTCTCAGGGTCACCAAAACGAGCATTAAACTCAATAACCTTCGGACCGTTCTCGGTCTTGATCAGGCCTGCATAGAGAATTCCACAGAAGCTCCTGCCTTCTTTGACAAGTGCTTTTGCTGTTGGCTCTAAAATAGTGGATATCGCCGTTTGAATCACATCATCACCAATTTGTGGTACTGGAGAATAGGCTCCCATTCCACCGGTATTTGGACCTTTGTCACCTTCAAAAGCCCTTTTATGATCTTGCGCAATCTCAAGTGGAATTACATTCTCCCCATTCACTAATGCCATAAGCGAGAATTCCTCACCAGCAAGAAACTCCTCAACAACAACCGTGGAGGAAGCATCACCGAACTTCTCATCTTCCATCATTTCCTTTAGGCTAGTTAAGGCCTCATCGAGTGTCAGAGCCACAGTAACACCCTTCCCCGCTGCTAAACCGTCCGCTTTAATGACAATTGGTGCTCCCTTTTTTAGCACATAGGCTCTTGCCGACTCATAATCCGTAAACACTTCATATTCCGCCGTAGGAATGGCATATTTCTTCATCAGATTCTTAGCATATGATTTACTTCCCTCGATCTCAGCGGCTTTTTGGCTTGGTCCAAATACAGCTAGCCCTTCAGAACGAAACCGATCTGCTAACCCAGCTAGTAATGGTACCTCTGGTCCGATGATCGTTAAATCAATATGTTCGGACAAGGCAAAATCAACTAGCCTTTCCTGATCATTCTCTTCAATAGCAACAAGCTCAGCTACATCCGTCATCCCATCGTTCCCAGGAGCTACAAATACCTTATCGACGACGGGACTTTCACTTACCTTGCGACAAATCGCATGCTCTCGTCCGCCACGTCCGACCACTAATATCTTCATGCACCCTACCTCCAAACCATTTTAATTTGGCCCAGTTACTATGTATCATTGAGCAGCATACCGCCTTACACGTGTACGTTCACGATAGTTTCGTACCGAATAAAACCCGCTCACGCACACGTATAAGGCTAAGAACAACACTTACTTTGAAACAGCCCTAATGTTTGAAATGCCTTACCCCAGTAAAGACCATCGCAATGCCGTACTCATCCGCCTTCTTAATCGAATCCTCATCACGAATCGAGCCTCCGGGCTGAATGATCGCAGTAATGCCTGCTTTGGCCGCAGCCTCGACCGTATCATCCATCGGGAAAAAGGCATCCGATGCGAGCACAGCCCCGTTCGCTTTGGTATTGGCCTGCTCAAGCGCAATATTGGCAGCGCCGACACGATTCATTTGCCCCGCACCGATTCCTAATGTCATATTTTCGCTATTTACAACAATCGCATTGGATTTAACATGCTTCACAATTTTCCAACCGAACTCCAGTGCCTTCCATTCCTCATCCGTAGGCTCTCGCTTCGTTGGAACTGAAATGCTTGCTTCCTTTAGGGAGAAGCGATCCTGCTCCTGAACAAGCAAACCGCCCTCAATGGAGGTCAATTTCATCTCTGCCTTCGCCTGTTCATCAAATGGAATCGTTAAGAGACGGAGATTTTTCTTTCCAGTTAAGATTCCCAGAGCCTCCTCTGAAAAAGATGGTGCAATAACAATTTCAAGAAAGATTTCATGTAGCTTTTCTGCCGTCACCTTGTCCACTTCACGATTGAAGGCCACAATTCCACCAAAAATAGAAACAGGGTCAGCGGCAAATGCTCTCGTAAAAGCATTGAATACATCCTCGCCAGTCCCTACTCCACAAGGATTCATATGTTTTACAGCTACAGCTGCTGGTTCGGTAAATTCCTTTACGATTTGCAGAGCTGCATCGGCGTCGTTAATATTATTGTAGGATAATTCTTTGCCATGTAACTGAGTGGCATTCGCAATGGAAAAAACAGATCCCAATGGCTTACGGTAAAAAGCTGCCTTTTGGTGAGGATTTTCACCGTATCTGAGAGATTGCTTTAACTCATAGGTAACCGTTAATTTTTCCGGTGTTTCCTCCTCTGCAAGCTCGGTCATGTATTCCGCAATCATTGCATCATAGGCCGCTGTATGGCGAAAAACCTTGGCTGCGAGCTTACGGCGGGTTTTAATCGATGTCTCTCCCTTATTCTGCACTTCCTCAACCACCACATTATAATCTGCCGGATCGACGACAACTGTCACATATTCATGATTCTTTGCTGCGGCACGGAGCATCGTTGGCCCACCAATATCGATGTTCTCAATTGCATCCTCCACCGTGACATCTGGCTTCGCAATCGTTTGCTGGAAGGGGTACAGATTCACACAGACAATATGTATGGGCTCAATATCGTGTTCAGCCAACTCCTCCTGATGACTTTTTTCCGCAAATTTCGCAAGAAGTCCCCCATGAATATATGGATTTAACGTTTTAACCCGTCCCTCCAAAATTTCCGGAAACCCAGTTACCTCACTCACACCGATAACAGGAATTTGCTGCTCTTCTAACGCCTTTTTCGTTCCACCTGTTGAAATGATTTCATAACCTAAATCACTTAATTTCTTCGCAAATTCAACAATGCCGCTTTTATCTGAAACACTGATTAATGCCCGTTTTTTCATTCAAATGACCTCCCCGCTTTTTGTTAGCAGTTGTTCAATGACCGATGGGTAAAGCTCATGCTCGATTTCATGAATTTTCGTTTGTAAGGACTCTCGTGTTTCGCTCTCACTTATATTGATTGCCCTTTGCGCAATAATTGGACCCGTATCCATGCCTGCATCAACATAGTGAACGGTCACACCACTTACCTTCACCTTTGCTGCCAGCGCCTGACCGATGGCATCCTTCCCCGGAAAAGCAGGCAGTAAGGACGGATGAATATTAATGATTTTTCCCTCAAATTCCTCTAAAAGAGTAGGGCCAATTAACCTCATATAGCCAGCCAAAACGATAAAATCAACCTCATAATCTCGTAATTGCGTTAATATAGCGAACTCATAATCTTCCTTTTTCGGATAATCCTTCACTTGAACGACAAAGGTAGGGATGTTTTCATTGCGCGCCCGCTCGATCGCATAAGCATTCGGCTTGTCGCAAACGAGCAAGCAAATATCGGCAGCGAGTTCACCCTTCTTTTTCGCATCCACGATCGCTTGAAAATTACTCCCGCTCCCTGAAGCAAATATGGCGATTCTTTTCATCCTAACCTCCGCCCGCTCATCAGAATGCCTTCTCGATTGGAAACAACGCCAAGTTGATAGGCTTTTTCCCCTAAATCATTAAAATACTGAATGACTTCTTCGGCATGTTCTGGGTTTACTGCAACAACCATACCCATTCCCATATTAAAAATATTGTACATTTCGTCTCGTTCAAGGTTTCCGAGCTTCTCCATCAATGTATAAATAGGAGGGATTTCCCAGCCGCTCTCGTCGAGTTCTGCCCCAAGTCCTGCCGGAAGCATACGTGGAATATTTTCAACGAAGCCTCCGCCAGTAATATGCGCCATTCCTTTTATGTCAAATTTCTTCATCGCAGCTAACAGCGGTTTGACATAAATTTTGGTCGGGCGTAGTAGTTCCTCCCCAAGGGTACAACCAAGCTCTTCCACATGGTCATGTAGGGACATCTTCGCTTGCTCAAAGAAAACTTTTCTCACGAGAGAATAACCATTGCTATGGATACCACTGGAGGCTAATCCGATAAGGACATCTCCTGCTTGAATATTCTCTCCTGTAATAAGGGCTGATTTTTCACAAGCACCGACAGAAAATCCAGCCAGATCATATTCCTCTGCATTGTACATGCCTGGCATCTCGGCTGTTTCTCCTCCAACCAATGCACAGCCAGCCTGCTCACAGCCATCGGCAATCCCTTTTACGATCGCTTCAATCCTTGCCGGTTCTGCCTTGCCACAGGCAATGTAATCGAGAAAATAAAGAGGTTCTGCTCCTTGCACAACGATATCATTGACACACATGGCAACAGCATCGACCCCGATTGTGTCGTGCTTATCCATCATGAAAGCAAGCATTAGCTTTGTCCCCACACCATCAGTGCCGGAGACAAGAACCGGTTCCTTCAGATTCAGAGCTGATAGGTCAAACATTCCACCGAAGCCGCCGAGTCCACCAAGAACGCCTAGCCGCTTCGTTCTGGCTACATGCTTCTTCATTCGAGTAACCGCCTCATAGCCTGCCTCAATATTCACTCCGGCACTCTTGTATGCGCCTGCCATTTCAAGACCTCCTTCATTGTAGAAATGCTGTGTTCATATGATTTGATATTATGGAATGGCCTCAAGCCGTCCCAAAAAATAACCTTTAGAAAAGAAAAGCGACATCTTTCATGTCGCTGTATTAGACGTTTTCGTAGGCTCTAACCGTGGTTGGATAGATTTCCGTTGGATATTTACCTGTAAAACAGGCCACACATTGTCCGCAGTTTTCATCCGAGCTTTTCTTGCCAATACCTTCAAGCAAACCTTCTAAGCTTAAAAAGGTTAAAGAATCCGCACCGATGATTTCTCTCATTTCTTCAACCGTATGATTAGCAGCCATCAGCTCTTCCTTCGTCGAGGTGTCGATTCCATAAAAGCATGGATGCTGAATCGGCGGCGAGCTAATGACCACATGGACCTCTGTCGCTCCGGCTTCCTTCAACATCGTCACGATGCGCCGGCTTGTCGTACCACGTACAATCGAATCATCCACCATGATTACTCGTTTTCCCTCTACTACACCACGAACAGGCGACAGCTTCATCTTCACACCCTGCTCTCTCAAGACTTGAGATGGCTGAATGAACGTTCTGCCAACATATTTATTTTTTATCAAACCCATTTCATATGGGATTCCCGATTCCTCCGCATATCCGATAGCAACAGAAATACTAGAATCCGGCACTCCTGTGACGACATCTGCTTCTATCTGCACTTCCTTGGCAAGCTTCTTCCCAAGACGCTTTCTTGCTGTATGAACGTTGATGCCTTGAATATTACTGTCAGGACGGGAAAAATACACATACTCCATCGAGCACATCGCTTGATTCGCTGGAAGTACATACTGTTCGGTACGAATGCCTTCATCATCAATAATAACCAGTTCTCCCGCCTGAACATCACGAACAAATTTTGCTCCTACAATATCAAAAGCACAGGTTTCAGAGGTAATTAAGTATGCATCTCCTAATTTCCCAATGGACAATGGGCGCATCCCATTCGGATCAAGAGCAACCATCAGCTGGGTTTCTGTCATGATGAGAAAAGCATAAGCCCCTTTTAGCATCGATAAAGCATTATGCACCTGTTGAACAAACGGGGTATTCCCTCCCCGGCGAATCAAATGAGCCAGCACTTCTGTGTCCGAGCTCGTTTGAAAAATGCTCCCTTGCGCTTCAAGCTGTTGTTTTAATGCCGAGGCATTAATAAGATTTCCGTTATGTGCTAATGCCAGGCTGCCAGACTGAGAGTGAAACAAAAGCGGCTGAACATTTTCATAGCCACCGCCACCGGCAGTTGCATAACGGACATGTCCGATGGCCCCCGTTCCGTTCAATTGCTGCAGGGCTTCCTGGGAGAAGATCTCAGTGACAAGACCTTCCCCTTTTATTCCCTTCAGTCTCTCTCCATCGGTTACCACAATTCCGCATCCTTCCTGGCCCCGATGCTGAAGACTATGCAAGCCATAATAAGTAATTTGCGCTGCGTTCGGATGTCCCCAAACTCCAAAGATGCCACACTCTTCATTAAGGCCTTTTATTTCAGCAAGCATGGAATAGCTCCCCTCCAAGCATCCTCTAAGTCTGCTACTTTTTGATTGATGACAACCTTATTATTCGCATAGATTTCTAGCTTTGCAGAATCAGTGATTTCTCCTATTTTCACCGCATCAACTAGTTGCTCAAATTGCTCCTGATGCTCTTTTTTCACAGAAATGATAAAGCGGGACTGAGATTCACTGAAGAGAGCAGAGGTAATATTCCCTTCCACCTTAACCTTGGCGCCAAGTCCTTTTGTACCAAATAAGCTTTCAGCCAAAGCCACAGCAAGACCGCCTTCAGCGATATCATGGGCAGAAGCCACAACGCCGGCACGAATCGCCGCTAACACTTGCTTCTGTACTTTCGCTTCGATATCTAAATCAATTTCTGGTGCTTTCCCAAAGATTCTCCCGTAGGTCAACTTCTGGAGCTCACTTCCACCGAATTCATCCTTCGTTTCCCCAACAAGATAAATCAGATCTCCGTCTCCCTTAAACACTTGAGTCGTAATATGTTCCAGGTCTTCGACTAAGCCAACCATACCGACAACAGGCGTTGGATAGACAGCCGTTCCATTTGTTTCATTGTATAAGGAAACATTTCCACCGATCACAGGTGCGTTTAGCTTACGGCATGCCTCACTCATTCCGTCAACAGATTTTTCAAATTGCCAGAAAATTTCTGGCTTCTCTGGGTTACCGAAATTCAAGCAATCTGTAATCGCTAACGGTTCAGCACCTGATGCGACGACATTACGAGCAGCCTCTGCCACTGCTATTTTTCCGCCAGTTTCTGGGTCCAAATAAATGTAGCGGGAGTTACAATCGGTTGTCATCGCAAGTGCCTTCTTCGTTCCACGAATTCTTACGACCGCTGCATCTGAGCCAGGTGCGACGACCGTATTGGTTCGGACCATATGATCATATTGATCGTAGACCCACTCTTTACTAGCAATGGTCGGTTGTTTTAAAAGGATTATAAGGGTCTCGTTATAATCCTCCACTTGTGGTATATCGTTCTCCATTGCTTGAAACTCACGAAAATAAGCAGGCTCACTAGACGGTTTATGGTACACAGGCGCATCCTCTGCTAGTGCATCAGCTGGTACGTTTGCTACCACTTCACCCTTGTGAAGGAGGCGAAGCATTTTATCATCGGTTACATGTCCAATTGCAACTGCCTCTAGACCGTATTTGGAAAAAAGATCAACGATTTCCTGCTCACGGCCCTTTTTTACGACAATCAGCATACGCTCCTGCGATTCAGACAGCATCATTTCATAGGCAGTCATGCCCGTTTCCCGCTGTGGTACAAAATCCAAATTCATCTCAATACCAGAACCTGCTTTACTTGCCATTTCAGCAGATGAGCTTGTGAGGCCAGCTGCTCCCATATCCTGAATGCCGACGAGGGCATCCAATTGAATCAGCTCTAAACAAGCCTCAATGAGCAATTTCTCCATAAAGGGATCACCCACCTGAACGGCCGGGCGTTTTTCGTCGGAATCTTCGGTTAACTCTTCCGATGCGAAGGTGGCCCCATGAATGCCATCACGGCCTGTCTTTGCCCCTACATACATCACTGTATTGCCCACTCCATGAGCCTGACCCTTTTTAATATCCTTATGATCAATGATGCCGACACACATCGCATTGACGAGAGGGTTTCCTTCATAGCAAGCATCGAATTGAATCTCTCCGCCAACCGTTGGGATTCCGATACAATTTCCATAGCCTGCAATTCCTGCAACAACTTCTTTAAAAAGGTAACGTACACGAGAAGAAGCATCTAATTCCCCGAATCGTAAAGAATTTAATAAGGCAATCGGTCTTGCTCCCATTGAAAAGACATCGCGGATAATTCCACCCACACCTGTTGCGGCCCCTTGATAGGGCTCAATGGCGGATGGGTGATTATGGCTTTCGATTTTAAAGACAACCGCTTGTTTGTCACCGATATCAACGATTCCTGCACCCTCCCCTGGACCTTGAAGGACTCGTTCTCCACTAGTCGGGAATCGTTTTAATACAGGCTTAGAGTTTTTGTAGCTGCAATGCTCGGACCACATAACAGAGAAGAGACCTGTTTCCGTATAATTAGGAGTGCGTCCGAGAATTCCCTCGACCATCGCAAACTCTTCATCCGTCAAACCCATTTCTCGATAAAGTTTCTCTTGTTTAATTTGTTCTGGACTTGGCTCAAGCTTTAATGACATTTGCTTCCCTCCATTGCTTCACGATCGCCTTAAACAGCTTCAATCCATCCGCTCCACCTAGTAATTCGTCAACTGCTCTTTCAGGATGTGGCATCATGCCAAGGACATTGCCCTGTTCGTTGATAATCCCGGCAATATTGGCTAACGATCCATTCGGGTTGTTCTCATAAGTAAAAACAATTTGCTTGTTTTCGATTAGTTTCTGCAGTGTTTCTTCATCACAATAGTAGTTCCCTTCACCATGGGCAATTGGAATTGTGACAAGCTCACCCTCTTCATATAATGAAGTGAACATCGTTTGATTGTTTTCAACCTTTAGCTTGGTTGGTCGACAGATAAATTTCAAGCTTTCATTTCTTCTCATGGCTCCTGGCAGCAGACCGCTCTCTAGTAAAATTTGAAATCCATTACAGACGCCAAGGACGGGCTTTCCAGCTTGTGCTGCTTTTACAACCTCCTGCATTACTCGACTGAAACGGGCAATCGCACCTGTGCGCAAATAATCACCATAGGAAAATCCCCCAGGTAAAAGGATGCCATCAAATTCATCGAGGCTTTCGGCATCATGCCATACATACTCTACCTCTTCCCCTAACTCATCCTTAATGGCGTGGTACATGTCAACATCACAGTTCGAGCCTGGAAACACGATGACAGCAAATTTCACGGAGCAACAGCCTCCTCAATTTCATAACGGTAATCCTCAATCACTGGGTTCGCAAGCAAGCTCTCACACACTTCCTTCACGATCTCTTCCACAGCGCGCTCTGATTTTTCAATTGTGAGTTCCATATACTTTCCGATCCGAACGTCCTTTACCTCGTGGTAGCTTAACGATTGTAATGAATTCTTTACAGCCGCCCCTTGTGGATCGAGAACACTTTCTCTTAAGGTTACATAGACTTTTACTTTATACATGAGAAGGACCTCCAAGTCTTGCTAATATTTTTTCATAGGCTTCCGTTAGGTTCCCTAAATCTCGGCGGAACACATCTTTATCAAGTCTTTCACTTGTGTTCGCATCCCATAATCGACATGTATCAGGAGAAATTTCGTCTGCAAGCACGATATTCCCCTCTGCATCCTTTCCAAACTCTAGCTTGAAATCAATCAAACGAATACCTAGTTCTAGAAATAAATGGGATAGCACCTTATTGACATGCAAAGCTTTATATTTCAAAGCGGCAACTTCTTCTTTTCTAGCAAGCTGCAATTCTTCGATATGATCCTCAATTAACAATGGATCCCCCAAATCATCGTCTTTGTAGTAAAATTCGACAATTGGCCTTGTTAACGGCTTCCCTTCTTCAATTCCTAGTCTCTTTGAGAAACTTCCAGCCGCTACATTCCTGACCACGACTTCAAGAGGGATAATCTTAACCTTTTTTACTAACTGTTCCGTTTCAGAGAGTTTTTTCACAAAATGTGAGGCAATTCCCTCTCTTTCAAGTTTTGAAAATATTAAGCTCGTAATTTCATTATTTAGGCGGCCCTTACCAGTAATTTGCGCCTTTTTTTCACCATTGAAGGCTGTTGCAGAATCCTTATACTCAATCCAAACAAACTGTGCATCATCGGTTTCATACACTCTCTTCGCTTTTCCTTCATATAACAACGCTCTCTTTTCCATATAAGAGCCCCCTTATGAAAATTTGGTACCTGGTACCGTTCGTGGACAGTGTCCGCTCAAGGCGGACACTTATCCTGAAATTACAAACCGAGCCGTTCGAAAATGGTATCGACATGTTTGAGGTGATAGTTGTAATCAAAGCAATCCTCAATTTCTGCTGGTGAAAGCTTATTGGCAATCGTCTCATCTGCCTCTACTAGGCTTCTAAATGGAACTTGCTTTTCCCACGCTTCCATCGCTCTTGGCTGAACCGTATCATAAGCCTCTTCACGCGTTAATCCTTTATCGATTAAAGCGAGCAGTACGCGCTGGGAGTAGATAAGTCCAAGGGTCCGGTCCATATTGCGCTTCATATTCTCCGGGAAGACCGTTAAATTTTTGACGATGTTTCCGAAACGGTTAAGCATGTAATTCAAGGCAATCGTTGCATCTGGTAGAATGATTCTCTCCGCTGACGAATGAGAGATATCACGCTCATGCCATAATGGCACATTTTCATAGGCTGTTAGCATATGCCCACGAATGACACGAGCAAGCCCTGTCATATTTTCTGAGCCGATTGGATTGCGTTTATGCGGCATCGCAGAAGATCCCTTTTGCCCCTTCGCAAAAAATTCCTCAACCTCTCGGGTTTCACTCTTTTGCAAACCGCGGATCTCTACTGCAAATTTTTCAATTGAGGTCGCAATTAATGCAATTGTAGACAGATAGTGCGCATGGCGATCCCTTTGCAGCGTCTGGGTAGAAATCGGCGCTGGCTGTAAGCCTAGCTTTTCGCAGACGTATTTTTCGACAAATGGATCAATATTCGCATAGGTCCCAACGGCTCCAGAAATTTTCCCGTACTCGATTCCCGTTGCAGCCTGCTTGAATCTTTCGAGATTGCGCTTCATTTCCTCATACCAAAGGGCAAGCTTCAGTCCAAAGGTCGTTGGCTCGGCATGGACACCGTGGGTACGCCCCATCATCACGGTATATTTATGTTCTTGAGCTTTATTTTTGAGAATTTCAATGAAGTTCTCCAGGTCCTTAAGCAAGATTTCGTTGGCTTGCTTTAGGATATAAGATAAGGCTGTATCGACCACATCTGTTGAGGTTAGACCGTAATGAACCCATTTTCTTTCTTCACCCAATGTTTCTGAAACGGCACGAGTGAACGCAACTACATCATGGCGAGTTTCTTCTTCGATTTCTTTTATGCGATGAATATCAAAGGAAGCATTTTCCCTTAGGAGCTTTACATCTTCTTTTGGAATTTCACCGAGCTCTGACCATGCCTCACAGGCTAAGATTTCAACCTCGAGCCATGCTTTAAAGCGGTTTTCCTCTGTCCAAATGGCACCCATTTCTGGTCTTGTATAACGATCAATCATTCTATTATCCCCCGATCTATATCTTTGTCTGTTCCCAAATTCCACTGCTGTCAATTTCCAAAAGGGTTTCCTCCACTGAATCGTGTAAAATGGTGACATGGCCCATTTTTCTTTTTATCTTCGCTTCTTCTTTTCCATACAAGTGAATTTTCCAATTCGGGTATTTCGAAATTCTGTCTAATACCTTTTCTTGATGTTCCCCAAGAATATTCACCATGATTGCGGACTTCAATAGCTCTGTACTGCCAAGCGGCCAGTTGCACACAGCACGAATATGCTGCTCGAACTGTGAGGTCACGCAGGCCTCGATTGAATAATGCCCCGAGTTATGTGGTCTTGGCGCAAGCTCGTTAATGTATATTTTCCCTTCTTCCGTGAGGAACATTTCCACTGCTAATGTTCCAACAAGCTCGAAGGCCTCCGCTAATTGTTTAGCAAGCTGAATCGCCTTTTTTTCAGCCTCTTGATGAATCCTTGCGGGTACAATTGTTTGATGGAGAATATTGTCCTTATGAATATTCTCTCCAACTGGAAAAACAACAGTCTCTCCATTTGGATTTCTTGTCACGATAACGGAGATTTCTTTTTCAAATGAAATCCATTTTTCTAGTACACATGCATTTGACTGAACAAGCTTTTCGGCTTTCGTCAAATCCTCTTCATATTGGAGCACTAGCTGTCCTTTTCCATCATAGCCACCTGTTGCGGTCTTCAACACGCAAGGGTAACCGAGTTGCTCGACGGAAGACTGGAGATCGTCCATGGATTCAATCACTTGATAAGGTGCTACTTCGGCCCCTGCTTTTTCGATTGCCTTCTTTTCCGTTATGCGATTCTGTGTCATTTCAAGGAGCTTTTTCCCTTGAGGGACGTTGGCATGTTCACAAAGCCAATTCAATGCAGCGGCATCAATATTTTCAAATTCATATGTAATTACATTACTGACCTCAGCTAGCTCCTGAATCGCCTTCATATCATGGTATTCGGCAACGATTTTCACATCGGCAACCTGACCACAAGGGGAATCTTCCGTTGGGTCAAGGACAGCAATGCGGAAGCCTTGAGCCTTCGCTGCAAGTGCCATCATCCGACCTAATTGGCCACCACCAATAATTCCAATCATTTGTCCTGGCAAAATGATATTAGACAAGCTCATCACTACTTTCCATGACAGATTCTCTCGTCTTTTCTCTCATCTCGTCTAGTTTCTCTGCGATGTTTTTGTCCGTAGTACCAAGAATTTGCGCTGCTAATAATCCGGCATTGGTAGCCCCTGCTTTTCCGATTGCCACGGTTGCAACAGGTACGCCCCCTGGCATCTGAACGATCGATAACAATGAGTCTAATCCATTTAATGCTTTCGATTGAACAGGCACACCAATCACAGGTAAGGTTGTCTTCGCTGCGACCATTCCAGGTAAATGAGCGGCACCACCAGCCCCAGCAATAATGACCTTGAAGCCATGTTCCCTCGCTTTTTCCGCATATTGAAACATGAGATCCGGTGTTCGATGGGCCGATACCACCCTTTTTTCGTACGGAATCTCCAATTGCTCCAATACCTCACAGGCATGTTTCATCGTTTCCCAATCTGATGTACTTCCCATAATGACAGCTACTTGTGCGTTCATGGCTCTCCTCCATTTTAAACAATCTGTAAAGGTCTACCAAAAACAAAAACCCGGATCAGACTGCTTCCTCTATAGTAGGAAAGCAATCTGCCCGGGACATGATTGATCAATTTTAGGCATATCAATAGATGAGGCGATTTCATTTCCCGTCTACCTCACACTACTACACCCGCGAAAAATCATACGTCATCCAGTCATATTTACTTTCCTCATAGTCCAACAATTTATGGTTGTCGGGTAGAAACTTATGGGCCATATTCCCATTATATATGAGGCTTTCACTTATTTAGATGAGATCGTTCTAAATCGACATTTCGTACAAAAACGTCCTCTTAGTTTCAATTATCTTCACTAACATCTTATCAAGAGTAACAGGTAGTGTCAATAAAAATTCGAACAATTTGATACCAACTTTGTCCTAATGTTCGTATTTTCTACTCTTTTTTCTTTGCTTCAAAGATAATTTGCCTCCCAATGGGTTCATACTCCACAGAAGAACCATTTTTCTTTTCTTGAAAAATAGGTTTTTCCATTCTTCTAATCGGCGTGTAACCTTCCTTCTCAATCCTATCTAGACACTCATCTATCGTCTCATCTTCTTTTACCTCAAATATGAGTTTTCTTTTCGACTCACCCATCACAATTTTCCTTTCATTCATCTATGTATGGAAAAAGGCCAACGACTAAATCGTCAGCCTTTACTATAATAGTATAATTTTTCCCCATTAGAAGCAATTATATCCTTAGCAGCCTCCGGTATCTTCTTGTCCTTACGGACAATTTTTTTGAAAAGAAAAAGAGTACCCTCTACTGGATACTCTTCGCTCGCCCGGCAACGTCCTACTCTCACAAGGGGACAGCCCCTAACTACCATCGGCGCTGAGAAGCTTAACTTCCGTGTTCGGTATGGGAACGGGTGTGACCTTCTCGCCATCGTCACCGGACCAAATAATCAAGACATACTCTATTATACTGATTTTAACCATTATTTCAAGAGAAATTATTCCCTCAAAACTAGATAATGAGTGAAGAAGAGAAATTACTGAATATCGCTTTCTTACTTGTCTAGCTTCGGCTCCTAACTTCTCGGTCGTTTCAATCCGTTCCCACAAATCCAAAACCAGGATTTGTATGACCGGCTCTCCAACGCCTGTCGAAGCTAAGCAGTCGCCTCCGCTTTTCTATTTGGTTAAGTCCTCGAACGATTAGTATCAGTCAGCTCCACGTGTCACCACGCTTCCACCTCTGACCTATCAACCTGATCATCTTTCAGGGTTCT
>NZ_JAUSTU010000017.1:0-65607 GCF_030813005.1 Anoxybacillus andreesenii
GATAGCTGGCAAGTCTTTTTTTTCTATAAAAATAAAAGTGCAAGGTTATGTACTTTTACTTTGCATAACTCTGTACTTTTATTTTGCACTATACAAATACCACATAACAGTCTCCTTAATCCCATTTTGAAATGAAAACTCTGGTTTCCAACTTAATTCGGTTTCAATCTTTTTAGGATTAATCGCATATCTGAAATCATGTCCTGGTCGATCTTGAACAAATTTAATCAACTGCTTATAGCTTGTAATACCTTTTTTATTTTCATGAAGAGGTCTAACCTTATCTAGGATCGAACAAATTGTTTCTGCAATCTCAATATTCGTTTTCTCATTATGCCCGCCAATCAAATAAATTTCTCCAGGTTTTCCCTCATAAAATACTCTCTCAATTCCTCGACAATGGTCTGTCACATATAACCAGTCTCTTATATTCTTACCATTTCCATAAATCGGAATATCTTCTAAGGCGATAGCCTTTCGTATGATCGTAGGGATTAATTTTTCTTCATGTTGCTTCGGGCCATAGTTATTGGAGCAATTCGTTGTAACTACATTCATCCCATAAGTGTGGAAATAACTACGTACTAGCATATCGGAAGATGCTTTACTTGCAGAATAAGGACTATTTGGTGCATATTGTGATGTTTCAGTAAAATATTCCACATGTCCTAGGGTTCCAAACACTTCATCAGTTGAAATATGATGGAATCTAGCATTTCCAAATTTTGTCTTATATTTATTTGAGCCTTCCATCCAATAGTCTCGAGCAACTTCTAATAATGTGAATGTGCCGAGTACATTTGTTTTTACAAATGCCGCTGGATTTTTAATTGAATTGTCCACATGGGATTCAGCAGCAAAATGAATGACTCCGTTAAATTCATATTGTTCAAAAAGGTGTTGAACCAGTTGGCTGTTGCAAATATCTCCTTGAACAAACGTATATCTCGGATGGTTCTCTACTTCTTTAAGATTGTCAAGATTACCTGCATATGTCAGCTTATCCAAGTTTACAACATGAGCATTTGAATAACGTTCTAATAGAAATGGGATAAAATTCGAGCCTATAAACCCTGCTCCACCTGTTATTAGCAAGTTCATTTAAAATCTCCTCAATAAGTACTCTTTATTAAACCTAATAAATATTCCCCATAATGGCTATTTTTATATTCCTTGGCTAACCCCTCTAGCTGCTGATTAGAAATATATCCTTTTCTCCAAGCGATCTCCTCTATACAACCTACCATTAAGCTTTGGCGGTTTTCAATTGCTTCAATAAAAGTAGATGCTTGTAATAACGATTCGTGTGTCCCTGCATCTAGCCACGCATAACCTCGCCCTAACTGTTTAACCCGTAATTCCCCTTGCTCTAAATAAGTTTTATTAATATCTGTAATTTCAAGTTCATTCCGTTCTGATGGTTGCAAACTTTTTGCTATTTCGACAACACTTGAGTCATAAAAATACAACCCCGTTACGGCAAGATTAGATAATGGCTGCTCAGGCTTTTCTTCAATTGAAGTCGGTAATCCACTATCGTTCAAATTCACTACGCCAAAACGTTGAGGATCTTTAACAGCATATGCAAAAATGATAGCTCCTTCTTTTAATTGTGCTGCTTCCTCTACTAAAGTAGTTAATCCATGACCATGAAATATGTTGTCTCCTAAAATAAGTGCAACTGGCTCTTGATTAATAAACTCCTCACCAATTATAAATGCCTCAGCTAAACCCTTAGGTTCTTCTTGAACTTCATATGAGATTCTTAATCCAAAATGAGAACCATCCTTAAACAATTGTTTGAAACGACTTATGTCTATAGGTGTCGAAATGATTAATATATCCCTAATCCCTGCTAACATAAGAACGGATAAAGGATAATAAATCATTGGTTTATTATAGACAGGAAGTAACTGTTTAGACATTACTTGAGTTAGTGGATATAGCCTTGTACCACTTCCACCGGCGAGAATTATTCCTTTCATCTACATTGTCTCCCCATAAAAAAAGTGAATAAGTTCACATATTTTTAATACTTCCTGCTCCTTAAGAGAATAGTACATAGGCAGCCGTATTAATCTTTCACTTTCCCTTGTAGTATACTTATCAATTCCTGAAAACACACCAAACTTTAAACCTGCTTCAGAACTGTGTAAAGGAACATAGTGAAATACTGCTAATACTCCGTTCTGCTTTAAAAATTCTATTAATTCTGTTCTTTCATTCAAGTCTTTGGTCTTAATGTAAAACATATGTGCATTATGATCGCAATTTTGAGGAACAGCAGGAACTTCAATATGAGATAGATTTGATAAATGATTATAATAAATGTTCCATAATTTATTTCGATAATTATTTATCACTTTAGTATCCTCTAATTGTGCCAATAGCATAGCTGCATTTAATTCAGATGGTAAATACGATGATCCGATATCCACCCAAGAATACTTATCTACTTGTCCACGAAAAAACCTAGAACGATTTGTTCCCTTTTCTCGTATTATTTCTGCACGTTCAATAAATCTTTCATCATTTATTAACAATGCTCCACCTTCACCACACGAATAATTTTTCGTCTCGTGAAAGCTATATGTACCTAAATGGCCAATAGAACCTAACGATTTTCCTTTATATTTACTCATAACCCCTTGAGCGGAATCTTCTACTACAAATAAATTATATTTATCTGCCAATCCCATAATTGTATCCATTTCACAAGACACTCCTGCATAATGAACCGGAACAATCACCTTAGTTTTACTGGTTATAGCTACTTCAATTTTTGTTTCATCAATGTTCATTGTATCTGGTCTAATATCTACAAAAACAATTTTCGCTCCACGTAGAACAAAAGCATTTGCGGTTGAAACAAAAGTATAAGAGGGCACGATTACCTCATCACCCTCTTGAATATCAAGGAGAATTGCTGCCATTTCTAGAGCATGTGTACATGAGGTAGTTAGCAACGCTTTTTTTACGTTAAAATTGGTTTCAATCCATGAATTGCATTTTTTTGTAAATTCTCCGTCACCAGATACTTTTCTATTGTTAATAACTTGTTGCAAATATATTAGTTCCTTATCGACATGTAGTGGTATATTAAAAGGAATCATGATAGCATCCTTTCTTATTATATGCAGTATTCATTTCACATTCTCAACCGGAATTAATTATTTGATAGAAGAAAAAATGCTTTATTTACACAACAGAGTACTGACTATTCTACGTATTTATGATAAACTTCCAGAGGGTTTCTAAATTTAAACCCTAAGCTTATATATAAATTAACAATTGCAAGATTGGACGCCGAAACAGAGCTACTTAAAACTTTATAGCCTTTATTAAAAAGATAATCATACGCAGCATACCAAAAATATTTACCTAATCCCTTTCCTCTATATTCGTCACTTAATGCATGTAAAAGAATTTTATCCTCACGATATCCAAAAAAACCCGCAATATCACCATTATAATAAATTCCAAAAACATTATCTTCATAATACATTTCTCTTAACCATGTATTATATCGGTTATCACAAAGGTTATCTGGCAAATTAAAATCTTTATGAAATCTCCCATATACAAATGCTCCATTACATATTGGTAGAATATCTTCAAGATTTACCTCTTTTGAAATTTGAATATTAGAATCTTCAAATTTTATTAAATTTTGTTGTTTACAAAATGGCTCCAATAATGTATCTACATAATAAAATCCATATTTGTGCAATAATGATTTATTAGAAAGTGGGGGTGATTTGATTGTAAAATGACCCTTTAAATTTATTATCTGCTCCAAACTCTTTTCATTGTATTCTATAATCTCATACGTTTTTATTCCAAAAATTTTTTCATCCCAAGGGGTAAGCATAATAAATTTTTCCATAAAAACTCACCATTTAAATTAAAGATGCTTTTGATCTATTTAAAAATAAGTTTTCTGCATCTAAAAAAAACTTTTGAATTTGATTTATTGAACTTTTCATACTAAATTTTGTTTCTATTCTTTGTTTGAAATAGTCTCTTTCATAATTATACTTACCAGTGTCTTCTATTAAATCTACAATGTACTTAAAATATTCTTTTTTACTAAGTGATTTCTCATGCGAAACATATATATTTGCATCCGTTTCCCCTTTTATGCTTGCAACAGGCAATCCAGCAAACATTGCCATTGCAACGCTTATTCCCCCACCTACTCTAAATGGATTTACATACAAATCACAAATCTTATACATGCTCATTAGCTCTGGGGCATAACTAATAAACTTAATACTGTTTCCAAGTAGATCCTGCATTTTGTTAGAAACCTCTAATAACGAATCTGTTCCGACAATTAGCCATTTTACATTTCCATTTTCCCGAAGAATCTTATTTATTCCATCGACAAAATCATTTGTTATTTCACTTTCTAGTCTATTTCCCACTGTAACAATAACAAAGTCTTCATCGCAAAAACCTAATTCACTTCTTTCAAGCTTTTCTTTTTCCTCTTGAAAATCAAGTCCAATTATAAACTGATTATAGTTGTAATTTTGATTTGAAAGACCCTTTTGCTCTCTTTCAATTAATACTTCATTTCTTGTTCTTCCCCCAAAAGGTAAATCGACAAATTCAGAATACTCTGCCCCCCCCATAGAAAAACTTAAAACAGGATAGTAATCAAATAACTGATCAACAACCAAACTATCAGGCGCACCAATTTTCAAAATCCACTGTGGTTTAAAATCAGTGATTGCGCCTGTATCTTGCTGTAACCGTTGGATACGAGATAAATTGTTGTCAGAATAATAAACCTCTATGGATGGATTTAATAATTTTCTATGCTCATTGCTAAGCATTCTTGAACTAATTGATGAAAACTGATGAACAAAAAAGAGCTCATTTGGCGAATAATTAAACATATCCTCGACCACAATTTTAATTTTTAGATTTGGGAAATATTTAATTATATTATTTGCATAATCTATTGCTATTTTGGTTGGTGCGTGGTTATAACTCAATAATTGACCAGTAACTATGACTAAACGATTTTCAGAGCGCTGATGGTTTATGTTTAGCCAATGTTTGTAGTATCGCTTTAATTTCCGCATTATTTCTATCCGATCTAGAAAATAGCGTTCATATTCCTTTTGATTTGCCTTTGTAATGTAGAACAAAACATTTGTAAAAACAGCATAGTGTTTATCTAATTGGTTTTCGTCTTTTCTGATGTAATCTAGCAGTTTTTTTAAAATATTAGTGTCTGTCCCTAACATAGTTAAAAAAGAATAAAAATTAATTACCTGTTTAAAAGAAAGTTTTTCTTCTGTAACAGTTAGGTAATTTATAATATAGTCAGTCACTTTCTTTTTAGCTTGGATGTTCATATGCTGATTTAATAACATCGCAGCCTTTGCTTTTTCTAGATCACCTATTGGTAGATTCAATATATGGTGAAAAACAAAATAAAAACCATAAGGAGTAGTGATTTCATTTAAATTAATGCTAGATAGAGATAATCCTTTTTGAGTTAAATCAATCCTTTCATCCACTTTTTCGGTATTCCTTTTAAAACTCCAATTCTTAAAATAATATTCCTTCTCAATTTTCCTTTTTGGAAAAACCCTTTGTGAATTTATTTCTTCGAAAGGCTTTAACAAATTATATTTTCCACATTTCATAAATGGTTGCAACAACGCAAGAGATATTGGTTGACTACTTCGATAATATAACCGATCATGGCATATATCCTTTTCAATAGCAGCTAGTGAAGCCAGTTGCTCAATAAGTATTCTTTCACCTTCGTCTTCTGATTGAAAAGAGGTTATTTTTCTATCTACTATGATAAAGTCATCAATTACATCATTATAGACACGATACCAAGCAATTAATAAATTTCCTATATTAGACTGTACAACAATTCTTGTTTCATATGCTGTAACACCATGTTCATTTGAAAGATAATTTAATAGTGTACTTACCATATCCAAATAATATCCCGAAAGAGGGTACTGAAAATTAAAAACTGTGTAACCTTCCGTTTCAAATGGTTCGGAAAAGTCAAGGAAATCTTTCTCTTGAAGGTCATCGGTAAATATATTTAGTAAAATGTTCATGAACTCACCTTCTAATTCAGTTTGAACAAACGGATTATTGATGTTCTAATAAAACCTGACAATAAATAAAATCTTCATAGGTATCAATATCAACCGATCTATTTTGCGGCATAATATATGGTAGGGTGCCCTCTTGAAGAAATGCCTTCTTTAAAATTAAAGATTTCTTAGTCGCCACATAAACCGCTCCATTTAACTCATAGGTGGTTGGAGCCTTTTGTCGTTGATAGGGTAAATTCATTTGCGGTAATATTGATTTCATAAAACCATTTTCATCAATCTCATACATCCATTGCGGAGGAGTAGACGATTGGGTTACAGAAACACATGAGTTAACTTCCCTCGCTTCACATAATGCGATCGCTCCATCTATGTCTTCAACGATTCTTAAAGGAGAAGTAGGTTGTAGCAATACCACATAATCATAATCTGGAAATTGCTCGACTGCATGTAAAACAGGTGCAATCCCCGGAGTATCGTCCTGGGCAAGCTGAGGCGGTCTTTTAAAGGGCACATCTGCTCCCCATTCTTTAGAAACCTTTATAATTTCATCATCATCAGAGGAGACTATCAATTTATCAATATATTGAGATTGCTTAGCCTCATCTATTGTCCAAGCGATTAACGGTTTTCCTTTGAGGAGCTTTAAATTTTTTTTTGGAATCCCTTTTGATCCTCCGCGAGCAGGAATAATCGCAAGAACCTTTTTGCCATTAATCATTCAAACACCTCCGAAAACTCTATATTTGCCTTTTCAAAATCATTCATTCTTCCAATATCAATCCAATACTCACGAATCGGAAAAACGCAGGTTTTTTTATTTTTAGCAATTAAGGTTTCAAAAAGTGTTGGCATATCATAAAATTTTTCTTCTGGAATTAAATCCAAAGCCTCAGGATTAAGCACATATATTCCTGCATTAACAAAATGTCTTTCCGTCGGTTTTTCTTCTATAGAACATAGGGTGGCTCCATCTGTTCTGACCACCCCATAAGGAATTTGGTAATGATATTCTCTAACACACATTGTTGCCATAGAACTATGGCTTTCATGAAATTCTAACAACTGTTGAAAGTTCACTTTTGTTAAAATATCTCCATTCATCACAATAATCGGCTTTGTTGGTTTTTCTCGGAAAAGGGAAAGGGCCCCCGCGGTACCTAACCTTTGATTTTCATCTAAATAGTCGATGCTTATTCCCCATTGAATTCCATTACCAAAATATTGTTTTATCAGTTCTCTTTTATAATTGACAGAAAAATAAAACTGATGAAATCCGTAATCTATAAAATTTTCTAAAATTGTATGTAAAATTGGTTTTGACCCGATATTTAGCATTGGTTTAGGTACATTCTCTGTTAAGGGGCGTAAACGTGTCCCTAATCCACCCGCCATTAACACTACCCAATTATCAAAAGCTCTAGAATCTAGTAATATGTCAGAAAAAATAATATCTATCACTCGGTTATCGTTGTTGACAACAGGTATTTGACGTAACTTCTTCTCCTGTAATATTTTTCTTATTGATTGTTTTGATGATTTATGGAAAACGGTAATTGGATTTTGGTTCATAATAGTTGAAACGGGGTCATTTAAAGAGATCCCCTTTAATATCCCTCTTCGAATATCTCCATCGGTTACAGTTCCTTGAAGTCTATTTTCCCCATCTACCACTAGTGCAATTTGCGATGCTGTACGGTCAATATTTTTCATTGTTTCTAAAATTGTGGTATCAGAAGAAACGAGTAAGTCTCTCCAGCTTTTCATTTCATCACTTCCTTCGCAGGAGTACCGTAAACAACTTTATTGTCTAATACATCTTTTATGACTAAGGAACCCGCTCCGATTAATACTTTCTTTCCAATACGAATATTTTGGATAATCGTCGATCCTGTACCAATATGAGTTCCTTCATCAATGTTAACGCTACCCGATAATATGCAGCCAGGTGCGATATGACAATGTTTACCTATATAACAATCATGATCAATAGTGGCTGATGTATTCACAATAGTATTATCGTCAACTTTCACAAATGGTTGAATAACAACTCCTGCTAATATCTGGATACCCTCTCCTAGCTTTACTGTAGAAGCAATAATGGCAGATGGATGAATAACAGATGAAAAAAAATAGCCTTGAGACTTGAACTCAGTAAAAAGTTTTTCTCGAAGGCTTGTATCTGAAATTGAACCGATTGCATTGACCAACTCAACTTCTTCTGGGGAGAATCTTAAAATAACTTGATCATTTCCGATATAAGCAAGGTTATAAGGATTCTCTTCTTCCACAGGCGCCGTATAACCAATTATTCTCCTTTCATGTAGAAGAAGAGTATCAATTAGAACTCTTGAATGTCCGCCATTTCCAATAATGATAACAGGTTTATCCCTCATCCTTAAATGACCTCATCTTCCTCATAATCTTTCTCAGCAGCCTTGCCAATATAATCCCAATAGTAGTATGGCTCTATTCCGGTGCCTGGGCGTTTAACTGTAAGGTTTTCAACTGAGAATCTCTCACCTTTTTTTATGCATTTAGCTGCTACTAAACTTTTTCTTGCAACACTTTTATTTTTTATTTCCGAAAGCGTAGGCTCTTTCACTTTTTCACCCATGACCTTTTCGGTCACTCTTATCGATTGTATCATTTCTTTTAATTCAGTAGGATTTAATGAAGCTTTATGATCAGGCCCAGGCAACGTTTTATCTAAAGTAAAGTGTTTTTCTATAATGGAAGCTCCTTTAGCTACAGCAGCAATGGGAACGAAGATTCCTTCAGAGTGGTCTGACAGTCCCACGTTGAGCTCGAATTCAGCTCTGATTGTATCCATCGCATTTAAGTTGATTTCATCATAGGGTGTAGGATATTCTGTCGTACAATGTAGAATGCTTACTTTTTCCTTTAAAAGTTTTTTTGCCTCGTTAGTTGAATAAAACCCATTAACCTGATCAAAAGTAACTTCAGTTTTCTTAGCAAGTCCATGTGCTATGAAAGCTAATGCATATTGAATTTCCTTTACAGTTGCCATTCCTGTAGAAAGAATCATATCTACCCCGTAAGATGCAATTTTATACAAATAAGGCGCATTGGTTATTTCTCCAGAAGGAATTTTAATTAATCGAAGTCTTAGCTCGTCAATTAAAAAATCTACACTCTCTAAATCAAATGGTGTAGATAAAAACATAATATTTTTGTCATCACAGTAGCATTTTAATTTTTTAAAATCCCCAAAACTCAATTCTAATCTTTTCAACATTTCAAATTGACTTGATGATTTGCCAATATTCTTCTCTTGATAATCAGCTTGTCTAGCACTTTTAGTCACTAAATTTTCTGTTTTAAAAGTTTGAAACTTAATTGCATCAGCCCCAGCTTCTATAGCAGCATCTACTAATTGAAATGCTAAGTCTAATGAACCGTTATGATTAACTCCCGCTTCAGCGATGATAAAGGTACCTTTCATAACTAAAACCTCTCTTTTAAAAGCATAAAAGCTTCCGCTGCTTCATAACCCGAAGCCGATCCCCGTAGATATGCTAATGATTTAATTGCCCTTATACTACGTGGAAATGGATGATCTGCTAGTTCGGATTCATAAATACTCATAATTTCAATTTTCTTTTCTATAAATGATGAGATATCAACAAAAACATTTGGATGAAAATAATTCGCATCTGGATTAATTGTAAAATCAGTTTCTGATAATGTTTCATAAACTAGCACCCTTTTAACAAAAGGGTATCGAAACCATTTTGTACAAGCTACTGTAGCATCAAAAACGATTCGATGATCACTATGAATATCACTTCTGTATGGTAAATAGACTATATTAGGTTCAAAACGATTAAATACGTCACTAATTTCATTAATAATACTACCCAGAGGAAGAACATCTAAATTTCCAGCTTCAAAATCCAATTGGTAGACTTCATCAAAACCATACATATTTTTAACTTGGGTAATCTCTTTACTTCTCTTTTCCTTTTTAAGACTATCAAATTTTTTCCCCATTTTTGTTACGATTAACCAGCACACTTTATCCCCTGACTGCTTATGTCGCAAAATTGTCCCACCACATCCTAATGTTTCATCGTCTGGATGTGGTGTTAGGATTATTATATTATTCATAAAACCAATCTCCTAATGGATCCTCTGTTTTCTTTTCTAATTTCCTTAAATCAATCTTCCTTAAAATGCTTAATATTTGTTCTATGGAATCACCTTCTCCATATGGTGATTTTACATTTACTAATCTATGCTGAAATGTATCACTAGTCACTTTTCTTATTCCACATCTAATATTTTCAATTCCCTGATTAACGAAAATAACATTTTCAGCAGCCAACCTACCCTTTTGTCTATTTCCAACGTTAATAACACCAAGTGGAATAGAAGGTGCCTCATATAACCCTGCACTTGAATTCCCTATTAAAAACTTTGCACTTCTAAGGATATTTACAAAAATATCTCTTGGGAGATTCTTATAAATAACAAAATTCTCATCCTGATTATATTTTTCAATCATTCTTATAATATCTCGATTTCCACTATCAACATTGGGATAGCCAATAAATGCATTTATCCCCTCCTCTTCCAACACAATCAATATTTCCCTAAAATATTCCAATGCCATTTCTTCTTCACCAGGCATTGGATGGAAAATTACTACGGCATAATCATCCCATTCAGTTTTATTAAATTTATTTAGCAGATCCCTTTTACTAATTATTGGTGTACTGATAAATTTATCTAAAGATGGACTTCCTACATTAAATATTCGTTCTCTTGCCTCCCCAATCTTTATTAATCTTTTAAGCGAATACTCATTCGAAACAAAGTGTATTGTTGAAAGTTTTGATGTTGCATGCCTTATCATATTGTCAACATGTCCATCTGTTGCATGGTCACCCCCGAAGAAGTGTGCAGTAGGAATATTCATGTAAGCCCCTAGTAAAGCACCTACCATTACATCCTCGCGGTCTCCTGGATATAATATTAGATCCGGTTTATAATTTTCAACAGTATGAATACAGGACTGTAGCAAAATCGACATGGATTTTATTCTAGATGATTTTGAATTTGAATCAATAAGATTCTCAATAGTGGCGATTATTGGAATCTTATCTTCCCTAATATTCTGTACAGTGTAACCATATGTATCTGATAAATGGGCTCCTGAAACAATCAAAGAAATTTCAAAATCTTCCTGCTCATTAATTTTACTATAAAGACCACTCATTAAATCATAATCCGATCTGATGCCAGTAAAAGCTAATATTTTCTTAAAAGACATCTGAATCCCCCATTTGTATAAACCAGTTGCTGAAATCTGAAGAAATCCGTTCATTTAAATAAAGTAAATCTCTTTTTCCAAAATAAGTGATTGGCATATGATTCATAAATCCAAACTTTTCAAAAAGAGTATGATTCACAGAATGTCTAGGTGCCCATGAATTTATATAATCAATCTCCTCGTCTTGACTGCATATTATAATCTGTCTTAGTAAACATTCCCCTTCTTCAAAGGTTTTGAACGAAAAATCTACGATATCAATTTCATTTTCACCGAAGTACTTAAAAATGAGGAATGAGGAAACATCCCCATTATCAGTAATAACAATATTTTTATAGTTATTTAAGGGGTTACTAAAATACCGCCATTTCAAATAAAGGTTATCTTTTTTTACCCTAATAAGATCATTATAATTATTAATTCCATAATTTAAATCGAACTCATTATCCTGATTAATTTCTATAGACGTAGTTTTATGAAGTTGTGTTCTATTTTTAAGATTTATTCTCATTGTTGGAATCTCATATATATCTCTCCATTCTAGCTTTGTAACAAAAGCTCTATGCGAGTTACTATTGGGAAAACCCCAGACTAATTTATATCCTAGTCTCTGCATATCTTCATATAATAAGGAAGCCAGCTTTGTGAAGAGACCTCTACCACTGTAAGAAGGATGTGTCATGGTAGTCATAGATAGAGCAGATTTTATGTCCCCATCTTTACTTGATAAAATAATAGGGCTTACAGAGTAGTTAGCGATTATTTTGTTATTATCCATCGCTACATAAACAAAAAAATCATCAACTGGATTCTCAATATATCTCCATTTCAGGAAATTTTCAGGAATTTCCTTATTGAAACATACTTGAAATAAATCAACAAACCCATTTATTTTTTCAATATACTCTGCTTTTGTCAATTTCTTCAGTTCCATACCGTTCTCCTATTTCAAAAAATTCTCAAACTTACTTATTATTTCCCTCTTTTACAGTGATTGGACACCCTTTTGTTTATAACTACTCATATATGAACTACTAGGAATATTTACAACCTGCTGTTGAACTTTACAAGTTTCAGTTAAATCAGCCCTTGGACAGTTACTAAAAGGGGGTAATTGATGTAATGGATTCCATATGGGTCGGGACATTACACCATAATCATTCAAAATTTGCAAAGCATGGTCTATGTTATGTTCATCATTATTAATAATCAGTGTTTGTAACCAATAATTACTTTTGGCAAACTCAGGTTCATAAAATATTTCTAAACCTTTATAATCCTTTATTATCTCATCATATTTTAAAACTATGTTCCGCTTTTTTTCTATAAAGTCATTAAGATTTTCTAACTGTGCACATCCTAAAGCCGCATTAAGATTAGGCATTCTATAGTTATACCCTATTTCATCATGCTCATATTTCCATCTATGCGGAATTTTTGCAGTGGTAGTAAGATGCTTAGCATAGTCTGCTAATTTTTCATCATTAGTGAGAATCGCTCCGCCGCCACCAGTGGTAATGATTTTATTTCCGTTAAAGCTCATTGCGGAGATCTTACCGAAATTACCCGTATGAATTCCCTTATAATAGGACCCTAAAGATTCAGCAGCATCTTCAACAACAACAATATTATATCTATCACATATATCTAATAATGGGTCTATATCGACTGGATGGCCGAAAGTATGCATTGGGACTACCGCCCTTATTGTTCTCCCAGTGGCATTATTAACGCACTCATTATTTTTTATTTCCGCGATGTCCTTAAGGTATTCCTCAAGTTTAAAGGGATCTAAACCTAATGTTGTTCTTGAAACATCGACAAAATGTGGAGTTGCTCCACAATATGTTACCGCATTACCAGTGGCTACAAATGTTAATGACGGAATGAGTACTTCATCATTTTCTTGGACTCCTGCAATTTTTAGTGCAATATGAAGAGCAGCAGTTCCATTGACTACCGCCACTGCCCTCTTTACTCCAGTGAACTCTGCTAACTTTTTTTCAAACTCATCAACATATTTGCCAACAGATGAGACCCAACCAGTTTTGATACAGTCTGTTACATAGTTTATCTCATTTCCTGTAAATGTAGGTTCATGCAATGGCAGCATTTCCTTTTCAGGAACAAGTCCTTTTATTTTTTCTGCAATTTCTGCCCAAATGTTATTGCTCATATATTATATACATCTGCCTTATATTGAGATAAGTTCTGCTTATCCAAAAACCAATCAGCAGTTTCTTTTAAACCTTTTTTTAAACCTTCTTTTCCCCCGTAAACAGGTTCCCATTTTAATAATTGTTTTGCCTTTTGATTATCAGCCCATAGTCTTTCGACTTCACTCTTTTCAGGTCTAAGCCGAATATCGTCGGATTCAATTTCAATGTCAACACCCATTACTTCAGCGATAAGTTTGGCTGTTTCTTCGATTGAAACTTCATAGTTGCTTCCAATATTAATAACTTCACCAATGGACTTCTCACTATTCATAACTGAAATAAATCCATTAACAGTGTCCTTCACAAAATTAAAATCACGCGTAGGGCTTAATGCCCCTAATTTTATCTTTTTCTTTCCTGATGCAAGTTGTGTAATTATAGTCGGTATGACCGCACGAGCCGATTGTCTTGGTCCGTAAGTGTTGAATGGTCTTATGATAGCAACTGGAGTTTCAAATGATCTGTAAAAAGACAGAGCCATTTGATCCGCACCAATCTTTGAAGCAGAGTAAGGTGATTGTCCTTGTAAAGGATGTTCCTCATTAATAGGAACATATTGTGCAGTTCCATATACTTCGCTAGTTGATGTATGGACTACTTTTGAAATTCCTAATTCCCTAGCAGCCTGCAGAACATTAAGGGTACCCTTAATATTTGTATCCACATACGTGTCAGGAGAATGGTAGGAATAAGGGATAGCTATAAGGGAAGCTAAATGAAGAATCGCATCGCAACCCTTCATCGCTTCTTTCACACCATGGGGATCACGAACATCTCCTGCAAAAACTTCAAGGTCCTTCTTTATGTATTCTGGTGATGAATCGAGCCATCCCCATGAATTAAATGAGTTATATAAAACAAATGCCCTAACATCATACCCTTGTTGGACCAATTCCTCTGTCAGATGCGAACCGATAAAGCCATCAGCACCAGTTACAAGAATCTTTTTATTTCTCATCGTTGACATCCTTTACTTTACTTTCATTTAGGAATTCCGTTATCTCCTTATTTACCTCATCAAAAATTGATTTCATATTATTTAGATCAAATTCACAACTTTTTACAAATCGTTTAAAGCTTTTTATAGTTTTCTTTGCTTTGGAAATCGTATCATTGTCAAATTTCAGAGCATTTATATCTTTAGTTAACAAGTCAAACTCTACTCGAGACATTGGTTGTAAAAAGGTCAAATAAAAATCATTTTGCACAAACTTTTTCATTTCAACATCAAACTTATTAAACATTTTTTCTAATTTGACAACCTTCCGTTCTACAATTAGCTGCTCCATATTACTAAATAACCTTTTAATGTTTCTTAATGAATCATTAAGTAGTTCTGCCTGTTCAATCATTTTTTTTTGTTGATTCTCTAGATAGTTTTTATTGTAATCATTTTTTTCTAAATGGAACCATTCTCCATCTATTTCACTATGCTTTAATTGCTCTTGAATGACTGTTGATAACTCTTTAAAAACCGTACCTTCAATATGAGCCCCGCCCTTAGTTGTATTGATCACTTCAATCCCTTTAATTACTTCTGACAAATAATATTCTATTTGGGAACGCATTCTATTATATCCATGGTCTGTTAATACTTCTTTTCCATCGACACCTTTAACGCTGACCGCTCTTTTTAAATTCTCGTCTGTTAATTCATTTGAAACATGATCTATCCCTTTTGAATACGATTGTTTATTTTTATAAGCTAGATTTTGTCCAACGAGTATTATCGGATTACAGCCTAGCTTGTATAATAGTTCTAGAGTAACTACAGCTATGGAAGGCGCATCATGTACGTTCACAATATCCTTTTCATCATTTCTTTTCAGATAGAAATTCGAAATAGTATCTTGATTTGTTACCATATGTAGCTTTGGACCAGAATAATTTTTTAGTGTTTCAAATCCAACACTTGTACCATAGATCATTGGAATTGAATTTATTTTTTTATTCACTACCTTTTCAAATACCTTCTGATTTAAAACTGTTGGGTCATAAGTACACATCGCATCAGGATTAATCCCGTTCTCAATTAAAGTATTTATGGCTGAGCCGACCGTAAAAATATATGCTAGTCCTTTTTCTTTTATATATTTTAGATTGTCCAACTCTTCATTTAAAGAGGGACCTGCCGCAACAATAATAGCAGGCTGGTTTACAAATTTTTTCTTGTTGATATCGTGTAATATATTTGGTGATTTTAAGGTTTCAGGAAGATTTATTAAGCTATTTAAAGTCCATCTTTTCTGGAAAGAATAGTTTACTGATATTCCTTGGCGTTTTTCTTCGATAATCTTTTTAAAATCAATTCTAAATTGTTCGTATTTATCAGGGATTAATCGCTCATAGCTCGGCAATGTAACAAGGAGGGTTTTTTCTTGAACAAAATTAAAAAATTCCTCAATGAAAGATTTCGTTTCCTCTTCTGACAAACCTACCTTTAAAAAGGCTAATCGCTCAACAGGTAAATTTTTTATGAACTTTTGCTCTATATACTTTTGAAATACTGCATTTAAAGGCTCAAATATCGAAAATTTTTTCGAAGGATATCTTTTTAACAGTACTTCCGCGTGATAGCCTAAGCCAAATCCATAAAAAAACACATGATCATATTCTTCTATATTCCCAAGCTGTTCAATAATTCTATCAGCTTCTTGACTAGGGTTATATTTACTATGGATCAGCATCGGTCTCCTATCATTAACTATTTGTAATGTTGGTAGACCTTGTTTTGTTTCAATCACTTTTACCTTTTCTTCTTCAATTCCCTCTTTGTTTAATTGCTCAAACAATTTTGGATCAATTTTTTTTATAAAATCAGCGTTCTCCTTCAACATGTTCTATGTTCTCCTCATTACCCATGTTTACGTCATTCTTTATTCTATTTAAATCTTGAAATAGTGGAGTTATTTCATAAGAAAGAATATCTGCAATTAAAATATTGTCCTGAGCTTCAAGCGCCTCTAATAGAGTTGGGAAATTACTCTCAAAAGATGAAGCAGTGATTAAATACTTGTCCCAATTGGCAGGTCTTAATTTCTCCTTATCAATTAACATGATTGACTCATGAATCCATTGAATCCCTTCCAGTAAATCGCTTAATTTGTCCCAAAAACTAGCTTTTGAAGATTGATAAAAATCATCCGATAATTGTTTTAACTCAGGCAAGGCCCTCTCAACATATTGATAAATAGAGGTAGTAATATCATTTATAAACTCATTTGCTGTTTTTACTACTATTTTAATACTGTCTATATCGTTCAAATGCTCTTCAATATAAAGCTCATAATCATGATAAATATCAATTCCATCGATATTCATATGACTAAAATACACTTCTTGACTCTCACCTAATGAATTATTTATAAACTCTTGAATATGCTCAAACGCATTATTTTTATTATCAAAGATTTTTATTTCATTTAAAACCGTTACTTTCATAGAATTATCCTCCAATATGTAGGTTATATATGTATTATCGGTGTGAACTCTGATTTTTGTAGTGGAAGGTTCTACTTTGGTCATAGCTACAAATAAAAAGAGAACCCAGATATAAAATCCAGATTCTCTAGATATATTATTGAAGTAATTGTAATACAGATTGTGGACGTTGATTTGCTTGTGCAAGCATTGCTTGTGATGCTTGAGAAAGGATATTGTTCTTAGTGAACGCCATCATCTCGTTAGCCATATCTACATCACGGATACGAGATTCAGCAGACTGTAGGTTCTCAGAAGAGTTACCTAAGTTACTGATTGTATGTTCTAAACGGTTTTGGAATGCACCAAGTTTGGAACGTTCTGCAGATACTTGATTGATAGCAGAGTCGATAACAGATATAGCTGCAGTCGCCTTTTCATGTCCGCGAATATCTAAAGCAAATACTCCAGAACCCGCTTTATTCCCGATATCAGTTAGTGCATTACCTGAACCTGTTGCAAACACAGCTTTCTTTGATTTGTAAACTAACTCTTGATCAATAACAGTTCCATTTTCTGTCATGATATTTTTACCACTAGCTATAGAACCTTTTTCATTATAGAAAGTACCACTAGCTGTAGCCTTCCAAGCATTCTTAGCACCTTGCAATCCCGCAGTTCTATCTAAGTTTCCGCTTGCAGCTGATTTACCTGCAATACCCAAGGCCTCGGAACGCATATCGAAAATATCTACTGTAAAGTTTTGAGCAGAGTTAGCGCCAATTTGCATTTTCAAACCGCCACCACTCGCAGCTGTTGAGCCTGCACTAGCAACATATTTACCTGCAGCTAGACTTTGAGAACCATTTAATAATTTCTTTTGGTTAAACTCAGTATTGTTACCAATACGGTTAATTTCAGAAGTTAATTGGTTAAGCTCTTTTTGAAGCTCGTTACGATCTTGATCTGTATTTGTATCGTTTGATGCTTGAGTAGCAAGCTCGCGCATACGCTGAAGGATGGAATGTGTTTCGTTTAATGCACCTTCAGCTGTTTGAATTAGAGAAATTGCATCTTGAGAGTTTCGTTGAGCTTGGTTTAAACCACGTACTTGTCCACGCATTTTTTCAGAAATTGCTAGACCAGCAGCGTCATCCCCTGCACGGTTAATGCGAAGCCCTGAAGATAATTTTTCCATTGATTTTGTAGCACCCGCTTGGTTAGAGCCTAATTGGCGATAAGCGTTCATCGCTGGTAAGTTATGATTGATAATCATCGTTTGTTTCCTCCTTGAAATTGGTTTGTTCCCACATCCATGTGGTTTTTTGTGTTAGATAATCTAATAGGTCGGCCGCCCTACTAGATTATTTAATTACATGGTTTATATCGGAGGAAATTACGAGTTGTTTAGACATATTTTTAGTAAAAGATTATTTTTTTATTTGATGAGAGAATTGTTGTAATAGGTCAATAGATGTATTCACCGCTTTCTTGTTCTCTTCCTGAATTGCTAAGTATACTTCCTTCCGATGTATTTCCACATTCCTCGGTGCTTCTATTCCAACCTTAATTTGCTCACCTTCGACGGCTAGGATTTTGATTTCAATATCATCACCGATCTGAATGGATTGATTTAGTTTACGAGTAAGTACAAGCATGCTCTATTCCCCCTTGCCTGCACGAGCTAGTTGACTTGTGAGCAGATGCTTTGTTTTATAAGGTGAGTCGGCTAGAATGACTTGTTTGCCGAGTTTTTTCTTATCATTGATGACGATGGGGCCCTGTAGGTTCGTTGTTGTGTTCTGGAATGGCTCCTGAATGGTGAGGGTTGTGAAAATGACAATTTCCTCTTGGCTCTCAATTTGGAGCGCTTCGATGACAGGATCGGAAAGCTTGACCTCATAATCGGAAAAGAAGTCAAATGGGCTTACTACTACGAAAGCAAGACCTGCTGTCTGAACGGACTGCATAATAAAAAATGGTCCCTCATCTGCAAAAGGTAGGATATAGAATTCCCTTTCTTCTAGGAAGCTTGGGATACCCTGTTCAAAATGGATGACTTTTGATGGTTCAATTTCAATTTCGCCGTGATACTTCGTCTGTATTTTCATTATTTCACCACATTCTTAGATTTTTTGATCGAGTGTTGCTCCGACGGCTTGGATTTTTAATGAAGCCTTTTGCTTAAGATAAATGTTAAAGTCGCCGGGATGGTATTTGATCGTCGGTCCATGCGTCTTTGCATTAAGTTTTATTGGCTCTGTATTCATTATTATTTTTATTTCTGATGGTTGGTAAGAGAATTTTACTTTATCTGTTGAACTGGGCATGAAGCCAATATTGAATTGCTTCGGCGGTGTTCCGCTCTTTTGTCTTGCTATTTCGGGAATGACGCTTTCGGACCGATCTTCAATTTTCATTAACCGATCGCCCTCGTTTGCTTTCTCGGCGAGACTTTGGAGAATTTTCTGTTTGGCCTTTTCAGCCCATTCCTTAATATTTCGAAATGGGTGCTTTAAGTTGGCATCGGCGAATGCCTCGGTCTGGTCAATCTCCAGCTTGCTTGCCGATTTTTGAATTTCCATGCTAGGTTGCGGTTGATTGTAATTCAATTCCGCTTTAGGCTGTTTTATTTCGATAGAAGCATTTTTCTTTTGGACATCAAGTTGTGCGTATGTGTTATGTAATTCCAGACGAGGTAGCTGCATCGCTTGTCCTCCTTATTTGAATGGTTGATATCGAATGAATCGCTTCGCATTTTTCTTTATATGGTACATATTTCTATTTTAGCTAAGTTCCTATCCAAATTAAACTACTCAAGGCCCTTTTTTACAGAGTATTTTTTGGTCTGTCATTACTTTTTCAGTTCTCGTTAATGCTAGTGATAGATGGGGATGATTGTGATATAGTTATAACATGAAGGAGGTGAATAAAATGACGAATGAACTCGAAACTTTATTGCGCTCGGTACTGAAGGATGAACTGAAGCCGTTGCATGATGGACAGAAGAGACTTGAAACTAGAATACAAAGCCTTGAGGAGAAACAGGAACAGACAACTCTAGAGATCAGAGGGCTACAAGAAAAACAAGAGATTACTACTTCAGAAGTCAAAGAGCTGCATGTCGGGCAAGTGCGACTTGAAGCAAGAATTCAAGGCCTCGAGGAGAAACAAGAGAATACGACTCTGAAAATTCAAAGCCTGGAAGATAAACAAGACCAGACTACGCAGGAGATTAAGGTACTCCAAACCGATATTAGAGAATTAAATGCTTCAATCAAACACAACACCAGTCTTCTCACGGAAAATTTTACTGGAATTAGAAAAGATCTTCGGATCACAACAGAAGAAATCCGCTCCGATGTCGATCTTCTTTTTACTGAGGTTGAATCAGTCAAGAGAAAAACCAATCGACTTGAGAGACTGATCGCTAAATGACCCCATAGAACGCCTCCATTATTTTATCTCATTCGAATTTTTTCCCTAGCTAAAAGGGAGAATCACTTCCCCTTCTAGCTAGGGAATATTTACTTCTATATCTTTTCCTTTTCATCATAGAAAGAAGCTACCCCAAAAGGAATAGCTTATCTTAGAAAATCCATCAATGATGGTTGAATAATTCTTGCACCGACTGCCAAGGATGCACGATGAACGCTTTCTTGGATCGTCAGATTAATAACCGCCTCTTCGAAATCAATATCTTCGTTATCTGAAACGGTTTTCTTCGCAACCACTCTTTGGTCTAGCAGGCGGCTGTCGACCATTTCTGCTCGATTAATCTGGGCTCCAAGTTCTGCTCTTGTCGAAACGATGGCATCCATATATCCATCGATAGAATCAAGCGCTTTGGTAATTTCAGTTCCTTTTGTTGCTGGATTGGTTAGCATCTTCTTAATCGATTCTAACCCACTAAAAAGCTCAATCGAAAAAGCATTCTGTGGATTTGTATTAATCCGAATCTTAACACCCTTCATGACTTCTATTTCAACGTCTTGACTGTTTGTCGAAACCGCACTTTTGTCTGAAACAACTAAATCACTCGAAGTTAATTCCTTTGTTGTTGCGATCATTGCTCCATTAAGTTCCTTTTGCTCCTCTAGTTGAGTTTGTTTAATAACTGCTGGAGTATTAGAAAAATCAATAGATAGACTCGCTGAAGGACCTGTTTTCTCTACTTCAACACCATTTTCAATGACTTTATATGCTATATCTGGTTGGACAGTAAAAGTTGCAACGTTACCATCTACTTTATCAAATTTGTAGTTTTGTCCATTATAACTAATTACATAATTCCCTGCCTTATCAGGGTCTGCTAAGTCACCAGAGACTTTATTGAAATCTACATTGAACAAATTCCCATTTATCGGTGCTTTTGCGGTATCTGTTCCATTAAAAATATAGTTTTCTCCGACTCGTGAATTTGCCATTGCAACAATATGTTCCTGCAGACGATTGATTTCTTTTTCAATATTCTTACGTGATTCTTCGTTATAACTATCATTGGACGCTTGAACAACGAGTTCTCTTACTCTGTGTAATACTTGGTTCGTTTCGTCAAGCGCAGAGTCAGAATTATCCATCCAGTTAAAACCCTCATTTAAATTACGACGATATTGGTCAATTTCAACGACTTGGCTACGATAACGCATCCCTTTCATTGCGATAACTGGATCATCTGATGGTCGCGTAATTTTTTTTCCAGTATTAAGCTGATCCTGTAGCTTCCCGTATCGGTTATAGCTTTGACTAATATATCTCAAGTTACTATTAGAAAGCATTGATTGTGTAACTCGCATTTATATCACCTACCCTATCTTCCTACAACGCCCATTCCATTAATAATTTTGTCAAGCATTTCATCAATCATCGTGACATTTCTTGCTGCAGCATTATAAGCATGTTGGAATTTAATCATATTCGTCATTTCTTCATCTAGCGAAACACTACTTATCGACATCCGTCTTTCTTCAACGGAATCCCTTAAAGTAGCTGCTGTACCCAACATTCTATTTGCTTCTGAAGCGTTGTCGCCAAGCTTTCCAATCATTCCTTGATAAAAAGATTGAACATTTGTCATATTTCCACCAAAACTAATAATGGCATCTTTCACATCCGCAAGAGCAAGAGCGTTAGAACCGTTACCAATGAAGGCCTGGTCACTCGTTTTTATCCCTTCGGCTTTGAAAGAGAAATTCCATTCATCATTATTTTTTTGTGATTTTATAGTAGACATATCAAAGTCAATTCCAAAAAAGGACGGTTTTACATCATTCGTTGTTGCGGTAGCCGTGTAAGTCTCATTATCACTACCTTTTGCTGTAAAGGTATAAGTCCATTTATTAGGAGTTACAGAGGTATCCACCTTCACAGATACATCAATGTTATCTACTGATGCGGGCCAAGTAGTGCTAGAGCCTGTTGATGTAATAGTCAAACCTGTTGTCTTAGATGCCTCATAAATTCCCTTATAGCCTGGATTCCCAATCGTACCAGAATCTACACTTTTCCGATTCATCATCCCTGCTAGCACATTTCCTTCGGCCGCCGCTGCAATATTTTGAACGTCCTCTTTAATTTTGTCATCAATTTTTAGATTAGCAGCCGCACCTTTATAATTGTCCGCTGTCGGAGCTACACCATTAAAGGAGAAGAAATTATTTGAATCATCCTTTTCTCCTTTTCGAATTTCGTTTAGGCTCCATCCAGAGTTATGTACAAGGTTAAATTGGGTTGCAAACGTATAAGCCATTAAATCGAGATCAGCGAGCATATCATTGTAAGAACCTTTGACCTCGCCCGATGATGTTTTATAGCCGTAGCCTTCAATATAGCCTTTTAGCAGACCATTTGAATTGAAAGCACTCAGATCGTCTAATTTGTAAGTAGAGGTAGCATCATCAGCTTCATTTTTATTGCTGAGACCGACGAATCCCTCTTTATTTTCATTTAACTGAAAAAATTTTATACTCGTAACAGGGCTATCTAATTCTGAACGGTTTTCATATTGAATATGAATTCCAGTTGCCGTCCCCATGGATGAATCGATAAGCTTAATCGGCTTTCCGTTAGAGTCTTTCAAAATATCCCCTTGTGGTGTCGCTAAATAAACATCTAATAGGCCCTCAGCATTTGCAGAAGCTAGACCACCACTCGGCTTAGAATCTACTTTAATATTGACCATTGTAGACAATTCATCTAGTAATCTATCTCTCTCATCGTATAAGTCATTCGGTAAATAACCGTGGGGTTCAATTGAACCGATTTGTTTATTAATCGCATTAACTTGTCGTAAAATCGAATTCATTCGATCTTGATTCGTATCAATCTCTTTACGATAGTCCTTTTGGATCGCCTTTAAGGAATTCGACATATAATTAAATGTATTGGCTAATGTTATTCCACGCTCACGAACGACTCTCCGCGCTCCATCATTTTGCGGTTGTACTGCTAAGTCTTGCAAAGCATTCCAAAATTGATCCATCGTTTTCGACAAACCAATATCTGATGGTTCATTCATCACATCTTCCATTTGACTAAGCATTTCTGCTTTTCCTGACCAATATCCAAGCTTACTCGTTTCCGTACGGAATTGCATATCTGTAAAGCTATCTCGAATCCTCTGGATATCGCCAGCCTTTACCCCTGTTCCCATCTGCCCAGGAATTTGCGGACGGTTTAACGCTGGAGATGGATACGGTGATGTTGTGGCAAAATTAACACGTTGTCTCGTATAACCAGGTGTGTTGGCATTCGCCACGTTATGCCCTGTCGTATAAAGTGCAGCTTGTTGAGCGGATAGTGCCCTCTTGGCAGTTTCCAACCCAAAAAAAGTTGAAGTCATAGTTTTTTTCCTCCACTAAGCTTTTGAATCAAATAACGAACGGCTTTGCTGCCTATTTTCCTGTGCTCCATTTTCAGACCGGTCGTAATTATAGGAATCTATATCTGGCTGTAGCAAATCCAGTGAGATATTAACAAATTGAAGGGATTGTTCCAGAAGCTGCTGATTTAATTGATTCTGTATGGAAAGTTCTTTTATATTATTTTCGAGCTCCTGTTTTCCTTGTAACAGTGCTTCTTTTTCTAATTCATTCGCAATCTCGATTGCTGCTGATAAAGACGGCTGTTCCATTTCAATCCTGTTTTTTTGTAAAAATAATGTCGTCTCATTTTTAAGACCCATTTCTAATCTCTGTATCGCTTGAATATGCTTATTTTCCTCTTTAAGTAAATTTTGAAGAGAGTTGATATCTCCCTTCTTGATAATTTCTGTTTTTTGTTTTGCAAGAGCCACCATGCTACGATGGAGTTTTGTCATGTTGTTTAACGCTTGAATAATCATTTGAGCAGACAACGGCTCTCACCCCTATTTCATATCATCCCAGAAGGAATACATCTTTTTTGCAATTTCTTTTGTATTGATTTCATATTGACCAGATTGAATATCTTTTTTGATCGCTTCGATTTTTTCTTGTCTCTCCAACTCAATATCGCCGATCTTCTGAAGATTTTTTGCTTCTGGAGAAATTTCAATTTTATCTTTTTTGCCAGCCTTTTGAACTTGGTCCATTTTTCCGGCCTGTTTGTTGTAAGGATTTATATTTAGGCGTCCGATATGATTAATTTTCAAATTTGTTCACCTCTTTATTGCTTTTTCCGTTTGCTTATTACCTATTATCTATATCGGCAAAAAAATCTAATCATAAATAGCAAAAATGCACTTTTTATTCGGTTAGCACTTTCTCAAATTGGTACCAGGTACCGTCCGTGGACAGTTTCCACCCCAGATGGACAGTTGGTGTTGAAAAAAGCTACTAGAATGTTTCTAGTAGCCTAAGTGTAGATATTGATAAGTAACCCCTTGATTTCGCCGACTGTATTCAGAATGTCAAGCGAGTTTTTTTCTTTGTCGAGTACGTTGTTAGCGAGGTCAATCAGCTTTTTGTCGACCTCTTTGACGATTTTATAAATTTTTGTCCGACCCCGACGGTTGAAGCCACGTTGCTCCTCGAGCTGAAGACCATTCTGAACCGCTTCCTCCATGAATTGCTTAACCATTTTTTTATATTTCCTAAGCTCGTCGACGGTGCGATTCTCGGCCAGTACTTTTCCTTGGTCTTCAATTTCTACAACCATTTGTGAAAGCTTTTCAAATACCGTTTGCGTGCGCCCCTTTGCCATTACTTCTTGGAAGGATACACTTTCTGTTGGAATATTATTCTTTCCTTTTATCTTATCAATTCCTGCCTTGCCTACCTTTTGGATTTCCATTTTGATTCCGTCCTTTGATTATTGTACGTATGGCTATTTTACCAAAAAAAGAGAGGGAAGTCCTCCGAAAATAGACTTACCTCTCCTGTGAAAATTATCCTTGTAGTAATTGAAGAACCCCTTGTGGCAATTGGTTTGCCTGAGCAAGCATGGCTTGAGCAGATTGGTTAAGAATATTGTTCTTCGTGAACTCAGTCATTTCAAGAGCCATATCAGCATCACGAATACGAGATTCAGCTGATGTTAAGTTTTCATGTGTTACTTGTAGGTTATTGATTGTGTGTTCTAGGCGGTTTTGCGTTGCACCGAGTTTAGAACGAGTAGACGAAATTTGGTTGATTGCTTTTTCAAGTTTGAAAATAGCATCATTTGCTGATTTATGATCTAGAACATTGATTTCTTCAATACCTAGTTTTACTGTACTTAATTCAGGAACATCAATCATTACGTTTTGATTTGTATTAGCGCCGATTTGGAAAGCTAATGCTTTATTGGTAATATCAAATTTCGATTCACCTTTTTTTACATTTGCTCCAAATTCTAATTCCAACCCACCATGAGTAACTTTCCCATTCATTGTTTTTAATTCTTTAGGGAATGTTATAGCTGTTACGTCATCATCACTTGTATTTGTAGTATTTTTATCATCGACCATCGAAACTGAAATTTCCACTTTAGCTTCAACTTGGACTTTGGCTGTACCTGCTTGTGTAATCTTTCTTGTATCAATTTGAATCGTTTTTCCTGGCTCGGTTCCAATTGTTTGAATGGACCCATTGGCATCTCCAATTAAAGAAGCTAATTTTCCAATTGAGAAACCATCAGGATTAAATATTTCGATTGTTGCATTAGGTCTTCCGTTACTATCTATTTGATAATCAGAAACAACGATTGAATACTCTCCCAATGCTAGAGCACTTTCCTTAACATCGAAAGTAGTTGTACCATTCATTAATTGTGAAGGGGATAAGCTCACTTTGAAGTCACCTATTTGTTCTTCTTTAAGCTTGTTATCTGTATAACTTACGGATTTAGAAGCAACTACATTATTTGAAGAATCCTTAATTTCAAATGTACCAGCATCTGATTCTACTTTTATTTTAATTGTACCATTGCCTGTTAAAGATAATGAACTTAATTCTATTTTTTCGTTTCCATTTGTTACAGTAATAGGTAAAGCTGATAAATCTTGTGCTGTCAATGGAGTAGAAAAGTTAGTTCCATCTGGTTTTAATAACGTAATATTAGCTGTAGCAGGCGTGGTACTATTATCGTAACCAGTAATTTTAATTGTATACTCCCCTGGAGCTAAATCATCTGTTCCAGTTGAGGCAATAGTAGCAGTGCTAATATCTCCCGCAGTCGTTGTAGATTTTATAGTGCTAGAAGTGCTTGTATACTCTAGTTTGTACTGTCCCGGCTGTGCATTTTCTAGATTTGTAGCGTTAATATTATTTATACCCGCTCCGTTTATGCTTATTTGGGCATTGCCAATTTTTAATACATCAGCTGTACTAACTCCAGCACCTGGTTGGTTTAATGCGTATACTATTTCAGGAGTACTTTCTACCCCAATTTGATAAAGTCCCGTTTTCATAGATGGCTCAGTTACAACTGGAACACTCTTTATATTGGTACCACCAATTTGATTTTCTCTAAATTGTGTGTCCGCTGCACTCGAACCATCCAATAATTTACGTGTATTGAATTCAGTCTTTGATGCAATACTATCGATTTCTAATCTTAACTGGTCAATCTCCTTCTGAATCGCCGTACGATCCTCCGTCGTATTCGTATCATTCGCAGCCTGTACTGCTAGTTCGCGCATACGCTGAAGCATGGAGTGAACCTCAGTCATTGCCCCTTCTGCTACCTGCATTAAAGAAACACCGTCTAGTGAGTTTCTTTCCGCTTGCTTTAAGCCACGGATTTGAGAACGCATTTTTTCAGAGATCGCTAGGCCTGCTGCATCGTCGGCCGCACGGTTAATGCGGAGACCTGAAGAAAGTCTTTCTAGGTTTTTGGAAGTGTTGAATTGGTTTTGGTACAGGTTTCGGTAAGCGTTTAACGCTTGAATATTATGGTTGATTTTCATTTTTCTTCTCCTTTATGGACAGAATTTATTGTTCTTCTGTTAAAATACTCTTTTCGTAAGCGGAAGCTCTTTTTCTAACCATTGCCCCTGAGTCCACTGCTTTATTCTTCATTGCTTTGTTCCAGGCAGCTGTGATTTCTTCAAGTGAATGCAGGACTTCTTGAATGATGGTGACATCTTTCTTAAGGTTCGCTTCAACAAGCTTGTCCGCCATATAGTTATAAAGCACGTCGAGTTGGTCTGCAATGATACCAGCATCGTAGTTGAGACCTGCTCCAAGACGATGTAGAATATCATTCGCTTTTTGAAGCTTTCGATTTGCGAGTACATAATCTTTATTGTTAATATCGGTTATTGCGTCTTCTAGGTTTGTGATACAGGCTTCATAGAGGAGCGCTGTAATTTCTTGTGGTGATTTTTGGTGTATTGCCGACTCTGTAAAGATTTCAGTCACGAGTCTCTGCACCTCCAAATGAGTATCAATAAGGCAGTTTCTCGATTACAAAACAGCCATCTGTTATTTTTATCGGAAAGAGTCGAAAAGTGTTTAATAGTTTTTCTCCATTTCCTCGATTAAAAGTAAAATTTCTGCCATGACGGAATAGAGCTGAGGGGGGATATTGTCCCCTAGGTCCATATCCAGTAAGTTTCCGACAAGGGTCGAATCCTCCTGCATGTGAATATTATTCTTCTTTGCTAGCTCGATAATTTGCTGTGCGACATGTCCCTTACCTTGTGCTACAACAATGGGAGATTTTCCAGAACCTTCGTCGTATTTTATCACTGCAGCAGAAGGGCCATTGAGTTCTCTTCGTTTTTTTTGATTGTAAAAAGAAGTTGTCATCATATTTTGAAATCTAGCCCCTTCTCTGTAAAAATTGGTTTCTTCGGTGCTTGATCAATCGTTTGATCGACATGGGTATTCGTACTCTTTGCCGTCATTCTTGTAAACTGAAGGCTACTGACGTTGTAGCCAATTTCGTTTAATTTTTCCTTCGCAAGACTTGCTAGCGGCTCCATTTTCCCCTTGAAGCTAGGCATGTCATTCTTGATGGTTATTGCTAGATTACGCTCAGTCGCCGAGAGCATAATTCCCACGTCCCCAAGCTTTTTCGTTTCAATTAAAAAGTAAAGGTTGCAGTTTTCCCAATCAACCTGGTTTCCCTCATTTTTGGAATTAACAAATACTTGCAGGTTCTCTGGGTTTCCACCTAATAGCATAGGCAGGTTAAAAAGCATGCTTTGCATCGATCCTGGTGAGTCCGCTTTGCTAAGGAGCTGTTGACCCGTTAGGTTGTTCAGTGCCTGCTCGGCTTGCTGAGCAACTCGCGTTCCGGCTTCCTCCTGCTGCAGCTTCATGAGCACAGCCTTCATATTTTGCTGATGCTCCTGTTGAGCTTGATCTTCTTTTTTGAAAACTAAAGAATTAGCTAGCTCGCTGTCATAGTTCAATCCAAGGGAGCGAACCGTTTCATACATTTGCCTTGCGGATGGCTCCTGCATTGTGAAACCTCTCGCCGCTGTTTCTAAAACGTGACTTCGCTGCTCCAAAGCTAAGCTTTCTTTTCCGACGAAATGCATGACTTTTTGGTCGGATGGCTTGAAATTAATTTTGTCTATCAGTTCTTTGACCTGCCCAACAATTTTTGACGCCTCTGAAAATTGCCCCTTTGCTAAGAGCTTTTTCGCTTCGGCTAATTGGGAGCTTGCTTGAAGAAGCTGCTTTTCCGTCTTCATATCTGTGAACAGCATCATATCGCTTTTTAAAATAGCATTGTCCAGCTTACTGATTGCCGTTTCTAGCATTTTGCTCGCTTGCGGATGGGAGCTGCTCTTGAACAGGTCAATCGTCCGCTGAGCGCTATCTAAGGTTCTCGTAATCTCTCTTTTTAACTCACGGAATTGATGGGTTGCTTCGGCGAGCTTTTGCGTAACCCTTGTAACTAGGATGTCCTTCGATTGTATTTGCATCGATTGTAAAAGCTCATCAATGTCATATTGATTGCTGGCTGATTGAGAGGAGTTCAGTTTTGATTCTGATTTGGCAAGTGATTGCTGAATTTCGGTTAATTCTTTTGCAACCTGTTGTCGCGCCGCAATCTCTCTTCCTCTATCACTTAGTTGTTGGGCGTTTTCCAATGTCTTTTCAATCTTTGAGATGTTGGTCATGTCGATATTTGGATTACTGGACACTTCTTTTCGAACAAGGTCGATGGCTTTGTCGACATCTGATTCGGATTGAAAAGATTTAAGTGCTTGTCGAATCGTTTCACTTGGCAACTTTTGTACTTGTGTTAGTTGGTCTAAGTTGCTTTGCTGCGCTAATTGCTGTGTTTGGGTTTGCACATTTTGCTTTCCAGCTTGATTAGCTTGTTCAGTTCCTAGATCTTTATTATTGATAGATTGTTGTGTCTCTGACTGTTTTAGGGTTGTTTCGATTTGCTGAAGCAGCTTGATTAACCGTTCACGACCTGCTTCATTAAGTTGATTTGCCTGATTAGCTGCTTTTTGAATATTTTGGGCAACCTCAGGATCGATATTTTTATTATTAATTACTTGCTCTTGTAATTTTGGTAATACCTTTTTAATGTCCGGTTCGGTTTGAAGCTGTTCACGAATTTGCTTAATAGAATCTTTTAGTGCCGCATCCTGTGCTGATAATGCTGGTTGCTGGCGGGATTCAACTGGTTTTTGAGTACTTAGATCTGCTGATCGAGTTTCAGTTGGTTGGCGTGATGTCTCAACTGGACGGGTTTCAGCTGATTGACGATTCTCAGCAGGCTGGCGTGGCGCTGTTTCACCCCTGCGAGTTTCTGCTTCTATCATTTCCGTTTCGGCATTAGTCAGTGCTTGAACCAATCTTTCCCGACCAGCTGACTCACGGCCTAACTTTTGAAGCTGGGTTGCTTCTAGAACAGCTTTTTCTATCTTTTGAGCTACTTCTCTATCGATTTTGGGGTTATTGATAAGCTGGTCCCGAACCTGTTCTACTGCTTTTTGTAGTCTTGGTTCTTGTTGGACTGCTTCTTTTACTTGTTTGATGACCTCAGATGCTTTCGGTTGTTCGAAAGATTGACGTTGCGGTTCACTTACACGAGTTTCTGCTGGTTGGCGTGACTCGACCGGCTGACGCGGCGCTGTTTCACCCCTTCGAGTTTCTGCCTCTATCATTTCCACTTCAGCATTTGCTAGCGCTTGAACCAATCTTTCCCGACCAGCTGACTCACGGCCTAACTTTTGAAGCTGGGTCGCTTCTTGAACAGCTTTTTCTATCTTTTGAGCTACTTCCCTATCAATTTTAGGGTTATTGATGAGCTGGTCCCGAACCTGTTCTACTGCTTTTTGTAGTCTTGGTTCTTGCTGGATTGTTTCTTTTACTTGTTTAATGACTTCTGATGCTTTCGGTGGTTCAGTCTGTGCTCTTACATTTGTTTCGGCTGGGCGGGATTCAACTGGCTGACGCGGCGCTGTTTCACCCCTTCGAGTTTCTGCCTCTATCATTTCCACTTCAGCATTTGCTAGCGCTTGAACCAATCTTTCCCGACCAGCTGACTCACGGCCTAACTTTTGCAGCTGGGTCGCTTCTTGAACAGCTTTTTCTATCTTTTGAGCTACTTCTCTATCTATTTTTGGGTTATTGATGAGTTGATCTCGGACCTGTTCTACTGCTTTTTGTAGCCTCGGTTCTTGTTGGACTGCTTCTTTTACTTGTTTGATGACCTCAGATGCTTTCGGTGGTTCAGTCTGTGCTCTTACATTTGTTTCGGCTGGGCGGGATTCAACTGGCTGGCGCGGAGCAGATTCACTCCTACGAGTTTCTGCCTCCACCATTTCTGTTTCAGCATTAGCTAGCGCTTGAACCAATCTTTCCCGACCAGCTGACTCACGGCCTAACTTTTGAAGCTGGGTTGCTTCTTGAACAGCTTTTTCTATCTTTTGAGCTACTTCTCTATCGATTTTGGGGTTATTGATAAGCTGGTCCCGAACCTGTTCTACTGCTTTTTGTAGTCTAGGTTCTTGTTGGACTGCTTCTTTTACTTGTTTAATGACCTCAGAGGCTCTCGGTTGTTCGACAGATTGGCGTCGCGGTTCACTTACACGAGTTTCAGCTGGGTGGCGTGACTCGACCGGCTGGCGCAGTGCTGTTTCACCCCTTCGAGTTTCTGCTTCTATCATTTCCACTTCGGCATTGGCCAGCGCTTGAACCAATCTTTCCCGTCCTGCTCCTTCATGGCCTAGCTTTTGTAGTTGGGTTGCTTCTTGGACTGCCCTTTCTACCTTTTGAGCTACTTCTCTATCTATTTTTGGGTTATTGATGAGCTGGTCCCGAACTTGTTCTACTGCTTTTTGTAGTTTCGATTCTTGCTGGACTGCCTCTTTTACTTGTTTAATAACTTCAGAGGCTCTCGGTTGTTCGACAGATTGGCGTTGCGGTTCACTTACACGAGTTTCAGCTGGGTGGCGTGACTCGACCGGCTGGCGCAGTGCTGTTTCACCCCTGCTAGTTTCTACCTCTATCATTTCCGTCTCAGCATTAGCCAGCGCTTGAACCAATCTTTCCCGACCTGCCGACCCGTGGCCTAGCTTTTGAAGCTTTACCGCTTCTTGGACTGCCCTTTCTATCTTTTGAGCTACTTCTCTATCTATTTTTGGGTTATTGATGAGCTGGTCCCGAACCTGTTCTACTGCTTTTTGTAGTTTCGGTTCTTGCTGGACTGCTTCTTTTACTTGTCTAATTACTTCGGACGCTCTAGTATCAACTAGTTGGCGCTGCGGTTCACTTGAGCGTGTTTCAATCGGCTGACGAGACTCAATAGGTTGGCGGGAATTTGTATCCGCCGGGCGTGAATCGACTGGCTGGCGTGGTGTTGTTGCCGCTTCAACTTCAGTTTCTAAGCTTGCTAACGCATTTGCGAGCACTTCCCGACCAGCTGTTATCCGCCCTTGTCTTAAAAGGGTGCTTGCTTCACTTACCGCCTTTTCGACTTTTGCAGCAAATTCTTTCGGTAGCTGCTCATTTTTTATAACCTCTGTTACAACTCTATCGATAGAACGTTGTAGATTCGGATTTGTGCGGACTTCACTTTTTAGTTCCTTGACGATTGAACCTAAGTCTTTGCTTGCCTGATCACTCGGGACTACCGCTTTCGATTCGACAGGCTGTTGCTCTTTTACCTGAAGCTGGACTTCTGCATTCTTTAACGCTTGGATAATTCGATCTTTTCCGATTGACTGCAGCTTTTCCGCATCTGCAGCAACTTTTTCAATTTGCCGGGCCATTTCCTTGTCTATTTTTGGATTATTTGTAATAACTTCCTTTACCGCCTGAATTGCTTTTTGCAAATCGGGTTCTTTTTCTAGTATGTTTCGAATTGTGCTGATGACTTCTGCCGCACCTGTTTGCATTGGGATCTGTTTGACAGATGGACTTAGTTGAGATGTAGTTTCGGATGCTATTGGTTTGGATGTTGGTTGTTGGGCAACGGTCGGTTTTTCCTTAATGGATAAATCGAGATTTAATTCTTTGGCAATATTAGTCAAAACCTCATTAAGCGGTTTGCCGTGCAACGCCTCATGAATCGCCCGTAAATGCGTTTGCGTGACTTCCAATCCTTTGTTGACTAATGCTTTTACCGTATCGCTTTTGGCTTCAGGGGTACCCTCCGCTTTTTCGAAAAAGGTCTTCAGCTCGCTGACGATTTCTTTCGAAAGCGGTGCACCCTTTTCAAAAAGTAGTTTGACAGCTTCCTTTAGTTCAGGTGTTTCTCTGCCAGTAAGACCGACCTTTTGTAAGACTTGGGATATGTCAGTTGACTTCTTGTTAACCGTGGTTGAAGCAACTGATATCTCCTTTACGTTCACCTTTTGCTCTTGCTGTCCGGTTATTTGAACGGTTGCACGGTCACCAGATGGAACCTTGTCCTCAAACTGAGCAACTACTTCCTTGCCCCTTATTTGCAGGATAGCTTCCCTATCTGAAAGGCGTTCCTTAATCCCGGCCGAGTATATTTCATCATTCTTTATTTCAAATGGTATTTCTGTCGTGATTGGCTTGTTTGCGACATGATTGGTGATTTGCATACATGACACTCCCCGTACGAAACTTCTATTCTTATTATCGGTTGAACAGAGAACATCTTAATTGGAATGATTTGTTTTGTCTGTTGAAGAATTGTTTATTACCCGCATAAAAGAAAACCAGGCAAAAACCACTAACGGGTTCTCTTGAAGGGGACAAAATAAGTAAATCGCACTTACTCCCATTGTTTGTGTATGTGCTTTTTTTGATATTAGGCCATTTATAGCATATTTATTATAAAAACCGCACTCGATTTAGCAGTAAATTAACCTTGTACATTAGCTGTTGTACAATGCTATTTTTCTGCAATTTTGATTACGAATTTTATGTTCATTTTTTATATCTGTGGCTCTATTATTTTTCATTTTTGATTTTCGTGTAGGTATGAGAATTCATAGGCGGAGAATTTCCGGCTAATGCATAAAAGGGAGGCTTAAGAAGCAGATATAAGCGGAGAAATTCCGATAAACTGCTCTAAATAAGACAAAATCCAAAGATTTGGATAAGATAAACGGAAAACCTCCCCTTATATTTCGGGAAATATGGGTATTTCCCAATTTAAAAGGAATTTTTCCGTTTATTTTTCAAACATGGATAAATAACGAAAAAAAACTGCGATTTTTATATAAAAACGCAGTCTTTCTTTGCTAATTTATTGTTATTACATATGTTATTTTTGTCCCCCAGAAGACAACCCGTTACAATCCAGGTGACCGTGGCAGATTCCATAATCTTATGCTTTCTTATCCAAAAAACCCGCATGCCTCAGCACACGGATTTAGTTGCCGCCACGATACTTCTCATCAACTGCAAAGTAGGTAGCTTGCCTTTCTCTTCTTTCAATTTCCTTTTTGCGTTCTTCTTCAGCTTTATGTATTTCAAGTTCTTTTCTTAGTTTTTCGGCGCAGGAGCTACAAATTTTCCCCTTTTGGATAATCTTCCCGCACTTGTCGCATGGGTAGCCAAGATTAGGAAACTGGGTGAGCTTGAGACGGCCGGTTTTAATAAATTTTAGGATTAATTCTTCTTCTACTCTGGTTGCTTCTTCAACCTGCTGGATGGTAGCCGCACGATTTTCACGTTTGCGAATGAATTGATAGACCTTTTCGTAGGCCTCTTCTTCTTCCTTCCAGCATTTCTGACATATATCGCGAAACTTATTTTTGACAAAAATATCTCCACATTTCGGGCAATTTGTCAGTTCATCCATTGTCTGAATCTCCTTTCCACGAAACATTCCTTGCCTCCATTATAACGTGAAGAGGGCTGGAAGAATATGAAATCTTTATGGAAAATATAGTCTACTAAGAAATGCTATCACTTTGCTAGCAGATAAATAGCAGAAAAATAGCAGCTGCTAGCAGTCGGTCCTCATTGCTAGCCACGTGCGAGAGTGAAGGACATGACGGATTTGGCCCCTGCTTGCATCATAATTTTTGCTGCATGTCTCAAGGTTGAACCTGTGGTGTAGATATCGTCGATAAGGAGAATTTTCTTGTCCTTAATCCCCGACTCTGCCTTCAGCTCAAACACCTGAGGAATATGGATTCTCTCCGATCGTGATTTTTTCGATTGCTTTTCACTGTGGGTTCGTTGCAGGAGATAAGCAGGTGAAAGTCCCGCCTCTCGAATGAGTGCCTCAGATTGGTTAAAGCCCCGTTCGAATTGCCGCTTCGTGCTGAGTGGGATCGGAACGATGTAATCGTACTCAATCCTCCGCAGTTTTTCATTAATCTTTCTTGAAAAAGCCTTCGCTAGAATGTAATCGCCACGGAATTTATATTGGCTTATCAATTCTTTAAGAAAATCATTGTATAGATAGAGAGAATCATTTTTTCGCAAGAACCCTTTCCATTCCGGGTCCTCCTCCCAACGTAGGCAGTCATAGCAGAGATCACCATGAATGTATTGAGGGTCTAATTTTTCAAGGGGCCGGCAGCAGATTTGGCATGTTTCGCCTTGAATCTCGGTTAATTGTGCTTCACATGATGGACAAAGAAAGGATTCCTCGGCTTCTTCAAAAAAGCAGGCCCAGCTGACTCGAGCACCCATTTCACCATGACAAAATAGGCAATGTTCACTCAACATCAATCAGTCCCTTCTCGAGCGCCTCTTTGTTCATCGCGGTAATCTGGTTTCTCGCTTTGATCATGGCTTCGGTCTTTCCGAAATGGAAAAAAGTAATATCCCCTGATGGAAACTGAGCGCTCCTCCCTACCCTTCCAGCGATTTGCACAAGGGCACTCTCCGTGAAAATACGATCCTCTGAACCGAGTATGGCTACATCAAGATTCGGGAAGGTCACTCCCCTTTCTAAAATAGTGGTCGTCATTAGAATGAGAAGCTCCTTGTTCCGCATCGCTTGAACCTTTTCCTTACGACGAGGGTCCTCTGCATGTACGGCTTCAATATTGGGATGGAGCTGCTTTAGAATCGGAAGAATTTTCGGGATCAAATCGATTTTTGGGATAAAAAAGAGGGCTTGCTTGTTTGATTCGGTACGCTCTTGGAGCCACTGCATGACATTGCGTGGGAGCCTATTCTGCTTTAGTGATTTGTGCCAATTGCCGCACCAGACAAAATGTGGAACAGGAAGGGGATGTCGATGGTAACGAGCTGGAATTGTCACGAAATCTCTTTTTCCGAGGCGGCATTCCTTTTGCCATTGAGAATTTGGTGTTGCGGTCAGATAGATCATAGAAGAGGTTGTTTTCCGGGCCTGTTTGACCGCATGCTGCAGGGCTTCCTCCACGGAATATGGAAAGGCATCAACTTCATCAAGGATCATCGTATCAAAGGCGTGATAGAAACGAAGGAGTTGGTGGGTGGTTGTGATCGTGAGCTGGGCATTTTTATGGCGATCCTCTGAGCCGCCGTAAAGTGAAGCGACTTGGATGGTAGGAAATACGGCTTGAAGACGGGGCGTTAATTCAAGGACGACGTCGGTTCGTGGAGTGGCGATGCAGACCCTTTTTCCCTGAAGAAGAGCGTAGTGAATGCCTTCAAAAAGGACTTCCGTTTTTCCTGCTCCGCAGACTGCCCAGACCAGGTACTCCTTATTGCCCTGGATCGCTTCAACCACTTGAGCAGATGCGGTCTGTTGTCCTGGGGAGAGGGTGCCGGTCCAGGAAAGGAGCGGCGATTCGAAGGGCTGAGCGTCTATATGTTCATTTTCTATCCAGCTATACAGGAGCGTGCACGAGCTCACCCTGCCCATCATGATGCATTTGCGGCAATAAATGCAGGATTCCCGACATCTTGAGCATGGAAACACAGCGAACCAGCTTGGGGCTTCATTTCCACACCGTTCACATTTTGGTTTGTTTTTACGAAAAGTGATCCCCTTCCGTAACAGAAGATAGCCATTTTCATAATGAGCTTGAATTTCTTGGATGGAGTTTGGAATGTCATCTAGGAGAAGCTGCTTACCTGTTAGAAGATCTTGTAGGTCGTGATTGAAGGAATAGCTTGGATTCTGAGGTGGTTGTGGAATCACGTCGTGCTGGGTTATTGGTTTGGTAGGTGTGGATTCTACTAGAAGGGGTTCTGGAACTAGTTTGTTATCTATTAAGGCAAATCTCAATAGGAACACCTCGATTATTGTTAGAAATTTGGTTAGATGAGTCATTACTCACATATACTGATTACCTCCTTCTTTTCCGTCATTATAACATATTAGAATTTAAAAAACGCCACCCAATCGAGTGACGTTTTAGACATTATGTTTGGCTCTTATCTCAAGCATGATCAAAACCGCAATCCGTACGAAAATAACCTTATTTTTTCACCCAGCCAAGTCCCATGGAGCCTTCACCAAGATGGCTTCCAATTACGGCTCCGAAATAGCTGACAGAAAATTCCACATTAGGTAGCTTGGCTTCAAGCTCCGCCTTCCATTCCTCAGCCTCCGCTTTTTGATTGGCATGGATGATGACAGCCTGGTAGGCTTCCCCGCTTTTAGCATCTTCCTCGAGCAGATCGACGATACGTTTCATCGCTTTTTTGCGGGTACGAATTTTTTCAAATGGAACAATTTTTTTATTTTCAAAGTGTAGAAGCGGCTTTACTTGTAGCAGGCTTCCAATGATCGCTTGCGCACTTGAAAGTCTCCCACCGCGCTGTAGATGAGCTAAATCATCGACCATGAAATAGGCACGCACAGATTTTTTCATTTCATCTAGACGAACAAGAATTTCCTCTGGGGCTTTTCCAGCCTGTGCCATTTCAGCAGCCTCTAGGACATAGAAACCTTGGACCATACAGCTAATTTCGGAGTCAAATGGGTAGACCTCAATTCCTTCTACCATTTCTCCAGCTGTGACAGCCCCCTGATATGTACCACTAATTCCACTTGATAAATGAATGCTGATCACCGCATCATAGTCTTTTGCTAGATTTTCAAAGAGAGTAACGAACTCCCCTGTAGAGGGTTGTGACGTAGTTGGTAATTCCTTCGTTTTGACCTCTTCATAAAATTCTTCTGCTTGAATTTCGATTTCTTCTTTATACGTCTCATTTCCAAAAATAACACTTAGAGGAATCATATGAATATTTAACTTATCTCGCACTTCTTTCGGGATGTACGCTGTACTATCCGTGACAACAGCTGTTTTCATAAATGGTTTACCATCCTTATTTTTTTCTGCATGCCCATCCAATTCATGGCTACCGTACGGTGTATTAATCAATATACGATAATAGTGATAAAAGCAAAGAATCTCATTCCCGCACCATTCACCAAACGAATACAGACACTTTTTTCTTAAATTTTCCTTATACTATATGTTTAGTATCCATTTTATATGAAAACACTCGAAAATGCATTATTCATGCGGAAGAAAGTTTCAAATATATGTCACGTATCATCCCGATTTGTCGACAAACCGGCAGGCTGGAAAATTGGAACAGCTGGAAACAGCATTGTATCTTCCCTTCCCTACAACCAGCTTTCCTCCACACTTTGGACAGGACCTTGCTTTTGCGAATACACTCTTTTCACTATGTTCAACAAGGTTCTTTTTATTTATGGCATTCTTGTCAATCACCAGGTTCTTTAAAATCACATTTTCCATCCTTATTAATTCATCCTGAGAAATAAGCCGTTCCTTGTATTGCTTGATTATCTTGAGAATCTGTTTATCATGAGTGATGTACAGCCAGTCTTGTGTCACATGAATTTGGTCTATGGTCACCCGGGGACGAAAGGTAATGATCGAAACGTATGGCTTGCAGCCTATTAATTGTTCCAATGTATGAATATGTATGTAGGTTTGGAAAATCGGGCTGTAAAATTTCTTCTCTCTCCCAAAAAGGCTCTGTGTCCAATACTTTTTCTTTTCCTCTCCACCTATTCGTCCCTTATAATTATTCGTTTCAATGACAAATACGCCGTAGATTGAGAGAACAAGATGGTCGATATGAGTCATTTTCCCGTTAGGAGTCGCAAGGATGAGATCATGAAGAACAATATAATTTTCATCTGAATTTAACGTCTTCAGAAAATGGCGGACTCTTCCTCCCTTGGCATACTCCTTAAAGACCGGCAGCTGAACAACGCAAGCAGCCATCACGAATAAGATTATCAGATAAATCAAGGACTGACCCCCTTATTTTTTAGAAAATCCTGAAAAAAGGCGCCATGAAAAAATCACAGCACCTCTTATGTTTGTTACCTTCCTTCTATCTAGTTGGTTCTTTACTAGCTTATTCTTTTAATCTCAAGACCCCGCCTTTTCAATTCCTCGTCTAGTATCTGGATAAACTCTTCTTCTAAGCCACACTCTATGGCTCTACTGAAAACATCAACCAGTTGGGTATCGGATAGGGATATTAAAGAAGTTATCTTAATCTCCTCCTTTAGGCCTGTATCTTATATCACATTAATACCTTTTTCGACATAATTTGTAAATACCTTCCACTCCATTGTCACTATAATTTCAAATTCCCTTGACATTTTTGTGACACAAATCACATTTTATTGGTACCAGGTACCGCCGCCCCAGGCGGTACCTGGTACCATCCGTGGACATTTTCTGTATTTTGTCTTTCTGGGGTGGACACTTACACTAAAAAGAAGCTCTCATTTAGGAAATCTAATCTAAATGAGAGCTTGGACAGATTTTTTATTATAATTTTTGATTTATACTTCTAATACCGCTCTTATTTTTTCCCGAAGAAGTTATACTCTACGATTCGATCGGAAAACTTTAAAGCTTCCAGTCCTTTAGAATATGGCTTCTTACAGCTGTTCACATCAACATCTTGGTGGGAAGCCAAATCAATGCAAATGCCTTTTTCAAAGATGCCGTCAATTGAGGCCTGATAGATGTTTGTATTCGTTACAAATGAACCATCGCGGAAAAAGACATTTTTCTCGTCTTCTAAAATATGTTGTCCTAGCATTCCTCTAGGTTTCTCAATTCCAAGCCAAGAAAGAATAGTTGGAGCAGTGTCTGCTTGGCCAACAGGATGTTCAATGGTCATGCCCTCTTTTTGACCAGGTGCATGGGCAAAATAAACAATACCCTTTTTCATATTCCAATCGGTAAAGTTATTATTTCCCATATCCAACACACTTCTATCATGATCAGTTAAGGTAATACCGGCATCATGATCACCGTATATAAACACAATTGTGTTATCCCAAAGACCTTCTGCCTCCATTTTTTTCTTAAAGGTTCCAAGGGCCCTGTCTACATAATGAGCCGCGTGGATATAATGCCTTAACAAATTATCCTCAATACCCTCTACATTCAACTCATAGTATTTTCCATCAATGGTATAAGGATGGTGGCTTGAAAGCGTAATTCCAAAGCCATAAAAAGGCTGTGACTCTTTCAGAACATCTACCATTTCAACTAGCATCGGCTCATCCCCGACACTCCAACCGACCTGTTCCTTGCTTTTGAAATCCTCTATCCCATAGAACGTGTCAAAAGGATAATTTTTATAGACTTGAGCCCGATTCCAGAAGCTCTTTTCCCAAGCATGAAAAGCGAAGGTATGATAGTCTTTCTTTTTCAAAGAACTAGCAATCGAAGGATATTTGTGGGTTCCATATCTCTTATAAACGACACCCTTCGTAACTGGATATAATGAAGTATTTGTCACAAATTCAGCATCACTCGTACGACCTTGGAAGGCTTGATGATAAGCATTTGGGAAGTAATACATTTCGTTGATAAACTGATTCATGTTCGGAGTAATTTCTTGTCCGTTAATGGACTTCCCTATCAGAAAACTTTGTATCGCTTCGAGCTGCAATACAATCACATTTTTCCCTTTGTACTTGCCGAATTCCAAGGCGGGTTCCTTTTGTTTTTTATCTAAATACTGGTTCAGTTCATCAATTTCTTCACTCGTAAGCTCTCTCCTGTTCATCCATTCCTGAATCGTTTGATAGGCGTCATAACCATGAAAGCCTGGAAGTCCCACAATGTTATAGATGCTGACATTCCACCAGTTATTGAGAAAAAGAGCTTTACCGTTCGTGTTAATGTATTGATTGACAGGCTGCAAAAACATAAAAAGTCCAATCAATAATGTTCCAATTGAAAAGCCTGTTCTCCATTTCCAATCAAATTCGGCTTCTTTAAACGGGATAAAATAAAGTAGAAAAGTTCCAAACAGCCACAGGTCACTCCATCTAAATAAGGCCGCAATACTATCCTTGATATCTCCCATTTGTCCAGCCTGCTGAATAAGGGACAGGCTTAGAAAATCCCCAAAATAGCGGAAATACACGATATCCCCTAAAATAATAATCGTAAGAATAATATCTAGGATAATCAGACCTTTTTTCTTCTTTTTTAATAAAAGAATCCAAAAACTAAGCAATAATATGCTTCCCCCACTCACCATATAGAACGGCAGCGTTACAAATTTAAGCCCAAGTGTCTTAGCAAAATAGTATAGTTTAAAAAACCACAGTAATGTAAAAACTCCGTACCGGACATATTCCTTCAAAAGCTGAAACATAATTTCACTCCTAAAAATAGCGTTCAATGCAAAATGCCCCCCATTCATTGATAGATTGTAGGAAACATTCTTAACCTCTCCCTCTATGATTTTAATCCATAGACTCTCCACTTTCCATCATTAATATCCGATTAGTAGGTACCAGGTACCGCCCGGCTGGCGGTACCTGGTACCATCCATGGACATTTTCCCAAAATTGTCTTTCTGAGGTGGACACTCAATACCTGCCAGCCACCATCCGCTCTGTCAAAAAGGCAAAAAAAAAACGCTGATAGGTTGAACGGAACTCCGATTGTTAGATGTTATTAAACAATCGGAGCACGATTCACCCATGCAGCGTTTCGGTTATCTTACCTCGACCCAGCCGTTTTTAATTGCGACGACAACTGCTTGAGTCCGGTCATTTACATTCATTTTTTGGAGGATATTGCTGACGTGGTTTTTGACGGTTTTTTCACTGATAAATAGTGCTTCGCCAATGCCACGGTTGCTCTTTCCATCTGCTAGCAACTGGAGAACCTCACATTCCCGACGAGTGAGCAAATGGAGTGGGCGGCGAATTTCAACCTGCTGCACATAGCCACCGCTAACATTTACTTCCTCCAGTGCTAGACGACGATATTCCTTCACGAGATTATGAGTAACCTTTGGATGCAAGTACGCACCTCCATCGGCTACAACCTTCACAGCCTCGATCAATGCATCCGCATCCATTTCCTTCAATAAATATCCAGCTGCTCCAGTCTTAAGGGCATGCTGCACATAGTTCTCATCATCATGGATCGATAAAATAATAACCTGCGTCTGCGGAAATTTTTCTACTAGCTGGCGAGTCGCTTCCACACCGTTGACAGTTGGCATATTAATATCCATAATCACAACATCTGGATGGAACTTTTCCACTAATGCGACTGCTTCACTACCATCATCCCCCTCGGCCACCACCTCAAAGGACTTTTCGAAGTCTAATATTCTCTTAACCCCTTCACGGAACAATTGATGGTCATCTATTATGATAATCTTGGTAGTCATAATTTCGCCTCCCTATGCCTTCTCTAAAATTTTTTCATCATAAAAAAATCCATTTCACTTAACAATCAGACTTTCGTCTATCTAACTATCCAATGGGACCCGAATGAGCACAATCGTCCCTTCTCCAATTTTGGAATCTATGGACATCTCTCCATCGAGGAGATCCACTCTTTCTTTCATGCCAATAATCCCAAAAGACTCAGCTTTTTTCTCATTTATATCAAAGCCTTGTCCATCATCCTTAATCAAAACAGTAACATATTCTCTTGTCATCTCTAATTTAACACTTATTTCTTTTGCATTCGCATGCTTGAGGGCATTCTGAACCGATTCCTGTACAAGCCGGAACAATGCCACCTCATACTTCGACGGAAGTCTTTTTTCCTCACCAATATTCCTATAGCTAATTCTAGTCTTACTATGATATTCTTCGATCGTTTGTAGGTATTTTCTGAGGGTCGGGGCTAATCCTAAATCATCAAGTGCCATCGGACGCAGGTCATAAATAATGCGCCGAACCTCATACAAGGCATTGCGAACCATCTTTTTCAGATTTTTAACCTCACACAAAGCCTCATTGGCACCGTATTCTTTGTAGACCTTTTCAATTAAGTCCGACCTCATCATAACATTTGCCATCATTTGCGCAGGCCCGTCGTGAATTTCACGAGAAAGACGTTTCCGTTCTTCCTCCTGTGCCTCAATGATTTTCAGCCCGAAATCCTGCTTCAGCTTCGCATCCTCAAGAACCTCTCCCACCTGCTTCAAATCACTCGTCAAGTAATTCATGACGACCGAAATCTGTGAAACAAGGTGCTCGGCTTTCTCAATCGTTTCAGAAAGCCCCAGAAGTCGCCGCTCAATATCATCTCTTCGTTGACGTAGCTGCTTTTCCATCTGGCGATTCATCGTCAGTTCCATTTGAAATTGATGAGCTCTTTCATATGCCTCCCGGACCTCAGCCTCAGTGTATTTCTTGAAGTGCATACTGACCTCTGATAGCCGCTTCCTTGCCAAGCGGGATCGATTGTCAAGCTTATCCCCCTCTTGAATGATTTGAGAAACCATTGCTCGGACTTCCTTCAACTCAGCGGTCAGGCCTTCATAATCCTGTCGGCACTGTTCACCAATGCGAAAGATTTCATCCTTACTATTTCCTACGGTCTCAACCATTTTATCCAAGATCACATCAAGAGTTTTCGTATCGAATTTTTTTATCATATACTTATTCCTCCAAGGGAATCAAAAAACCTTTTCCTCTCAGAAATATTTTACCTTGAATTTACAAAATATACTATCTTTCTAACTTGGAAATAATAGTATTCACACTAAAAATCATCAAAAAGAACGAGACTATTTTTTCTCATCCATGCCATTTAACCTATAAACCCAAGTCTAAATTCCTATTAAAAACTATTTTACTATATCACTTCCATAAGTATACCATGACAAAAAGACAGTCATGTTAAAGTTATATTACAAGCGCATGTTAATTTGAACTGATAGTCTTGTCGAATTATAATAGAATAGACGAAACCCGACATTTTTCGAACTATTGAACATTGTGTCTAAAAAATCTAAGGAGTGATCATGTGCTCCCATACTATCATACGGTAAAGGGCTACGGCGAAAATGAAATTGTCATTGAAAAATCACGCTTTATTGCTCATGTGACAAGGGCTGAGACAGAAGAGGAAGCCCAGGAGTTTATTCAATTGATTAAAAAGCAGCATTGGAATGCCACTCATAACTGCTCCGCCTACCTCATCGGCGAAAACGACCAAATTCAAAAAGCCAATGATGACGGAGAACCGAGCGGAACGGCCGGGGTCCCAATCCTCGAAGTGCTCAAGAAACGACATGTAAAGGATACCGTTGTCGTTGTGACCCGGTACTTTGGCGGCATCAAGCTAGGCGCAGGCGGACTCATTCGCGCATACGGGAAAGCAACCTCTGAGGGACTTAACGCAACTGGGATTGTCGAAAGAAAACTGATGACTATCATGCATACGAAAGTCGATTACACCTGGCTTGGCAAGCTCGAGAATGAACTGCGCTCCTCCATCTACAAAGTCAAAGAAATCCACTACCTCGAAAATGTCGAAATTGAAGTCTTTGTCGAAAAAGGTCAAACGGAAGCTTTTACGAATTGGATGATCGAGCTAACGAACGGGCAATGCGAGGTCCGTGAAGGGCAAAAATTGTATTTGGAAGAGGATGTCATCTAAATTTCAATTTACGAATGGGGAAAAAGATTGTAGAATGAAATGTGGAAATAATAGTCATTTAGTTGCATTTCAATAATATCTTAAAAACGCTAATAAAAAGGAGAAAATCTATGTCTATTAATAGACAAAAATATAAAGCTACTAAAAGAAAAAAACGTCGTAAGAAAATAACGCTTTGGATTTTGACCCCCTTTCTTGTTCTTATATTGGGTGCTACTACGTATGGTGCATTCTTATACAATAAGGCACATTCAGTTATAAACGATTCATACCACCCTATCGAAAGAGAGAAAGCGAAAAACGTAGCGAAGGCCGATCCAAAAGTCGATAACACCTCTATCCTTTTTATCGGGGTAGATGACAGTGATACACGAGATTTTAAAAGCGGATCCCGCTCAGACGCTCTCATGTTGGCTACATTCAATGAGAAAGCCAAATCTATTAAACTATTAAGTATTCCACGTGATGCTTATGTGTATATCCCTGAAATTAGGAAAGAGGATAAAATCACCCATGCCCATGCTTATGGGGGACCGGCTGCAACAATTGAAACGGTGGAAGAACTTTTCGACATTCCAGTCGATTATTATGTAAAGATGAATTTCAATGCCTTCATTGATGTGGTGGATGCTTTAGGCGGCATTGAAGTGGATGTCCCGTATAACTTAAGTGAAATGGATTCAAAAGATAGAGCACATGCCATCAACCTTAAAAAGGGGCTACAGGAGCTGGATGGAGAAGAGGCTTTGGCACTGGCAAGAACGCGTAAAAAAGACAGTGATATTGAACGTGGAAAAAGACAGCAGGAAATATTGAAAGCCATTATTAACAAAGCCATTTCAGCAAAAGGATTTACAAAATATGCAGACGTCATTGAAGCAGTTGGCGATAACCTTACAACAGACCTAACCTTCAATGATATGAAATCTCTTTTTGATTATGCGACCGCAGGAACTTCACTTCAAATTGAAACCTTAACACTTAAGGGTGACGATTCTTATATCGGTGGGGTTTACTACTACCAGCTAGATGAAGATGGACTAGACCTCACAAAACGGGTATTAAAGTCTCATCTCGGCACCTTAACGACATCAGAGAAACAATATGCGGATGATGCAAATTCATAAATACTAAAAACGCTTTTCCAACCGGAAAGGCGTTTTTTCTTTATAATTAAAATACCCAAGTACCATTAACATATTCATCTCTCTCCCCCAAAATTCCAAGAAGAAAAAAAACTGCCCTCCAAACGGAAAGCAGCTTGATGTATTATCCAAATTTTCTTTGGCTCAAAAATTTAAGCAATGGTTTGTAGTCTTTGCCAATAAGGCCAATTTTTTCAACAAATACTTCAATGGCGATGAGAAGAACACCCATAACAAGTAATGCACCCCATAATGTAGCCTGTGAGAAAATAACAGCTGCTAATCCAAACATGGCTGCAATTCCGTAAATAATAAGGACCGTTTGTCTATGGGAATAGCCCAAGCGTAACAAACAATGGTGCAAATGTGATTTATCTGGTGCCGATAACGGCTGCTTATTTACAAATCGTCTAATGATCGCAAAAAATGTATCAGAAATGGGAACACCAAGAATAATAATCGGGACGATTAATGAAAAAATCGTAATATTTTTGAACCCTAAAAGGGCCAAAACAGAGATCATAAACCCTAAGAACAATGCACCCGTGTCTCCCATAAAAATCTTGGCTGGGTGGAAGTTATAAACAAGAAACCCTAGGGTGCTTCCTAATAAAATCAATCCTACACTCATAACAAACATATCGCCCATAAGAATCGCCATTCCAGAAATGGTTATTAGGGCAATCGATGACACCCCGGCCGCTAATCCATCGAGACCGTCAATGAGGTTTATGGCATTCGTAATCCCTACAATCCAAAGAATGGTCAATGGAATACTAAAAATACCAAATTGGAGCTCGCCACCAAATGGCATGTTGATGAACTCCAACTGAATTCCGCCTAATACAACAACCCCAGCTGCTAATAATTGACCAATTAACTTCACTTTTGCAGATAATTCAAATCGATCATCCAGAACACCTGTGATAATAATGATAAAACTGCCAATAATAATTGGGACGGCAGAAATGGAATCATCCGTAGGTCTCAAAATGAGAAAACCAATGATAAAACTGATATATATTGCTAACCCACCAAGTCGGGGCATAATTTTCTGGTGAACTTTTCGCGCATTTGGTTTATCAGTCGCTCCAATCGCAATCGCCAGTTTTTTTACCAAAGGTGTAATCAAAACGGAAGCAATGAAGCAAAGGAATAAGGTTACATAAACCATGGAATACCTCCTTATACGTAGCTTAACCAATACATAATTGAAATAACATGTCAATTTTAAGATCATCTTGTGTTAGCTAACCTTAACTAGATGGACATCAAACACTTCTATGATTATATCATCTATATCAATAGAAGGGAATGCAATTTTTCAGAGGGACAACAAGCTTTCACAGAATACACTCTATTTGACGTAAGTTCCACATTAAAGTTGCATATTTTTACTAGTTTCTTATCTTTGTAGTAATTTTTTTAGGTATTTGATAAGATTATTAAATGATAAGTATAAACCATGCTAGAAGGAGCGTACCCTTTGATGATAACGTTTCTTAAAAATACGTTAGGAAATTCAAATGAAAAACGACTAAAACGCTACTATAAAATAGTCGAGCAAATAAATCAACTTGAAGATACACTTTCCAAATATTCAGATGAACAGCTCAAAGCGCAAACGGACAAATTCAAAAGCCTTCTTCAATCTGGAAAAACCATTGATGATATTAAGGTAGAAGCCTTTGCAACCGTACGAGAAGCCTCGAAGCGGGTTCTTAACATGCGCCATTTTGACGTCCAGCTGATTGGAGGCTTAGTTCTAACCGAAGCAAATATTGCCGAAATGGCCACTGGTGAGGGTAAAACGCTTGTCGCCTCCCTTCCAAGCTACCTGCGAGCTTTAGAAGGAAAAGGCGTTCACGTGATAACCGTCAATGATTATCTTGCAAAGCGCGATAGAGACAATATCGGACACATCCATGAATTTCTTGGATTAACCGTTGGCCTTAACTTACCGATGATGTCCCCTGAGGAAAAAAAGCTTGCCTATCAGGCTGATATTACTTACGGGGTCGGCACGGAGTTTGGCTTTGACTTTTTGAGAGATAATATGGTCACAAGCATCGAGGAAAAGGTTCAGCGTCCCTATCATTTTGCAATTATAGACGAGGTAGACAGTGTCCTAATTGATGAAGCAAAGACACCACTGATTATCGCAGGAAAAATGAAGTCAAGTGACGAGCTTCACTATATCGCCTCTCGCCTCGCCAAACGATTTGTGAAGGATACACACTACACCTTTGATGATGAAACAAAAGCAACCAGCTTAACAGATGAAGGAATTGAAGCGGTTGAAAAGGCATTTGATGTGGATAACCTATATGATTTAGAGCATCAAACTTTATACCATTATGTCATTCAATCCGTTCGGGCTCACGTCATGTTCAAGCGTGATGTCGATTACATTGTCCAGGATGGAAAAATTATGCTCGTTGATATGTTCACCGGAAGAATTATGGAGGGAAGAACACTAAGTGACGGGCTGCATCAGGCCATCGAGGCAAAAGAAAATCTTGAAATTACGGAAGAAAATAAGACTCAGGCATCCATTACGATTCAGAACTATTTCAGAATGTACCCACTCCTTTCTGGTATGACCGGAACAGCAAAAACGGAGGAGAAAGAATTTGAACAGGTCTATGGCATGCAAGTTGTTCAAATCCCTACAAACCGTCCAAAAATTCGTGAGGACATGCCTGACCGTGTGTATCAAACAATTGAACAAAAATACACAGCCGTCACGAAGGAAGTCGCCGAACGACATGCTAAGGGGCAGCCAGTTCTTGTGGGAACGACCTCCATTTTACAATCAGAGGCCATAGCAAAGTACTTTGACAAGGAAGGGCTTCCTTATGAAATCCTGAATGCAAAAAGCGTTGAGCAGGAGGTTCGCATGATTTCGGATGCTGGTCAAAGAGGACATATCACGATTGCCACGAACATGGCAGGTCGTGGCACAGATATTCTTTTAGGCGAAGGGGTCGATCAATTAGGTGGTCTCCACGTACTTGGTACCGAAAAGCATGAGAGCCGCCGTATTGATAATCAATTAAGAGGACGTTCTGGTCGACAAGGCGACCCAGGCTCATCTCAATTTTTTATCTCCCTTGAGGATGATATGTTTGTTCGTTTCGCAAAGGACGATCTCGAAAAATTCAACAAAAGCCTTGTTGTCGGAGAAAATGGACTGATTGAGAACAAGAAAATCCCTGAATTTGTTGACCGCATCCAGCGCATTGTAGAAGGCGCCAACTTCTCCATGCGGGAATACAATCTGAAGCTTGACGACATTATTAACGAGCAACGAAATATTATATACCAATTAAGAAACACTATATTAGAGGAAAAGGATTTATTTGGCCTTCTTCAATCCATGTTAACATCCAGTGTGGAACATGAAATTTCAGCTTTATTTATCGAGGACGAGGGAGTAGTACGTAAAGGAAGTTCACACCTTCAGGGATTCCTGCAGGCCTTGTTCCCGAACCAAGAGTTTGATCTTACCGAATCCCTCGAGGATAAAAGGCTTCTTCAAGAAACCATACAACCAACACTAGACAAGTACCTCGGCGAGATTGAAGCACTCAAAGAGTCAGGTAATCCGGAAGCTCAAGAGATAATCAAAAATGTAATGCTATCCATTTTAGATGGAAATTGGATACACCATATTGAACTAATGAATCGTTTAAAAGAAGGGGTCGGCCTCCGCTCTTATCAGCAGGAGGATCCGATGCGTTTATATCAACAGGATGCACTCGAACTCTTCACGAATTCTTACTACAAGATTGAAAAGGAAATTTCTATTGCAACAGCAAGATATTTACAGGGGATTCTTCCGATTTCGGAATGAGCCTCCCCTATTGATAAAATTTATCGAATCAGTAGAAAGAAGGAATTTGACGAATGCTATCCATTTTTAATAGAAAGAAAGACCAAAAAGTAAAAAAAAGCGGGAAGGAATCTCATATTTCCTCTGAGGAATTACTTAACGAGACTGGAGAAACCACCGATCAGACTGAGGTAGAGACCACCTTATCGGTCCATCCATCTTGGAATTTAACAACCGAGCAGCAATATGTATTAAGGTTCCTAAATAACGAACTAGCACCTCTTAAACCAAATCAAATATCCCTTTCAGGAATTGAAATCAACAATCTTTCTGATGGGGTTGAAGTAACAGCCTTTGTCAGAAACAGCTTAGACAAAGGAATAAAAATTGGCGAGGTAACACTCCTTTTGCTTGATCAAGATAAGCAAATTCTTGCTAGGCACCCATTTGACCTTGGTGAACTTGGTGAAATTCCTGCCAAGAGCAGCCGTCCATGGGCCTTTGCATTCCCAAGTAGCTCTTTTCACCAGGACAGCTTCTCACGCGAAGGCTGGACACTTGCTTTTGAACTGAAGGCGAAGCATAAGCTAGACCTGCATGAAAGCTGGGAGCAAGCCTTACCAGAGGAACAAAAAATGATGCTGCAAGAACTTTTTGATAAAATTACTCCTCCTAAAGAAGGCGAAGTCAACTTTATGGGCTTCCAAACCTCTCTGAATGATAAGGGAGATTTGTCTGTTTCCGTATTCATCCGAAATGGTTCAAACAAAGATATTCGCTTTGAAAAGCTGCCTCTAGCCGTAAAAGATGCAACAGGAGAAATTGTGGCTACAGGAGGCTTTGCCCTTGAGAATTTCGAAGTCAAAGCCAACACAACAAAACCATGGACGTTCCACTTCCCTGCAAGCTTAGTGCAGAAGAAGGAGCCAGATTTAACGCGCTGGTCGGTGGAGGTTGTGCAGGGGTAATGTTCACATCAAAAATTACAAACTAAAATAACTCCATCTGCAAAACAAAGACAAAGTCTTCTCTTATGACGGTTTGCCTAAACCGAATGGACTTTGTCTTTTTTTGTCCTTCCATACTCGTCGTTCCCACTTCCCTCCTAATTAATAGAATATTTACGCTGGCTCAACAATAAACATATAGTAGATTGCTATTATTTAAGCGAAACCATCATTAAGACCTTGCTATGCTTAAATCTAGCTCAAAAAGGGGTGTTGCTGGCGTCATTCATTTTTTTCTTTGCGAAAAAGCAAAAAAATATTACGGGGGAATGGAAATGTTTAAATCTAGTAAATCGTATCAAAGCATGTTCAAGGCCGTCATCAGTGCATCCATGATTACTGGAACCATTGTGGCGACTGCTTCTCCAGTGGGAGCATCCACAAAAGGGCAGGCCTTCTCAGATTTAGATCCAAAAAAGGATTATTATGATGCTGTCTTACAGCTCGCAGCCCGTGGAATTATTAACGGATTTCCAGATGGCACATACAAGCCAGAATCCTTTGTTACACGAGGACAAGCTGCAAAAATTCTAGCAGCCTCACTTAAACTTGATACTAAATCAGTTAAAAACCCTGGCTTTTCTGATCTCACTACGGACAACGAATTTTACGGTTCCATTGCGGCCCTAGCAGAAGCTGGAATTCTAAATGGTTTTCCGGATAAAACGTTCAGGCCAAACGACAAATTAACTCGCGCCGAAATGGCAAAAATACTTACCTTAGGGTACAAGCTTCAAGAATCCACCTCAAAAGATCACCCGTTCCAGGATGTCAAAAGTACTGATGCCTTTGCTAGTTATATCAACACATTATTTAAGCATGGTATTACAAAAGGGACCTCAGCAACGACCTTCTCACCTTCCGATTCTGTCACAAGAGGACAAATTGCTTCTTTTGTCGTTCGAACCGAAGTAGCAGTCGAAAAGAAACCAGAAACACCACCAGTCCAGCCCCCTTCATCAGGTGGAGAAACACCAAAAGAATTTGAGCTTAATATTATGCATTTCAATGACACCCATGCCCACTTGGACAATGCGGCAAAAAGAGTAACTGCCGTTAAGGAAGTTCGTGCGAAAAAGCCCGATGCCCTCCTACTTGATGCCGGAGATGTTTTTTCGGGGACACTTTACTTCAATGAGTTTCAAGGACAAGCTGATCTTGAATTTATGAATCTCATGAAGGTTGATGCAATGACTTTTGGAAACCATGAGTTTGACCTCGGTTCAACACCAGAGGGCCATCAAGCATTAGTTGATTTTATTAGAGGAGCCAACTTCCCGTTTGTATCAGCCAATGTTGATTTTTCCAAGGATGAAAAATTTACAGGCCTCTTTAATACAAAAATATCGACAAAACCTGAGAAGGGCAATATCTATACAGGCATTGTGAAAGAGGTAAAGGGTGAAAAAATTGGTATTTTCGGTTTAACAACAGCCGATACAAAGGATATTTCATCTCCTGGGGAAATCACCTTCTCTAACTATATTGAAGATGCAAAGAAAATGGTTGCTGAATTTGAAAAGATGGGTATTAACAAAATTGTTGCTATTACTCATATTGGCTTTGATGATAACCCTGCCGTTGATAATGATTTGGAACTTGCCAAGGCCGTCGAAGGAATCGATGTCATCGTTGGCGGACATAGCCACACCGAGTTAAAAGAGCCTGTTGTGATTGATAAAAAGACGTCATCAACGATTATTGTACAAGCATACCAATATGCAGATTACCTCGGTACACTCGATGTTACCTTTGACAAAAATGGAGTCGTGACAAAGCATAATGGTCAACTAATTAAGATTGGTGACCTTGCTGATGACCCAGAAGCGAAGGACTTATTGAAGAAGTATTCTGAGCGTATAGCCGAAATCAAAACAACACCAACGGGAGCAACAGCTGAAATAGCATTAGAAAATCCACGTACTGGTGGAGATAATACAAAGCCAAGTGTCCGTAAAAATGAAACACCACTTGGAAATGTGATTACCGATGGCATGCTTGCAAGGGCTAGACAACATAATGCCAATGTTATTATGGCGCTTCAAAATGGAGGCGGTATTCGAGCAGCGATTGATAAAGGGCCGATTACAGTCGGGGAAGTCATAGAGGTTCTCCCATTCGGCAACACCTTAGCATTAATGGAATTAACTGGTGCTGAGTTAAAGCAAGCCTTTGAAAAAAGCGTCAGTAATTACCCACTTGAAAATGGTGGATTCTTACATGTTTCTGGCTCTAAGGTGGAGTTTGATTCATCTAAGCCCGTAGGTGAGCGGATTGTATCCATCAAATATCACGACGGAGACTCATTTGTCGACATACAGGATGAAGAGACCTATACGATCGCAACCAATGCTTTTACGGCAAAGGGCGGAGATGGCTTTGACGTGTTCAAGAAGATCTATGAGGAAGGACGCGTAATCGATCTTGGTCTTTCCGATTGGGAAAATTTCGCTGAACACCTGAGAACCCTTACTACAGTTAATCCACAAATGGAAGGCCGAATCATTGATGTTGCAGGCAGGACAACCCTAGAAATGGATGGAGCAGAATTCTCCGGAACAGCAGCAGCTCCGAAGGTATATAACGGCAACGTCATCGTCAATGTGACTGGCACATCCGTTTTCGAGCATGTGACAGTTCTTGGAAATTTAATGTTAAAGGGCCAATTAGAAAAGGATGCTGCATTCCGAAAAATCACTGTCAAAGGCAATCTAGATTTATCTCAGCTTCTTGGGACGGAGTTTGACTTTGAGGACATCCAAGTAGATGGGGAAAGCATTTTTTAAGCTATAAGAAGAGAAGGCCTTTCCGGTATTAATGAAAAATAAGAATGGAGCGAACGCCATTGACTACGATTTGGAAACAAAGGAAAAAAATAAACCTTGGGATAATCCTTGTTCTATTACTTAGCCTCCTATCCCCTATCGCCCCTGCTAGCGCTGCAGGCACAATCACAGTTACCGAGGCGATTGCCAATAATAGTGGGGCTGCCACAGTTGAGGGGTACATTGTCGGCATTACCAATAATGGTCCGAAATATCAACATCAAGGACCTTTTACCGTTAATACAAATATTGCCATTGCCGATTCAGCTAGTGAAACAAATGTTAGCAAAATATTACCTGTACAGCTCCCTACTGGCAATGTACGCAATGCATTGAACCTGGTCGATCATCCAGAAAACTTAGGAAAAAAAGTACAGTTAACAGGAAATCTTGAGGGCTACTTCTCTGTTCCTGGTTTAAAAAGTGTTAAAGAATACAATTTCGTAGATTCTGGCTCTGAACCTGAGGAGCCTGAAGATCCAGAAGTTATCCCAATAGCTGAGGCACGCAAAAAGGGGAACGGGGCAACCGTCACAATAAAGGGAATGGTTGCTGCTAATCTTAAGAATTCAATTTCCGTTCAGGATGAGACAGCGGGTCTAGCCGTTCGCCCCACTTCCCTCCCGATCAAGGTAGGCGATGAAGTAGTTTTAACGGGGAAATTGGCTGAGTTTCGTGGCCTCATGCAACTTGATGGAACAACCGTCGTCGAGAAAAAGGAAAGTGGAAAAGTTGTCACACCGAAAGTCGTCACTGGAGCGGAAGTGAACGAGGAACACGAATCCTTTTTAGTTCAGGCGAATTCAGTAACTCTACTAAGTGTAGATGCAAATAATAACTACAGGGCTACCGATGGAGAGGCAGAATTTATCATTCGTGACGAGAACAATTCCTTAGGTTTACAGGTTGGAACCACATATGAATCAATTATTGGAATTGTTCAACAATTTGACACAGCCTATCAAATTATCCCCCGCTCCACACTAGACATCATCGAGGATAGCTCCATTTTGCATCCTCCTGTAGCGAATCCAGGAAGTGGAACTTTTATCGGAAGTACAACTGTTCAATTATCAACGAAAACGGCCAATGCGGAAATTTTTTATACATTAGATGGAACCGATCCATCTGACAAAAGCACGAAATACGTGGCTCCAATTATCATAGATAAGGATACAACGATAAAGGCCGTCACAAAATCAGCCGAGCTCGGACTTAGTCCTGTTACCACTTTCACTTATGTTATTACGGATAAACTCGAAATTCACGATTTACAGGGTGCCTCCCATACCTCTCCTTATGATGGCCAAACTGTAGATGGTATCGAGGGGATTGTCACTTATATCTTTGAATTAAGCGGCTCAAAGTATTACCATATTCAGACTCCCGATAATCGAATCGATGAAGATCCAAAGACATCTGAAGGCATTGTTCTATACAGTGGGAGAAATGGATGGCCGATTCAGGTCGGTGATCTCGTCTCTGTAGCAGGAAAAGTAAGTGAATATGCAATTGATGGATATGATGATCGTCAACAAACGGATATGAAGGTAACACAAATTAATGTTCGCGATGATCAAGGTGGCAAGGTAGAGGTCGTTCAACGTAATGTAGAGCTCCCAAAAGCAATCAAAATTGACGAAAAGAATTTACCAAGGGAACATATTGATAGTGATCATCTGGAAGTCTTTAATCCAGATGTCGACGCCATTGATTTCTGGGAAAGCCTTGAGGGAATGCGTGTCGAGGTTGGCCATGTTAAAGCTGTAGCCCCACAGGAACATGGTGATTTAATTACAGTTCTTGAGAACAGAGAAACCAATACCTTACATGGTGGCGTTCTTTTTGAAGAGAATAATCCAAACCCTGATCGGATCCAATTCCGATTAGAACCAAATGGACCTGCCCGAGAATTTGAGGTGGCCACGGGAGATTCTTTTGAAGGGCCGATTGAGGGTGTTGTTGGGTATTCCTATCAAAATTACAAAATTTATACCTCTTTAAATGAGATGAAAGCCAAACATGTCAAAGGAAATGCTACTCCAGAAAAAACGAATATTGTGAAAGCTGAGGACAAATTAACGATTGCGTCATACAATCTTGAAAATTTCTCCAACAATTCTACGTCAACGACGAATGATAAAGCACGTAAACTAGCGAGGGCATTTGTCCAGGACATGCAAAATCCAGATATTATTGGTGTAACGGAAGTTCAGGATAACAACGGTCCCGATGCAGGCGATTCCCGAGCAAACCAAAGCTATGAGCGATTAATCCAGGCCATCAAAACAGCTGGCGGAGTCGAATATAAATACGTAAATATTGATCCTGTTAATAATCAGGATGGCGGTCAACCGAATGCAAATATTCGCGTTGGATTCCTATATAATCCAGCACGAGTAAGCCTGACAGAAGGAATTCCTCATGGAGACGCTACGACAGCAGTGAAATATCAAAACGGTAAGCTTACTCTTAATCCAGGTCGAATCGACCCTACAAATAATGCATTTAACAGCAGTCGTAAACCATTGGCGGCGCAATTTGAGTTCCAAGGAGAAAGCCTGATTGTCATCGCAAACCATTGGAATTCAAAAACTGGTGATACCCCCTTGTTCGGTTCTAAGCAGCCACCAGTCTATGAAAGTGAAGCCCAGCGCCAAGAGATTGCCAAAATTGTCTACAAGTTTGTAAAGGAAATTAAGGAAGAGAATCCGAAGGCAAATGTTGTCTCCCTTGGAGATTTCAATGATTATCCATTTTCAAGGGCTCTCAAAATACATGAGGGAGAACTCATGACCAACATGATTAACAAGCTAGAATCCCATGATCGGTACACATACCTATACCAAGGTAATTCACAGGTACTTGACCATATCCTTGTCTCCAATCATTTGGCCAAGCAAACAAAGGTCGATGTACTTCACATTAACGCGGACTTTACCGACATGGCAGGCCGTGCGAGCGATCACGATCCTGTTATGGTACAAATCGACTTGAGGACTAAAGAAGAGCCACCGAGCAAAGTAGACAAAAAATACGATTTGAAGAAATTTAAGGCCAAACGACTCACAATTACCCAACCGAGTGTAGCCGTTCAGCTTGATGAACAATCGAGCATTGCAGAGGGGATCTTTTTCACAGGAAAATATGCAGAATTTAATGGTGTAGGATTTGCAAAGACAAAAGTGACCCTGCAACCAAACGAGCCTGATGCTGTTATCGACTTTAGCGGGATCAATGTTAATAAAGTGATTATAGATGGTAGCCATGTGAAAGAAATTCGCGGTGCTGAAAATATTCAATCCTTTGAATTCATCAATGGAGCAAATCCAGATGACATTCTAATCCTAGATTCTATGGGGGAACCGACTTCGGTTCCTTTTTTTTGTGGGTGTGGGGTGCAGATCGGAGCTGCCTTTTTCAAATAGAAAAACCGGCATTCCTCCGAAAAGGCGCCGGTTTCCCTAGTTATTACTTATTTATTGATTGTGTCATTCATTAAGTTAGACTTAATTAAGAGTTCAGCCACAATTTTTGCAATTTGGTTTCTTGTAGTAGAACCATTTGCATCAATTGTATTGTTCTCATGACCAGACATGATTCCTGCTTGTAAAACAGCAGTTAACTCTTCTTTTGCCCAAGCTGGTACTTTGTTAGCATCCTTGAACTTCGTTAATTGCTTAGAAGAATCAAATTTTGACTTGTCAAAGTTTAAGAAGTCTAATTCAATCGCACGAGCAATCATCGCTGCTGCTTCAGCACGAGAAACTTTACCATTAGGATTAAATTTACCAGTATCATATCCTTCAATAATACCGTGTTTTACAGCTGCAGCTAATTCACCGTTTTGGTTGAACCATTCAGTTCCCTTCACATCAGAGAAACGGTTGTCATACTTCTCACCTGGTAAGCCCAGTGCACGAACTAATAACACGGCGAATTCTGCACGAGTAGTTGTTCCATTCGGAGCGAACTTGCCAGTGTCATGACCTTTAACGATGTATTTAGAAGCTAAAGTTTCAATGTATGATTTAGCCCACTCTTTGCTAGTCACATCAGGGAAAGTTACATTATTTTCAACGATAGCATATTTAGAGTTTGTTAACGATTTAATCGTTGCTGTCTTTCCATCGAATAAAGTTGGTACAGATTTTAGAACTTTACCATTATCATCTAAAACCACAGCAACTTGGTTCTTCGCATTGAAGTTTTGATCTCCAGTAATAGCACGTTCTACATATACGCTAAATGTAGACACTGCTTGCTTCTTATCGCCAGCAACTGCTTCAATCTTGAATTCAACTACTTTAGAAGCAAGTTTTTCAGATGTTTTAACATCAACCACTTGTACAGAAACAGAGATTTTCACGTCTGCTGCTGCAACGCCAAGCTGCTTAGCAAGGTCAGCTACGTTAATTTCTGATGCTGGAAGCTTGTAGCTAGCTGCATCTGTCTTCACTTCAACTACTGCCTTTGCATTCTTCTTCACAACTTCAGAGAATAATGAAGCTGGAACTTCAGCATTAGTAGTGCCGTCAAGTTTTACAGGGATAACAGCCTTATCAGCAGTTACTGCATTCACGATGTCTTGAACTTTGTTTGCTGGGATCTTTGTAGTATTCCCTTCAGTTACAACAGAACCTTCAGGAAGAGTTACTTCGTTTTGACCTGGTGTTGGTGTTGTTGTACCACCGCCTCCGCCTGTTGAACCGCCATTAGGATTACCAGCAGCTAATGCAGCATCTATAAATGCTGTTCTAAGAATTTTTGCATCATTAGCAGGTAACTTAGCAACCACATTATCATAAACACCAAATACATCATCAAGAGAAAGCCCCGATTTTACTCTTAATGTATCATTTAAGTTCTTAAATTTTGCTTGAGCAGTTACCTTGTCCCTAACAGTTTTGGTAACATTCTTAATAGAACCGGTTTTCAAATCATTCCACATACTTATAATTTCTGATGTAGAAAGTTTCCACATTTCCTTTTCGCATTCCACTAAAAACTCAAGAATTAAATCAATTTCAGAACCCTCTAACCCTAATACAGCTTCAAATGCTATCCCTTCATTAGAAGATTTAAAAGAATCTAAACGTTGTGCTAATGTAGTTCCATCCTGAACTACTAATAGAACTAACTCTTTCACAATACCAGCAGCATTAACATTCTTTACCGCTTTAAGCTTAGATCGATCGGCTTCTTTAAGATTTTCAGCTGTAAGGTTCCTAATATTTGTATTAATAGTATTTACAGCTGTGTCTCCTAAAACCTCATTATTCCATATTTCTGGTTCCCATTCGTTTAGTGTTTTACCAGATCTATTAAAAGCTTCTTTTGCACCTTCAACTTTAATTAATTCACTATAAATTAGATTAACCCTTGATAGTGCATCCTGTGTAACAGCTGCCTCCACCTTCACAGGGCTTCCTACTACCCCAGTCGTTATCACTGGAGATAATGCGATTGTTGCTGCAAGCATAGCTTGGACAGCTTTTTTGCTGAATGGATACTTTTTCACTTTTAAAATCACCTCTTATTTTATTTACATGCCTATGTATGTATACAACATAAAAAAACTATAAATCTATAATAATGGAAAATAATGAAACTGGCAATGAATTTAGTAAAATTTATACAATTTTGTCGAATCTTCTTTTTGATATGTAGTTAATTTATCCCTTGCGTATTAATGCTTACTAAAAAATTAGTTATTATTTCACTCTCTTGAATCTTTTGTACCAAGAACTTTGTCGAATCATTTTTTCCTAGATGACAGGCATTTGTATATCATGATAACATTTAGATAATAAGTAAGGAAAGGGATTGAAAGATGAAACGGATAGTTTTATTTGGAATCATTCTTGCGGGAGTAGTTATCATACTGTTAGGTAATTACACATGGAATCATAAAGTAGAGAAAACGGTTCAAGAAGCAGAGGAAAAAATGAGTTCTCCTATGTATAAAGAGGCACTCAAGGTTGATTCGAATGCTAAAGCAACCGATAAAAATGATGAAAATGGCTCAAGCTCAACCTCTACAGCAGAGACGCAAAAAAACAATGCAGAAGACTCCAAAAATCAGTCAGAAACAACCACTCAAGAGGAAGCAACAACTCCAAATGGTTTGGAGAAACCTACATTAGAGGCAATTAAAGGAGATTATTACACGCTGTTCAACGAATTAGAAGCACAGGAAACAAGCAAAATCGACCAATTAATTGTTCAAGCTAAAGCTGACTATGTTAGTAAAAAGACTCCTCTAAGCGATTTAATAGTGAAGTATCAGGATGCCGCCAATTTTATGGAACGGAATGCGGACAAGACCTTTAACACGATTTACCAACAGCTACAGTATGACTTAGAACGGAACGGCTACAGCAAGGATGCAGCAGAAGAATTTAAGCAGTCTTACAATGCTAAGAAGGCAGATCGTACTTCAAGAATCCTATCACAAATAGAAGACTTCTAACGGCAAAGGTATCCCCTTTGCTTTTTTCTTGGACTTTTTCAACCCACACTGGTAAAAATAATGAGGACCACTCCATACGAACTGACCAATTATAGATCAATTCAGCAAAATCAACGTTAAGACTTTATATCCACTTTTACTATTTTTTGGTATCATTTAGACAACGACTTTTTTTGGGGGATCAATGAATGGGATCTAGACAAAAGCAAGGCAAAAAGAAAAAATGGCTTCGTGTCATAGGACTTGTTGTTCTTTTTCTAATAATTGGGATTGGAGCCTATGCGTATTCCGTCTACCACTCCTTAACTTCTGCAGTTGATACGATGCATAAGCCGATCGAAAGAAAGGTATCTGAGAAGCGTACTGAGGAAGTAACCCTTGAGAAAAAAGAGCCATTCTCCGTCCTCATGCTTGGGGTGGATGAACGGAAAGGCGATAAGGGCCGTTCGGATACCATTATTGTTCTCACGGTTAATCCTAATAAAAATTCAATCAAGATGCTGAGCATTCCCCGTGATACAAGAACCGAAATCATAGGTCATGGTACAGTTGATAAAATTAATCATGCCTATGCATTTGGTGGAGAGGAAATGTCGATGAACACCGTTGAGCATTTCTTAGACATCCCTATCGACTATTACGTAAAAATTAATATGGAAGGCTTTAAGGATATCGTCAACGCTGTAGGCGGTATTACGATCAATAACACTTTTGCTTTTTCCGATTACGACTATGATTTTAAAAAAGGGAATATTACCCTAAATGGGGATGAAGCCCTCGTGTTTGTTAGGATGAGAAAGCAGGATCCTTCCGGGGATTATGGGCGCCAGCAAAGACAGCGCCTTGTCATCCAAGGGGTGATTGATAAAGGAGCAAGCTTTAGTTCCTTAACACGATTTAATGACATCTTCGGAGCTTTAGGGAAAAATGTGAAAACAAACCTTACTTTTGATGAAATGATTGATATTCAGAAAAATTATAAGGATACTCGACATAACCTTGAGCAAATCCAGATGGAAGGGGAAGGAAAATACATTAACTCGATTTCCTACCAGATCATTTCTAAGGAGGAACAGAAAAGAGTTCAGGATGAGCTAAAATCCCATTTGGAGCTGGATGCTTCCGCTGGAACCACAGAGACTCCTAGTAGTTAAGAAAACAGGGAAGTACCAGGTACGCTTTACTTGAGTGGTACCCGGTACACTGTCATGTCCTGTGTTTTTCACCCTAAAAAGGCGTTTCAAATATCCATCCCCATCCCTAAAAAAGCAGCATCCCTTAATGATTCACACATTCCACCGTCAAAAAGAGACCTTTATAATAGGAAGAAACCGAAACAACCTCTATTCCCGACTCCTTTACTAGCTCAAGCGTTTCGCGGTTCAAATGGCAGCCATCACAAATCCTCTTCCAAAAAGGGTTCAGCCAATCTTGTAGATGTGCTAGATTGGGCTGCTCCATTTTCACATGTTCAAAGAAAAGCACCTTCCCTCCTGGTTTACAGACTCTCTTGATTTCTTCTAGCGCTTGAACAGGGTTCGGAATGGTACAAAAAACAAGCGTGGCGATAACGGTATCAAATGTATCGTCATCAAAGCTAAGGTTTTCTGCCTTTTGCTCGTGGATATGAATCGGCACCACCGCAAGCTCACTTCTCCTATTAGACTTTGCGACCATGGCAGGATTGGGTTCGATAGCGTCTACTCCTTCAACATCACGGTAAAAAGGAAAATTAATCCCCGACCCAGCTCCGATTTCCAACACTTTTCCATATACTTTATGAATAAGCTCCCTCCGAATTTCCTCAAATCTCCCCTTCTCAAAAGGGTTCATCGCCCAATCATAGACAGTTGGAAACCATTTTCCCATATCACCAACTCCAGTAAACATAAGATATCAGTCTTTTAAGAAAAGCTGACAAACAGCATATGACAATTTTCCCCTATATTAAAATTTTCGGCAAGGTTTTGTCGAACTCTAGGTTCTTTATTGAGATTGGAATGACCATGTTTTTTTGTAAACAGGTAAAATAACACTGTTAAAATGCGTTTCGCAAATATATTTGTTTTTTAGCAAATAAAAATGATTTTTGGCAAATATATCCCCCTTTTCCGCAAATAAACAGCCGATTTTCGCAAATATCCCAAGTTTACCACCATTCTTGTCTCTTCTAATTACACAACCCCTTTGAAAAATACAGTCATCCAGGCAAAATTTAACGAATATTTACAGTCATCCTGCAACAAGCTTTAAATAGACTTCTTTCACTAACGTTGAAAAATAGAGCGAGGAATGTAAATGCTGAGAATTTTCACTGCAATAGTTTGCACTTTAATGATTGTTGCTGGGACAGTTACCCCACATGGAACGGCCGCAACACCCGACAAATTAAGCCGAAATCACCAACCATTCGAACTGAACATCATGCACTTCAACGACACCCATAGCCACCTGGATAATGTGGCAAAGCGAGTCACTGCGGTGAAGGAATTCCGAAAAAAGAAGCCGGATGCACTCCTTTTGGATGCTGGAGATGTTTTTTCCGGGACACTGTATTTCAATGAATTCCATGGGAAAGCAGATCTAGAATTTATGAACCTCATGAGATTCGATGCCATGACCTTCGGAAATCATGACTTTGACCTTGGTTCAACACCAAACGGACATCAGGCCTTAGTTGAATTTATTAAAGGAGCCACCTTTCCATTTGTCTCCTCCAATGTTGATTTCTCAAAGGATGAGAAGTTTGCAGGCCTATTCACGGAAAAAATATCTGCTCATCCAAGGAATGGCCATATTTATGCAGGGATCGTCAAGAATGTGAAGGGTGAAAGGATCGGAATATTTGGCTTAACAACTGCTGAAACAAAGGTGATTTCCTCCCCTGGAAAAATTACGTTCTCTAATTATATTGAGGAAGCAAAAAGAATGGTCGCTGAATTTCAGAAAAGGGGCATAAACAAAATTATCGCCCTCTCCCATCTCGGCTTTGACGATAATCCCGCCGTTGATAATGATTTAGAGCTTGCAAAGGCCGTCGAGGGAATTGACATCATCGTTGGCGGGCATAGTCATACAGCATTAGCAAAGCCTGTCCTCATTCATGAAAAAGCGGAGCCGACCGTCATTGTCCAAGCTGGCCAATATGGTGAATACATGGGTACACTCAATGTTACTTTTGACGAAAACGGGGTTATTGTGAAGCAAGATGGTAAATTAATTCCCATTGCCAAGCAAGCGGCCGACCCTGAAGCAGCCAAATTATTGAAAAAGTACTCTGATAAGATTAGCAAGGTAAGGAATACGCCTTTAGGGGCCACTGCTGAAGAGTTTTTAGACAACCCTCGTACACTTGGGGATCATTCAAAGCCTAGTGTTCGCAAAAATGAAACACCGCTCGGTAACGTTATTACTGATGGAATGCTGGCAAAAGCAAAGCAATATAGCCCAGACGTGATCATGGCACTCCATAACGGCGGAGGTATTCGCGCACCGATTAATAAAGGAGAAATTACGGTCGGGGAAGTCATAGAGGCTCTACCATTTGGCTTCACGTTAGCGACGATGAAGATTACGGGGGCAGAGTTAAAGCAAGCGTTTGAAAGAAGCTTGGAAAGCTATCCACGGGAGGATAGCGGATTCCTGCATGTCTCGGGTGCTAAGGTCAAGTTCGACTCTTCCAAACCCGCTGGTAAACGGGTTATATCCATCCAATACTTTGATGGAGAAAAATATGTCCCGATTCAGGATGACAAGACGTATACTGTCGCAACCAACACCTTTACAGCCAAGGGTGGCGATGGCTTTGATGTGTTCAGAAAAATCTATAAGGAAGGACGTATAACCGATCTCGGCCTCTCTGATTGGGAGATCCTTGCCGAGCACCTAAAAAAACTTGGGAAGGTTCACCCGAAGGTTGAGGGGCGGATTGTGGATGTTGCTGACTAGATGACTAGGTGAAACAATTTTGCGGGGAGTATTGTGAACTCCCCGCTTTGTTATAATATCGAAAAATGGCGTTTCGCAAATATCCTCAAAGATCCCGCCGATATGTTGTTACTTGGCGGCTTCTAAAATGAAAAAGTCAGTGTTAGTCCATGGATCCTGCTCCATCGCCCAATCTTTAACCTTCCCGTAACCAAACTTATAATAATCCTTAACTTCTTACTCCTTTTTTCCGTGTAAAGTAGAAAACGAAATCAAGATAAATGGAAAGAAGGATTAATGATGAAAAAGAAAATCTTATTATTAGCGGGAACTGTTGCCATTTCTTCGATGCTTGCGAGTGGAGCTTTTGCAAAGGGAACTACCTCTATAGAGGGCGTAGCTCCAAAAGTGATCACTGTTCACCAAGTCAATATGGATCAGCTACAAGTTGAATTACTAGAAAAAGCTCTAGCTCCTACATCGGCAAAGGACGCGATCAATAAATGGGCCGAAGCTGTAACTACGAGGAATGGTGCTTACCAATATGCCCTTTTCTCAAAGGAATTGAAGGATCAATCAAACGCTTATTTCAAAGCGAACGGCTGGGTAACAGGCGTCTCAAGCCCCTGGGTAAAAGAGTATCGCATCAAAAATGAAAAGAAGATTAGCAAAACAAAGCACAGCTTCAATGTAGAATTTGCACTTGCCACCTCCACTGGATCTGCGGGGTCGGAAATTGTGAATGTAACAATTAAAAAAGTTAATCAAAACTGGTTTGTTGATTCAGTAAATGCTAAAGAATCAGCAGTCATCCTTGAACGAACACCTTATCAGAAGCAGCATAACTTTACTTACCGAGCTGAGGAATATGCCTTTGAGATCCCTTTATCCTGGGATACCAAATATCGAACTGAAGAAAAAGACGGAAACCTGAACTTCTTCTACAAACCAAAGGATGCACGTGTTCCAGAGGCGATTCTATTTTCTATTGAAAAAATAAAAGTATCCACCTGGAATGACGGCTACGAGGACAGCCTGTATGTCAAACTAGGAGAAAAGAACGGCTATATCTATGCCATGCTTCCAGTGAGTGAAAATCAGTACGCCAACAAACCAGAAAGTCCTGAATACAAGGAGTTTGAAAAAATGAGTATGGAGTTTGGGGTTATTAAGGGGAATTTTCTAATTAGGTAGTAAAAATGATAAAACCTAAAGCTTGATACTACTTACTATCCATAACAATTAAGTGGGGCTGTCCGATAAGTCCCTAAAATAAAGCAAGTGGAGAAAAACGAATTGTATTTCTCCACTTGCTTTTATATTTTTCCTCGGATCTTCTGAAAGTAGCTGGCGAATGCCTGCTACTTTCAGAAGATTGTGGGCTAACGCCACTATCCCAAATTCAATATGTACTTTGTCGAGCCCCCGTAGAGAAAATCTACAGAACGATCGATTGCCCTTGATGTGACCGAACACACTTTCTACTTCGGTTTTGCGTCGAGCGTAGATAGTGGCTTTTTCCTCACATTCAAGGGCTGTTTTTGCCTTCGCTTTCATTTCTTCGAAGACCGTATTCCAATGAACCAGACGGTTCCCCTTAGCCTTTGTACATTGTGCTTTTAAAGGACAGTCTGTACAATCTTCACATTCATATATTTTAAAGCTTTGTACATAACCGGAA
>NZ_JAUSTU010000018.1:0-64436 GCF_030813005.1 Anoxybacillus andreesenii
GCAAGCCCCCAAAGATATCGCTCGACTTGCATGTATTAGGCACGCCGCCAGCGTTCGTCCTGAGCCAGGATCAAACTCTCCAATAAAGAGTTGATATAGCTCATATAAAGAGTTGATATAGCTCATAAAAATTTGTTGTTTAAAACAACTAGAATTAACGTTGGCTAGTTTCGGCTCCTAACTCCTCGGTCGTTTCAATCCGTCTCTCCAAATCCCAAAACCAGGATTTGAATAGCCGGCTTTCCAACGCCTCTCGGAGTTGTACAGTCGCCTCCACTTTTATATGTTGACGTATGATTTGTTTAGTTTTCAAAGAGCAAGTTTCATTAGGTAAAACCCAATTCTTTAAACCTGTAAGAATTGAACTTCCTCTACTCTATCGCCTTGAAGCGACTTTTATAATATAACATAATTTATATCTCCAAGTCAACAACTTTTTAAAAAATATTTTTCATTCATTTTTGTAAGTTGTTATCAGCGACGTTTATTAATATATCAAGATAGCAATACAATGTCAACCATTTTTTAAAGGCTTTTTGAGGAGGAAGTTCTAATATATCTCAAGCATTCATTTGTTGGGGCCACTCTCTTAAATAACGTAAAAAGGATTTTGTATCGCTCCTCCATTGCTCGCTTAACTATATGATCAATTCTTTCATCCTCTAAATCGAATAAGATTTCATCCATCTCCCTCTTAATCAAATACTGTATTTCCTTTACTTCCTTGTCATTGATCAGCATTCCTAACACAGTAACCACTCCTAAATATTTGATGGTTATTGTAGTGTTTTCCAATTTCATTATTTTTATGACCCTGCAAACATATTTTTCTAAAATGCGCATACCTATGAGACAAGGAGTGTATTGGACGAGGTGATGGAGGATGAACTTTTTTTTCGTGTTGAATGGTAGAACAATTAAACAGCTGCTGATAGTAATGGTTGCAGCTTTTTTTACGGCTTGGTTTCTATTTCTAGAGAATTTTATTCATATCCCTGTTTTTTCAGAAAAGAACGATCCGAAGGCTATCTATAAAGGAGAAAAGGATATTGCTCTTACCTTTAATATCGGATGGGGGGATGAAAAAGCCGAACCGATTTTGGATGTGTTAAAAAAGAAGAATATATCCACAGCAACCTTCTTTCTATCAGGTTCCTGGGCAGAAAGGCATCCCGATTTAGTGGAGAGAATAGTCAAAGAGGGATATGAAATTGGAATTCTTGGTTACAACTACGTGGAGTATACGAAGCTCGAGGAAAAGGAAGTTAGAAGGGATCTTGCAAGAGCGTTAGAAGCTTTTCATAAATTGAACATTAAGAACATCAAGCTTGCCCGTGCTCCCGATGGTCATTTTGATCAAAAGACCTTAAAAGTGGCAAATAGATTGGGGCTTACGGTTGTGCATTGGAGTGTTAATTCACAGGATTGGACGAATCCAGGGGTTGAAAAAATCGTGAAAAATGTTTCCTCCGCAAAAAAGGGGGATATTATTCTTCTTCATGCATCTGATTCTGCCAAACAAACCGCTTCTGCTTTACCACCAATCATCGATCATTTAAATAAAAAAGGGCTTAAATTAATCTCAGTTTCTGAAATGATCGCCAATGCCAATTCAAATACAAGAGAAATAAAATAAGAAGCCTCCTATTTGGAAGGCTTCTTTTCTGCGTTTGATTTCTGATTTAATTTATGAAGAATTAATAATTGATAAGCGTTACAAATTAATAATGGATAAATCATTAAATACACCCAGCTTTGTTCATTCACAGTTAGGATAGGGACCCACTCAAGAACAGAAACCACAACCATAAAGAATAAGGCTGGAACAAACGTATCCTTGTTCGTTTGCTTCGCTTTCATAAACGCAATAATTAAACCAACTACAAGCACTAATGCAGCATCGAAGAGATATGGACCCACTCCTCCTCCATCTGCAAAGGCCCTATATCGAAAATAAACCAAATCAAATAGGACAAAGATGATTAAAACGAGTTGGACACTATTCCACAATTTCACCGATTTAAATATTCCAAGGCCAAACCTATGTACCGTTAAATAAGCGAAAAACCCCATCTGACTGATTAAGCTAAAAATAAGCCCAACACCAAATAACCAAAACAGCGTTTGCAAAATATTGATAATATCAAAATCCGTAAAATACGGTTGAAACTTATCCCAGCGGACAATAAATCCTATAACACCTGTTACTAGACCGCCTAATAACAAGGTGGACATAAACAATCGAACAACATAGCGGCTTTTCAAGTTTATTTTCCTCCATCTCCAAGTTTCCCATTCGATTGTACCAACGAAAGACTGAAAAATCTAGGTATTCGATACAAACGCATAAAAATTGTCGAAATTCTCCATGATAACAGTATGGATGAACAGACTAAGCTTCGCATGGTTCTACCCTTCAAGAAGACCTAAAATCATTTTTTTTACTTCTCAATAGAAACTTACTGAAAGGAGCTTTCGTTATGAAAAAAAAGTACCTCCTTCTCTCCGTGCTCATCGCACTCTTTATTTCTGGTTGTGCTCAAACAGAAGCAGGCAGCAAACAAGTGGATTATGATGAAACCAAGAAAATGGTTGTCGACATTCTTAAGACGGATGATGGAAAAAAGGCTCTACAGGAGGTCATGTCTGATGACGGAATGAAGGAAAAGCTCGTCATGGATCAGGCGATGGTAACAAATACAATAGAGAAAACCCTAACCTCAGATAAAGGAACGGAATTCTGGAAAAAATCCTTCGAGGACCCGAAATTCGCCGAGGCCATTGCAAAAAGCATGAAAACACAAAATGAAAAGCTCTTAAAGGATTTAATGAAGGACCCCGAATATAAGGGGATGATGATTGAAGTATTAAAGGATCCTGAACTAACAAAGGAAGTAACTACCTTATTAAAAAGCAAGGAATACCGTGAGCATTTACAAAAGGTTGTCACAGAAACCCTCGAGAGTCCGCTTTATAAGGCAAAGATTGAAGAAATGCTTTTAAAGGCTGCCTCAGAAAAAGCCGAAAGCGAGAAAAAATAACGAAGAGGATGCCCAAACGGACATCCTCTCTTCTATATATATCTGTTTTCTTCATGCGAAAATTATTGACCTAATTTTTCAACGACCTTTTTAGCAATATCTAAATAGATTTTTCCTAGCTTGTGATCCTCCTGATATACGGATGGAGCAAAATCATTGTCATCCCAATCCGGTTGGCCAAGCGGCAATTGACCTAATACTTCTGTATTAAGCTCTTCAGCTAGCTTTTCGCCTCCACCTTGGCCGAATACATATTCCTTTTCACCTGTTAGCTTGCTTTCGAAATAGGCCATATTCTCAACGACACCAAGAATCTCATGCTCAGTCTTAAGCGCCATTGCCCCCGCACGAGCCGCTACGAATGCAGCTGTTGGATGTGGAGTCGTCACAATTAACTCCTTACATGAAGGGAGCATGGAATGGACATCTAATGCAACATCCCCTGTTCCAGGTGGTAAATCTAATAATAGGTAATCTAAATCGCCCCACTCTACTTCATTAAAGAAGCTATTGAGCATTTTTCCAAGCATTGGTCCACGCCAAATAATTGGAGCATTATCCTCTACAAAGAAGCCCATGGAGATCACTTGAACTCCAAAACGTTCAACAGGGATGATTTTTTCCCCTCTAACTGCAGGTCGCTTCGTAATGCCCATCATATCTGGCACGCTAAATCCGTAAATATCAGCATCAACAAGCCCGACCTTCTTCCCAAGTCTTGCTAGAGAAACGGCTAAGTTAACAGATACGGTTGATTTACCAACTCCACCCTTACCACTAGCAATCGCAACAAAGGTCGTTTTGCTGTTTGGAGATAGAAGTCCGGCGTCCTTCTCTTCCGTAGCCGTACGGTGCTGAGCCAACACCTCCTCAGGAAGCTGCGAAAAGCGAATGCCTACAGTCTCCGCTCCACCTGCTTTAAGTCGACGAACCACTTCCTGTTGAATTTGAAGCTGTTCGGCAGTACCTGTTTTGGCAATAGCGATTTTAACGCTTACATGATTTTTTTCCTCTTTAATTTTGATTTCTTCGATGGCATTCAACTCTGCGATCGATTTATGTAAAAAAGGATCTTGAATCTCACTAAGAATTTCAATAACTTTTGCTTCTGTTAACATTGGTGCGACACCCCTTCTTCTATTCATTTCCATCTTAAGTATAACATATATCACAAAGAAGACTGTTATTTCAATCACACTGTCTGACGGTTTTTGTTTCAAAAATGAAGAAAAGGGGGTGATACAGTTACCAATCTGGCTCCACTAATTCTTCCTCCTTCGAATAATAGCGAAGGATTCCTTTATAAATGGATGCTGCGATTTTCTCCTGGTACTCATCCTTTTTCAAGTTAGCCCTCTCAGCAGGGTTCGATAGGAAGCCTACCTCCACTAAAACGCCAGGCTTTTTCGCATATTTTAAAATGTATACGTGATTGATTGGCTTTGCCCTTCTTGTCGTATTCTCTAAATTGATTCGAAGTTCATCCTGGATGAATTTTGCAGCACGCTCATTTTCCGATATTTGTGTTGTGTAGAAGGTTTGAGCACCACTCCACTGTGGAGAGGGAATCGAGTTTAAGTGAATGCTGACATAGAAATTGGCCTCGGATTCATTGATAATTTCCAATCTTTTCTTGAGATCCTCTGTTTTTCTTCGACTTAATCCCTTCGTCCCCTCCAACGCTAAATCCTTATCTTCCTCTCTCGTCATCATCACAAGCGCACCCTGCTGTTGAAGATAATCCTTCAGCTTTTTTGAAATACTCAAGGCAATATCCTTTTCAAGTGCGTCCTTGTCACCCGCTCCCCCGTCCGGTCCCCCATGGCCGGGGTCTAATAAAATAATCTGACCTGATAAAGGAAGGTTCCACGATTTCAGGGAGTCATCCTCCATAAATTCATATTGAATAATAAAAATGAGAAGGGTCAATCCAACTATAAATGCACCGATTTTAATCTTTTTGCTCATTTGCTCCAACCAATCCTTCCCGCTCGTCCTTTTCAATTCAATATATGGGACAAGTAGGATGATTAGAACATGAATTTAAGCGCCTAGTGAAGCTTTAATTTATGCCGCTTTTCACCGTTACGGAAACCCTCCATCCACCAGCTTGATACATATTGCTCACATAAATAATACAAGGACTCGCTATACACTCCCTCTAGCCCTTTTCCCCAGTAGATCAAGAAATTATATAATGTATCAATTAAATGTTTTTCTTCTCGAACGCATCTCTTCCTTACATCCTCAACCGATTCCCCATAATAGCCAAATCGACTAAAATGGGCTCCTAGCAAATAAGCCTCTATCGCCACATCATAGCAGGCCTCTTCAATCCCCGCCTGCATAATCAGGGCAGATGTAAGCTGTGATGAACCAAAATACTGACTCACTCGTTCTTTTAATGATTTTATCGAAATTTCCCGAAGGACCGATTTTTCATACTTCAATTGCTTCTCTCTTCTCTTTTCATTAAAGGTTGTCACCACATTCACTGATTGCTCACCCCTTTTGTCTAGTCTTTATCGACTCTATTAGAGAAATACTTGTTACTATGCTGCCAATTTTTTTAAGGGATGAAATTTCTCATCCAAAAGTTGTAGAAAATATTCAAGCTTTTTCACGACGGAATTTTTGTAAATACTCGGTAATCTAAAGACATCAAGATAAAGGAGGAATCATGATGCCAGCAAAAGCTTTGGACTTCTTTCTACCAAATGAATTAAATGCTACCCTTCCCCCTGAAAAAAGGGGGCTACGACGAGACCATGTAAGAATGATGGTACTGAATCGGTGTACGGGTGAAGTAAACCACGACCGATTTTTCCATCTCTCTCATTATCTGCAGCCTGGGGATCTGATTATCTTAAATAATAGTCGTACGATTCCTGCCCTTTTGCGTGGGAAGTGGAAACGAGACTGGAACGAGCTTTCACAGGATGTGGAGGTGCGGTTGGCAAAAAGGAGAAACGAGGACACTTGGGATGCCTTTATTATGGCCAATCCAATCAAAGTGGGAGACAAACTTCTTTTTTCAGATGAATTAATCTCAACCGTCATTGCTGAAAAAGAGAATTCCCCTTTAAAAACCATTCAGTTTAATAAGAGGGGAACCGATTTATACAATATCATTTACTCTATCGGTGAGCCCATTCGCTACGAATATATAGAAAAACCTTGGGGATTGGATGACTATCAAACCGTTTTTGCCAGCCACCCCGGCTCAGTTGAAATGCCTTCTGCAGGCAGAGCTTTTAGCTGGGAGCTGCTATTTAAGCTAAAGCAAAAGAATATTGGGCTTGATTTTATTCAACTGCATACAGGTTTAAGCTACTTCGACGAACATTGGGAGCTTAAGCCTGAAGAAAACGAAGAGGAATATCAATTATCTGCTGTTACCATGGAGAAAATTGTTAGAACAAAAACGGATGGTGGAAGGGTCATTGCCGTTGGAACAACCGTTGTGCGTGCTCTTGAGACAGCGGCTAGAACGGGCAACCTATCTGGATTTACCAATCTTTATATTAATGAGGAAACCCCTTTAAAAGTGGTGGACGGAATCCTTACTGGCTTTCATGAACCAAAGGCCAGCCACCTCGATATGCTAACTGCTTTTATACCAGAACAGCATTTACTTCATGCCTACCATCAAGCGATTGATAAGGGTTATTTATGGCATGAATTCGGGGATATGAATCTAATTTTGTGAGGGGGAATTCCATGCAAATCCATCATATTGGCTTGGAGGTGCAAAACCTAGAGGATTCTATTTCTTTTTATAAAAATGAAATGGGGTTTGAAATCGAAAACCGATTTTCCTTTATAGGAGAGGAAATCGCATTCTTGTGCTTACATGGTTTTCGAATTGAATTAATCGAAGGCCAACAGGAATCAACTCATCTATGCTTCGAAGTAAGTAACCTTAATGAAATGATGAAACAATTTTCCTCCGTGGAAATCTTAGAAGGGCCCTACACCCTTCAAAATGGATGGAAGACTGTATTTTATAAGGGGCCGAATAACCATATCATTGAATTTCTCCAAACTGATCGGAAAAGGGCGATATAAGATATAATGACAATAGATGGAAACAGCGGGGGTGCCTAATATGTCAGAGGAAGCAAAATATGAGGACGTGGCAATATTAAAGGAAATTGCGGAGTTACTTAATGAAGGAACAGACACAATTCCTACACTAAGCTCTGTTTTGAAAAAACTTCTCCATGTAACAGGTCTACAAACAGGCTGGATATTTTTGATCGATGAAAATGGCAGCCACCATCTTGCTGCAGATGAGGCACTTCCACCTGCCCTAGCGCAAAACAATAAAGAAAGAATGTGCCACGGCGATTGCTGGTGCGTCAATAAATATAATAATCAAACATTGAAAAAGGCCACAAATATCATTGAGTGCAAACGGATCGAGGACGTAATCGAGGAAGGAGCTGGGGAAACCGGTGGCTTAACCCATCACGCCACCGTCCCGCTCCGTGCTGGGCAAGAACGATTCGGGGTCCTCAATGTAGGCTCCCCGAATAAAACCCATTTTCGAAAAAATGAACTCGCCCTTCTTGAAGCAATTGCCTATCAAATTGGAACGGCATTAAAACGACTGAAATTAACCCAACGCGAACAGGAAACGGCTCTGATTGCAGAGCGAAACCGCCTTGCTCGAGATCTCCATGATTCTGTGAATCAGCTCCTGTTCTCCTTAAGTCTGACAGCAAGGGCCGGAGTTGAAATGTCAGAACCGGAAGATATGAAACAGACCTTCAGCTATATTCAGGATATGGCCCAAGAGGCCCTCGGAGAAATGAGAGCATTAATATGGCAGCTAAGGCCACAGGGACTTGAGAACGGCTTGGTCAGTGCGTTAAGAAGCTATGCAGAAATACTCGGTTTACAAATTGAAACACAAGTAATCGGGGCGACGAACATTCCAGGCAAAGTGGAGGAAGCATTATGGCGAATTGGACAAGAGGCATTAGCCAATTGTAAGAAACACGCCCAGACGACGAAAGCTAAGCTCATCTTCCACACCTCTCCAGATGAGGTTACACTGACGATTAAAGATACAGGCTGTGGCTTTCTTTATGAAGAAAACCTCCCCATCCCCTCATTAGGATTAAAAAATATGAAATCTCGTACTGAAGCACTGAAAGGAATCTTCCGATTAAGCAGCCAACCAGGAAGCGGGACAGAAATTCAAATTAGAATTCCCTTATAGGAGGAAACTGACGTGACCATACGTGTATTAATTGTTGATGACCACCATGTCGTTAGAAGAGGGTTGGCTTTTTTCCTGCGCACGCAAAAAGGAATTGATATTATCGGAGAAGGCGCAAATGGCAAGGAAGCCGTGGAGTTAGCGAAATCCTTAAAACCCGATGTCATTCTCATGGACTTGGTAATGCCAGAAATGAACGGAGTCGAGGCAACAAAAATCATCAAAAAAGAGAATCCAAACATCCATATCATGATGCTCACCAGCTTCTCCGACCAGGATCATGTCATCCCTGCCCTTGAAGCGGGAGCCTCTGGCTTTCAATTAAAGGACATCCAGCCCGATGAACTCGTTGCCTCCATCAAGAAGATCATGGGAGGAGAAAATCAGCTTCATCCTAAAGCCACCTCCCATCTGCTAGCCAATCTATCTAGAGGGAAACAGGAAAGAAACTTACTGGATGATTTAACAAAAAGGGAGCTAGACGTCCTAAAGGAAATTGCCAAAGGAAAGAGCAATAAAGAAATTGCCGCATCTCTATTCATCACCGAAAAAACGGTCAAAACCCATGTCTCAAACCTTTTATCAAAGCTCGAGCTTGCTGACCGTACCCAAGCCGCCCTTTTTGCGGTGAAAAATCAAATCATTGACTGAAATGGATGTAGAGTAAAACTACATCTTTTTTGTTAAGCAAATTCCCAATAAAAGAGCTGGGCGGTATCCTCCAGCTAAATAGATTTTTTCAAAAAGAAAGCCAGCGTTCTTTTGATTTATGAGCTAAGTCTTTGCCCTATTTAACAAATAACCCTGCTATTTCCTCTTTATCATTAAAGGTGATTGTATAAATACGATTTTCTTTGCTGTATTTGGAAACGAGAGTCACGATATGATGACCATCTTTTTCTTCAACGGATGATTTATCAATCTTATCAAAGTCCCCAGATTGCTCGATGACTGGAGTCAGCAGACCCATCTGCTCCTCGGTTAATTCGGTCTTCATTGTTTCATCAAACATCGTATGTATATCGCCATACTTCGCTTCATTTAATAACGAAACGACTTCCTCAGCTATCTCCACAATACCATCTACACGATCAATGAGAGTATGGTCATGTGATGAAATTTGAACTGTACCTTTATCATAACCTTAATAATATACCACTACGAATCAAATGCGCGGATGTCTTGTATTATTATTTCTTTCTGGTTATTAATTCGAGTATAATTGACTTAGGGTGGTGATTGCTTTGAGTTTATTAAATGAAAGGTATAGCACCTATGAAGAATTTGAATCTGCACGAAAAAAAACAGATAAAAGGTTAGAGTTTATTGATGGAGTTATATATATGTCTCCATCTCCTAGCATCAAACATCAAGAGATATCATCTTACTTGCATGGCGAGTTATACAATTTGTTGAAGGGGAGTAAATGTAAAGTTTTTGCAGCACCCACTGACGTCGTCTTTAATAATGAAAGTAAAGATGAAAAAAAGACCGTTGTCCCCGATCTATTTGTAGTTTGCAACCAAGATAACTTCACCGAAAATGAATACATTGGGGCTCCTGATTTTATTATTGAAATATTGAGTCCTTCAAACAAATCGTACGATATGATTACAAAGCTGAATTTATACATGAATTCCGGTGTTAAGGAATACTGGATAGTAGACCCTATGGAAAATTATATAATGGTTTATTTCTTGGATAATGATGCAGAGATTCAATTCACTCTGGTTAATCTAGGAGGATTTGTTGTCTCAAACCTCTTTAAAGAATTTAAGATAAATACCAAGGAATTATTCAACCTAAGCTAATCACATTTTGTGACTAGCTTTTTTCATTAATAGACGGTCTGTTATTTTAAATCATGGCTGTGTTAATGTAATCTTTCTTCCAACAAAAACAGGCTATCTCATCATCAATGAGATAGCCTGTAAACGTTGATATATCAATGTTTTTATGAAGATTAACGTTTTGAGAACTGTGGTGCACGACGAGCGCCTTTAAGACCGTATTTTTTACGTTCTTTCATACGAGCGTCACGAGTTAATAAGCCTGCACGCTTAAGTGTTGGACGGTATTCTGGGTCAACTTGAAGTAATGCACGAGCGATACCATGACGGATAGCACCAGCTTGACCAGTATAGCCTCCACCTTTAACGTTCACAAGAACATCGTAGCTACCAAGAGTTTCAGTAGCATTAAGAGGTTGCTTTACTACTTCACGTAATGCTTCGAATGGAATGTAATCTGTAATGTCACGATCGTTAATTGTAATTGTGCCATTGCCTGGAACTAGACGAACACGTGCAACAGAACTCTTACGACGACCAGTACCTATATATTGAACCTGTGCCATATATTTATCCTCCCTTAATTATCCGCGAAGTTCCCAAACTTCTGGTTTTTGTGCTTGATGTGGATGCTCTGCTCCAGCATATACATGCAATTTCTTGAACATTTGACGACCTAAAGAATTCTTTGGAAGCATACCTTTAACAGCAAGCTCTAACATTCTTTCAGGGTAGTTTGTACGCATTTCTAGCGCAGTTCTTGTCTTTAATCCACCTGGGTGCATTGAATGACGGTAGTAGATTTTGTCTGTTAGCTTCTTACCAGTTAATTGAATTTTTGAAGCATTAACGATAATTACATGATCACCTGTATCAACATGTGGTGTAAAAGTTGGTTTGTGTTTTCCACGTAGAATTGATGCAACTTCTGAAGTAAGACGACCTAAAGTCTTGCCCTCAGCATCAATCACGTACCACTTACGTTCGATATTGTTAGCGTTAGCCATAAACGTTGTACGCATGAGATTACCTCCTAAATTGTCCATTTCACATTCAAATTTAAAACGTATATTCTAAATCACAATAAGTTCCGGGGCTTATCGTGGGATTGAAATACATACCATATTATGATATAGCACTGACCTTCAGATGTCAAGAACATATTTGACACCAGGACGGGTTGTCATAATTTTTTTTCGTAATAGACCTGCCATAAATATAACCCTTGTGGTGGAGCTGTTTTTCCAGCATAGGTCCGATCTTTTTTTTCGAGGATTGCCGGGATTTCCTGAGGAGAGATATCCCCTGAGCCTACCTGCAGCAATGTACCCACCATGATTCTTACCATATTATACAAAAAACCATTGCCGACAAACCGAAACATGAGACGACCATCCGTTTCGACGATTTCAATTTCCCGAATTTCCCTAATCCGATCCTCGACCTCTGTCTTTGCAGAGCAGAAACTCGTAAAATCGTGAGTACCAATCAAACACTCACTCGCTTCCTGCATCGCTTGAAGGTTCAGTGGATAGGGATAATGGTAGGCGAAATTTCTCTGAAAGGGATCCCGCAGCTTGCCTGTGTAGACAAAATAACGGTATTCCTTCGCTTCAACATCGAATCTTGCGTGAAAAGAAGGCTCCACCTGTTCAACCTCAAAGATAGCAATTTCATCAGGAAGCAATGAGTTCAAGGCAACCGCCCATCTTTCGGCTGGTATCGAAAGCGCAGAATCAAAGTGGATCACCTGCCCTTTCGCATGAACACCTGCATCTGTACGCCCCGATGCATAGACCTTCGTCATCTCCCCTTTATGGAGCTTCATGAGTGCCTTTTCAAGCTCACCCTGTACCGTTCGTTTATTCGGTTGTATTTGATATCCAGAAAACTGAGAGCCATCATAGGCTATGATGCATTTTATTCGTTGCATACCTTCTCCTTAAGATCTGAAAAAGAATTGTGCAGCTGCTACCGCTCCTAATAAAAGAAGCATGACTGTATCAAGCCCACCCCATTTGAGCTGCCGATATTTCGTTCTTCCTTCACCGCCTCGATAGCCCCTTGCCTCCATCGCTGTCGCCAGCTCCTCAGCCCGTTTGAAGGAGCTAATAAACAATGGAATGAGCAGAGGAATAATCGCCTTCACACGTTCCTTCATCGGGCCGCTCGAAAATTCGACACCCCTTGCCGTTTGTGCCTTCATAATTTTATCTGTCTCCTCCATAAGCGTTGGGATGAAGCGTAACGATATGGACATCATTAAGGCAAGCTCATGGACAGGGAACTTAATCTTCTTCAATGGACCAAGCAATTCTTCAATTCCATCGGTAATCTCAATCGGAGTGGTTGTTAACGTAAGCAAGGATGTCATCAGAATGAGCAAGAAGAACCGCATCGAGATAAAAATCCCTTGCTTCAGTCCCTCCTCATAGATGGTGATCCAGCCCCAATGAAAAATCACATGGCCTTCCTTCGTAAAGAAAAGGTGAAGGACAAGCGTAAACAGGATGAGCCACAAAACAAGCTTAAGCCCTCCAATCAAAAAACGAATCGGGACCCTTGAAGAGGCAACCATAAATAGTGTATAAAGAGCCAAAAGGCCATAAGTAACCGCATTATTCGCAATAAAGACGACACATACAAACATAAAAACGAGAATTAATTTAGCTCTTGGGTCCATGCGATGCATGGGTGACTCAGCGGGAATGTAACGACCAAATATCATCTTCTCCATCATTTTGGCATTCCCCCTTTGAAAAGCTGAGCAATTTCGTCTGACAGCTCATCCAATGTAATACAGGTCCTGCTAAGCTTTGTCTGAAAAGCTTTTTCTAGCTTTTGTTGGAACCGAACCACTTCAGGTACGTCCAAGCCAAGGTCGATTAAGCCTTCTGGTGTATGAAAAATCTCGCGCGGGTTTCCTTTTTTGTACACCTTCCCTTGGTGCATAATCACGATTTGATCCGCATACAAGGAGGCATCCTCCATGCTATGTGTCACAAGCACCGTTGACAGGTTTCGCTCCTTATGAAGCCGATAGAACATTTCCATGATTTCCTTTCGTCCCCTCGGATCGAGGCCTGCCGTTGGCTCATCAAGTACAATAACCTCCGGCTCCATAGCAAGTACCCCTGCAATAGCCACCCGTCTCATTTGTCCTCCTGATAGCTCAAATGGCGACTTATGCAAAATTTCCTCGGACAGTCCTACCTGCTTAATTGCCCTTCTTGCTCGCTCTTTGGCTTCCTCTTCTGAAACACCGAAATTCATTGGACCAAAGCAAATATCTTTTTCAACGGTTTCTTCAAATAGCTGATGCTCAGGAAATTGAAAAACAATCCCCACTCTCTTCCGAACATCCTTCAAATTTTTCTGTTTCTTCGCATTGGTGATCACCCGATCCCCAATGACAACCTGCCCTTCAGTAGGCTTTAAGATCGCGTTCAGGTGTTGAAGGAGGGTAGACTTCCCTGAGCCGGTATGTCCAATGATGGCCAGATACATTCCAGAAGGTATATCAATAGAGACATCCTGGATCGCGAGCCGTTCAAATGGTGAGTTTGCTTGATATCTGTATTCTACTTGCTGGAGTGAGATGTCCATAACTGTTCCACCAACTCTTCTTCTGTTAAATAATGTTTATTAATGGGGATTCCTTTTTCCTTCAACATTTTGCTCATTTTCACTGGGAAGGGAATATCCAATCCTAACTTCACCAATTCTTCATCCATTTGAAAAATTTCCTCTGGTACCCCTTCACGATAAAGCTCTCCACGGTTCATGACAATAATGCGATCCGCCTTTGCTGCTTCCTCTAAATCATGGGTGATGGAGATCACCGTCATGTCATTATCATCCTTAAGCTCTCTAATCGTACGGAGGACCTCTTCTCGCCCCCGAGGATCAAGCATTGAGGTTGCCTCATCTAGGACAATAATCTTCGGACGGAGAGCAATTACACTCGCAATGGCTACCCTTTGTTTTTGACCACCCGAAAGATGGTGCGGCTCTTGATCGAGAAATTGCTCCATCTTCACCTTCTGTAAGGATGTGCGAACACGTTCAACCATCACTTCACGGGGAACCCCGTTATTTTCCAAACCAAAAGCCACATCATCCTTGACAGTTGTACCAACAAATTGATTATCAGGATTTTGAAAAACCATCCCAATCAACCTTCTTGTATCCCACACGGTTTCCTCTGTGAGATAAATTCCGCCTATTTCAATACGACCCTCGTTTGGGTATTGCAGACCATTTAATAGTTTTGCTAGAGTTGACTTCCCTGAACCGTTATGACCTACTATGGCCAACCACTCCCCGTCCTTAATTTGCAGGGAAACGTTTCGAAGGGCATACTCTTCCTGACCTTCGTATTTGAATGAAACATTATCAATTTTTACTACAGATGTTTCCATCATGTCCTCCTCTCCACTCTGCTCCTCTATTCTCTTCTCGGCAAAATAAGAGTTTTCTGAAATCTACTATATCATTTTTTGTAAAGTTAGTGATATATGACAACTAAAAAAGAAAACTCGCCTTTTCGGCGAGCCTAATAATCCGAAGACATTATGAAATTATAAATAAAATAATAGCAAAACCTAGTAAAGCAAATGTCTTCCATTTGGCTCGGGGTTTCGGTAAAAACAAATAAAGCCCGCACCTCTTAAATCGCTTAAGAGGTGCATGAGCTAGACGAGTCATGTCGACGCCACGGGCCTATCAAAAAGGCTACAGCGATATAATCCTGTTTCTTCAAAATACATGCTCATCGTAACACTCAGTGTTGGCTTAGTTCGATTCATACGATGTAGTTAAAGAAAAAGGGCAATGAACAAGCTCTTGTTCAAACTGTCCATGCCCATTTGAAAAGCGGAAGCGCCTTGTCCACACCCGACAAGCACAAGACGAGCCTCACTGAAAGGTGTTCTTTCCTTTCTGGGAGGATTGGCTTGTGACCTCGAGGGTGTAGGCGCTGCAGCTAGACACTAATCTAATTAAAACTAATTAAACTAATTCAATAATTACCATTGGAGCTCCGTCACCACGACGTGGTCCAAGCTTCATGATACGAGTGTATCCGCCTTGGCGCTCTTGGTAACGAGTTGCAATATCAGCAAATAACTTTTGTACAGCGTCTTGGTTTTCTTCTGCATTTGCCACTTCATGACGAATGTAAGCAGCAGCTTGACGACGAGCATGAAGATCTCCACGCTTACCAAGCGTAATCATTTTTTCCACAACCGAACGAAGTTCCTTCGCACGAGCTTCTGTTGTTTCAATACGCTCATTGATGATTAAGTCTGTAGCTAAGTCACGTAACATTGCTTTACGCTGAGCACTAGTGCGTCCTAACTTTCTGTATCCCATGAAAGTTTCCCTCCTTTGTTGAAGTCATCAACTGGTCTTCTCTCACTTCAGATTGGCTTATTCAGTTCAGTCATCCTTACGTAAGCCTAATCCGAGTTCTTCTAATTTATTCTTTACCTCTTCAAGAGATTTACGTCCTAAATTACGTACCTTCATCATATCTTCTTCAGTCTTATTTGCTAATTCCTGAACAGTATTGATCCCAGCACGCTTTAAGCAGTTATATGAACGAACCGATAAATCGAGTTCTTCAATCGTCATCTCTAGAACCTTTTCTTTTTGGTCTTCTTCCTTCTCAACCATGATTTCAGCATTTTGTGCCTCATCTGTTAAACCAACAAAGATGTTTAGATGCTCAGTAAAGATTTTTGCACCTAGTGCAATCGCATCCTGAGGACCAGTGCTTCCATCAGTCCATACATCAAGGGTTAACTTATCATAGTTAGACATTTGACCAACACGTGTATTTTCCACTTGGAAAGCAACACGTGAAACCGGAGTATAGATAGAATCGATTGGAATAACACCGATCGGTTGATCTTCTCTCTTATTTTGATCAGCAGGCGTATAACCTCGGCCACGTCTAGCAGTTAATCGCATCCGCAAATTCCCATTTGCACCTAAGGTGGCAATATGAAGATCCGGGTTCAATATCTCTACATCACTATCATGAGTGATATCGGCTGCTGTTACTACACCTTCACCTTGTACATCAATCTCAAGCGTCTTCTCTTCATCAGAGTAGATTTTGAGAGCTAGCTTTTTAATATTTAAAATAATCGTTGTAACATCTTCTACGACACCTTCAATGGTAGAAAACTCATGAAGAACCCCGTCGGCTTGAATCGATGTGACAGCGGCACCTGGGAGTGACGATAGTAGGATACGACGTAAGGAGTTACCCAAAGTAGTACCATATCCACGCTCAAGTGGTTCTACGACGAACTTCCCGTACTTTGCATCATCGCTGATCTCAACCGTTTCGATTTTTGGTTTTTCTATTTCGATCATCAAATATACCCTCCTTCAAAACGTCGAAATCTCAGTTAAGCAACCTTAACCGAAATTCCCCCTGTATACGTTCCCGATTGTGCACAACAACTGGACTAATGATTCTGTATTATACAAAACAAAAAATTTCATATCATATCCCATTATAGACAGGGATAAAAATTCTATACAGAAAAATTACACACGACGACGTTTAGGTGGACGGCAACCATTGTGTGGTACTGGAGTTACGTCTCTAATAGCAGTAACTTCAAGACCAGCTGCTTGTAAAGCACGGATTGCTGCTTCACGACCTGCACCAGGACCTTTAACTGTTACCTCTAGAGATTTCATTCCATGTTCCTGTGACGCTTTTGCTGCTGTTTCAGCTGCCATTTGTGCTGCGAAAGGAGTAGATTTACGAGAACCTTTGAATCCTAACGCACCTGCACTTGACCAAGAAATTGCATTTCCATGAACGTCAGTGATTGTGACGATTGTGTTGTTAAAAGTAGAACGAATGTGTGCAACACCTTGTTCAATATTCTTTTTAACACGACGTTTGCGTGTATTCGTTTTGCGAGCCATTTAAAGTACCTCCTTTACCGATTATTTCTTCTTGTTAGCTACAGTTTTACGTGGACCTTTACGAGTACGTGCATTGTTCTTAGTGTTTTGACCGCGAACAGGTAAACCACGACGATGACGAAGACCACGATAGCTTCCGATTTCCATTAGACGCTTAATGTTTAGAGATACCTCACGACGTAGGTCACCCTCAACCTTTAGCTTGTCAATGATATCACGGATTTTATTTAATTCATCTTCTGTTAAATCGCGAACGCGAGTGTCTTCAGAAACACCAGCTTCTGCTAGAACCTTTTGAGCAGTACTTTTTCCAATACCATAGATGTAAGTTAGAGAAATCACAACACGTTTTTCACGTGGGACGTCTACACCAGCAATACGTGCCATTGAATGCGCACCTCCTTAATATTAACCTTGTTTTTGTTTATGCTTAGGGTTTTCACAAATAACCATTACTTTACCTTTTCTGCGGATGACTTTACACTTTTCGCAGATTGGTTTAACAGATGGTCTTACTTTCATTATCCTAACCTCCTTAATAGTACGGAGTGCAGTAATTATTTAAAGCGGTAGGTGATTCTTCCGCGAGTTAAGTCATATGGGGAAAGCTCAACAGTTACTTTGTCTCCTGGTAAAATACGAATGAAGTGCATGCGAATCTTACCAGAAACATGAGCCAACACTGTATGACCATTTTCTAATTCTACCTTAAACATCGCATTTGGCAAAGTTTCAAGAACTGTACCTTCAATTTCAATTACATCATCTTTCGCCATCGAACTCGTCTCCCTTCTGAGATTTTTCACAACGTAAAAAATCTGACCATTTTATAGATTCAAACTTTGTTCATGCATATCGTAGTTTTCCGTTAGTCCGGTTATTAATAAACTTCTTTGAACTTCTGGAGATACGAAATCAATAAGCTTAAGATGCAGTAGATTCTTCTTTTGGAAACTCAAAAATTATCGTCACCAACAGCAAATCAAACAGAACAATCTTCTAACAACCTTACTATTATAGCATATTGAACTGTATCCCGTCCCTATGAAATTAAGACTATTTGACCTAATTGTGAACGTGAATTGTAGTCGACCTTGTTGCCATCAATATTTAAACATCAAACTCTCGTAAGAATTTCATAGCCTGTTTCGGTGATAGCAATTGTATGCTCAAAATGAGCACATCTTTTTCCGTCGGTTGTAACAACAGTCCAATCATCTGTTAATGTCTTAACATAACGACTGCCTACATTCACCATTGGTTCAACACAAAGTACCATTCCCGGCTTTAAGGTTGGACCTTTATTAGGTGGACCGTAATGAGGAATTTGTGGATCCTCATGTAAGTCTTGCCCGATTCCATGTCCGACATACTCTCGTACGACCGAAAAACCATTGGATTCTACATATGTTTGGATGCTATGGGAGATGTTCGATAGACGCACACCAGGACTCGCTTCCTTAAGACCAATATACAAAGATTGCTCAGTTATATCTAACAGACGAGCTGATTCTTCGTCAATATCGCCAACAGGATAAGTCCAAGCGGAATCACCGTGGTAGCCATTATACTCTGCACCAATATCAATGCTGATAATGTCGCCTTCATGTAACATACGATCCCCTGGAATTCCGTGAACGAGCTCTTCGTTTACGGATGCACAAATACTGCCGGAGAAGCCATTATACCCTTTAAATGAAGGAATGGCACTCTGGGAACGAATGAACCTTTCAGCAATCCCATCAAGTTCCTTTGTTGTGATTCCGGGAGCAATATGCTTTTTTAATTCTTCGTGGGTTAGCGCAACAATCCGACCTGCCTCACGCATGATTTCAATCTCCCGAGGGGTTTTACAAATAATCATGCATGCAAGCCCCCGAGTAGACTATCTATATCATCAAACACTTTTGTAATATCCTGCTGACCATCTATATTTCTCAAGTATCCCTTTGTTTCGTAAAAATCAAGCAATGGCTGAGCTTGTTCAATATTGACTTGCAGACGGTTTTGAACCGTTTCCGCATTATCATCCGCACGTTGATATAGTTCGCCACCACAACGGTTACAAACACCCTCTTGTGCAGGAGGATTAAAGACTAAATGATAAGTAGAACCACAGCTCTTGCAAATGCGTCGGCCTGTTAAGCGCTCCATTAGAATCTCGCGGTCTACCTCAATATTTAGAACATAGTCAAGTCTTTTACCAAGATCAGAAAGGATGCTTTCGAGTGCCTCGGCTTGAGGAACCGTTCTAGGAAAACCATCCAATAGAAATCCTTTTTGGCAATCTTCCTTGCTGAGACGTTCTCTCACAATTCCGATTGTCACTTCATCTGGAACAAGCGCTCCTTGATCCATATAAGACTTTGCTTTCAAGCCTAACTCTGTTCCTTCTTTCATTGCTGCACGAAACATATCACCAGTTGAAATATGAGGAATGGCGTATTTTTCAACGATTTTCTCAGCCTGCGTACCTTTACCAGCACCTGGAAGACCCATTAATACTAAATTCACACAAATTCCTCCTTAAGGCGAGTCGGTTTGGGAGCCAGTGAAGGTCCCAATACCGAATTATTTAATAAAACCTTTATAATGACGTTTAACAAGCTGTGCCTCGAGCTGTTTCATCGTTTCGAGTGCAACACCGATTACGATAAGCAGACTTGTTCCGCCGATTTGTGCAGACTGTGGTAAACCAGCAAGCTTCACAAAGAAAACCGGTAAAATAGCAATAGCAGCTAAGAAAATCGAGCCAACAAATGTTAAACGATATAGGACACGAGTTAAATATTCCTGAGTATTTTTCCCTGGACGGATACCTGGAACATAACCACCCTGCTTCTTCAAGTTCTCGGCAACTTGTTCAGGGTTAACTTGTATAAACGCATAGAAATAAGAAAACGCAATGATAAGCGCTGTATAAACAACCATCCCGATCGGATGAGAATAATCAAACACTTTTTGTATCCACAAAGTAACATCATTTTGCTCAAAAAATCCAGCAATGGTTCTTGGTGTTACAATGAAGGATATCGCAAAGATAACTGGAATAACACCTGCAGCATTTACTTTTAACGGTAAATGAGAGGACTGCCCAGTAGGCATACGTCCTGCAACCATACGCTTTGCATACTGAATTGGAATTTTACGTAAAGCTTGGTTTACGTAAATCGTTCCGACTACAATAGCAATAATGACAGCAAGGATTATGACCATTTTGATAATGTTAAGGAATAATTGATCCCCAGCATCTTGGAATTGTTGTGCATAAATTTGGTTTAATGCTGATGGAATTCCAGCAACAATCCCTGCAAAGATAATAATGGAAATTCCATTACCTACACCCTTAGACGTGATTTGTTCACCTAACCACATTAAAAAGGCTGTTCCGGCAGTTAGAACCGTAGCTATTAGCAAGTAAGTTGTAATACCTGGGTTCGTAATTAACGCACCGCCTGCAAGATTATTGAAGCCATAGGACATTCCAAGGGCCTGAATAAACCCAAGAATAACGGTAAAATAACGTGTGAACTGTGCAAGCTTACGGCGCCCTACTTCCCCTTGCTTAGACCATTCTGTAAATTTCGGAACAACATCCATCTGTAACAGCTGAATGATGATCGAAGCCGTAATGTACGGCATGATACCCATGGCTAAGATAGAGAAGTTCTTAAGAGCACCGCCCCCAAATGTGTTAAGAACACCAAAGACACTTAATTGGTCCTGGGCCTTTAACACATCTGCGTTCACACCAGGGACGGGAATAAAAGTCCCAATACGGAATACAATCAACATTAAAAGGGTGAATATGATCTTTCGTCTTATATCACCCACGCGCATAAAATTGGAGATTGTCTGAAACATTAAATCACCTCGGTATTACCGCCGGCAGCTTCAATCGCTTCCTTCGCAGCAGAGGAGAATTTATGAGCCTTAACTGTAAGCTTTTTCTCGACTTTGCCTTTTGCAAGAATTTTGATACCTGCTTTTTCGTTGCTTACAACGCCTGTTTCAAGAAGAAGTTCTGGAGTAACTTCTGTTCCATCCTCAAAACGATTTAAAGTATCAAGGTTCACGATTGCATAATCTTTACGATTGATGTTCGTAAAGCCGCGTTTTGGTAGACGTTGGAATAAAGGTGTTTGACCACCCTCAAAGCCTGGACGTACTCCACCGCCAGAACGAGCCTTTTGACCTTTATGACCTTTACCAGCAGTTTTGCCGTTACCTGAACCGATACCACGGCCTTTGCGTTTGCGCTCGTGACGAGAACCTTCTGCAGGTTTTAATTCATGAAGTTTCATGTTGGCACCTCCTTATTTGAAGAAGAATTGAAATTATATTTCTTTAACCGTAACTAGGTGAGCAACCTTGTTGATCATACCGCGGATAGCAGCATTATCAGTTTGCTCTACCGTTTGATGCATTTTGCGTAAGCCCAATGCTTTTACGGTATCCTTTTGATCTTGTGGACGACCGATGACACTGCGAGTGAGGGTAATTTGTAATTTGTTTGCCATTTCCATTTCCCTCCTTATCCTAACAGTTCTTCTACTGACTTACCACGTAATTTAGCTACGTCTTCAGCACGTTTTAATTGTTTTAAACCGTCCAATGTTGCACGCACCATGTTAATTGGTGTGTTTGTTCCTAGTGACTTAGATAGAATATCACCTACACCAGCTAACTCAAGAACCGCACGAACTGGGCCTCCAGCGATAACTCCAGTACCTTCTGCAGCTGGTTTAAGAAGAACTTCACCAGCGCCAAAGTGACCGATAACCTGGTGAGGAAGAGTAGTTCCTACTCTTGGTACTTCAATTAGGTTTTTCTTTGCATCTTCAATTGCCTTACGAATTGCATCTGGTACCTCTTGAGCCTTACCAGTACCAAAACCAACGTGACCGTTCTTATCTCCTACTACTACAAGAGCAGAGAAGCGAAAACGACGTCCACCTTTTACAACTTTCGCTACGCGATTCACTGTAACTACACGTTCTTCAAGTTCAAGTTTGTTTGGATCAATACGACGCATCTTTTTATGTCCCTCCTTTGACTCTTAAAATTCCAATCCGTTTTCACGAGCTGCATCAGCTAGTGCTTTAACACGTCCATGATAGAGGTATCCTCCACGGTCAAATACAACAGCTGTGATGCCCTTTTCTACTGCGCGCTTTGCAACTAGCTCTCCGACCTTAACTGCTGCATCAACATTGCTTGTAGATTCTAGACCAGCCTCTTTATCTAAAGTAGAAGCACTTGCGATCGTTACTCCATTTACATCGTCAATGAGTTGCGCATAAATGTGCTTGTTTGAGCGGAACACATTTAAACGAGGACGGGCTGCAGTACCAGTAAGCTTAGCACGAACACGTGCATGTCTTTTCTTACGAGTTGCATTTTTGTCAGCCTTCGTAATCATTTTGGTCACTCCTTTCGTTTACCTAAGCGGCATTACTTACCTGTTTTACCTTCTTTACGACGTACGTATTCGCCTTCGTAACGGATACCTTTACCTTTATAAGGCTCTGGTGGACGAACATCACGGATGTTAGCAGCTAAAGCTCCAACACGCTCCTTATTAATACCTTTAACTGTAACTTTTGTATTGGAAGGAACATCGATTTCAAGGCCTTCTTCAGGTTCAATTTCAACAGGGTGTGAGTAACCAACGTTTAAGACAAGCTTCTTGCCTTGCTTTTGAGCACGGTAACCGACACCGATAAGCTCTAGGCTTCTTTCGAATCCTTTAGATACACCCTCAACCATATTTGCTAAAAGGGCACGAGTTGTACCGTGATTGGTACGATGTTCTTTTGAATCTGATGGACGGGAAACGTTAATCACGTTTTCTTCCACCTTAATTTCGATATCAGGGTTAAAGGTATTTGTTAATTCTCCTTTAGGACCCTTAACAGTAACGATGTTGCCGTTAATTGTAACAGTAACACCTGTTGGAATTTCAATTGGTTTTTTACCTACGCGAGACATTCATTGCACCTCCATTCTTTAAGAAACTCTATTACCAAACGTATGCTAATACTTCTCCGCCAATTTGTTTAGCGCGAGCTTCTTTGTCTGTAAGAACGCCTTGAGAAGTAGATACTAATGCGATACCAAGTCCGTTTAGTACGCGAGGAACTTCATTTGTCTTTGCATAAACACGAAGTCCTGGCTTACTAATACGCTTTAAGCCTGTGATAACACGCTCGTTGTTTGGGCCGTATTTTAAGAAAACACGAATGATGCCTTGCTTGTTATCCTCGATATATTCCACATCACGAACGAAACCTTCACGCTTTAAGATTTCAGCGATCTCTTTCTTAATATTAGAAGCAGGTACCTCTAATTTTTCGTGACGAACCATATTCGCATTACGGATGCGAGTTAGGAAATCTGCAATTGGATCTGTCATGACCATTGTTTTTTACCTCCTTCCCAGAAATGGGGTTTACCAGCTTGCTTTTTTCACACCAGGAATTTGTCCTTTGTATGCTAATTCACGGAAACAAATACGGCAAAGCTTAAATTTACGGTATACAGAATGTGGACGACCGCAACGTTCGCAGCGGGTATATTCTTGTACCTTATATTTAGGCGTGCGTTTTTGCTTCGCAATCATTGACTTTTTAGCCACGTTTTCGCCTCCCTTATTTTAGCGATTACTTTTGGAATGGCATTCCAAATTGAGTTAAAAGTTCACGAGCTTCTTCATCAGTATTAGCTGTAGTAACGATAACGATATCCATACCACGAACCTTGCTTACTTTATCATAATCAATTTCAGGGAAGATTAACTGCTCTTTTACACCTAGTGTGTAGTTTCCACGTCCATCGAAAGACTTCTTAGAGATACCGCGGAAGTCACGCACACGTGGTAAAGATACAGAAACTAATTTATCGAAGAATTCGTACATACGCTCACCACGAAGGGTAACTTTTGCACCGATTGGCATTCCTTCACGAAGACGGAAACCAGCGATTGATTTTTTAGCACGAGTCACAACTGGCTTTTGACCAGTGATGGTTGCTAATTCCTCAACAGCATTATCCAATGCTTTTGCGTTTTGTACTGCATCACCAACACCCATGTTGATAACGATTTTTTCTAGCTTAGGTACTTGCATAACTGATTTATAATTAAATTTGCTCATTAGAGCAGGAGTAATTTCCTTTTGGAACTTTTCTTTTAGGCGGTTCATTCTTGTACCTCCCTTCTTCTATGAACTATTTATCTAGAACTTCACCGGATTTTTTTGCAACACGTACTTTATTGCCATCTACCACTTTGTAGCCTACGCGAGTTGGTTCACCAGACTTCGGATCGATTGGCATAACGTTTGATACATGAATAGGTGCCTCATGGCTAATGATTCCACCTTGTGGATTCAATTGATTCGGCTTAGAGTGCTTTTTGACGATGTTAACACCTTCAACTAATACGCGATCTTTTTTAGGGAAAGCCGCTAAAATCACACCTGTTTTGCCTTTATCTTTGCCAGAGATGACCATTACTTTGTCACCTTTTTTTACATGCATCTGTTCGCACCTCCTTAAAGGCAATTTGTTTGGAATTATAGTACTTCTGGAGCTAAAGAAACAATCTTCATAAAGTTATTATCACGCAGTTCGCGAGCAACAGGTCCGAAAATACGAGTACCGCGTGGGCTCTTATCATCACGGATAATGACACATGCATTTTCGTCGAAACGAATGTATGAACCATCCGCACGACGAGCACCGCTCTTTGTACGAACAACAACAGCCTTGACAACGTCACCCTTTTTGACAACGCCTCCTGGTGTTGCTTGTTTCACTGTACAAACGATCACATCACCGATGTTAGCTGTCTTACGGCCAGAACCACCAAGAACTTTAATCGTTAATACTTCACGAGCACCTGAATTGTCAGCAACTTTTAAACGTGTTTCTTGTTGAATCATGTTTGTAACCTCCCTTCGGGATCAAAACTAATTCCGAGCATTATATAATAACAGCTTTTTCTACTACTTCTACTAAACGGAAGCGTTTTGTTGCGGAAAGTGGGCGAGTTTCCATAATACGAACGATATCGCCGACTTTTGCTTGGTTCTGCTCATCATGAGCTTTGTACTTCTTAGAGTACTTCACGCGTTTACCATATAACGGATGCTTTTTGTATGTTTCAACAAGAACTGTAACTGTCTTATCCATCTTGTCTGAAACCACACGTCCTGTGTAAACCTTGCGTTGGTTGCGTTCACTCATCGTGCGAACCTCCTCTCAAGAATTATCGATTATTAACGCCGATCTCTCTTTCACGAATAACAGTTTTCATGCGAGCAATCGCTTTGCGTACTTCACGTATGCGAGCTGTATTCTCTAGTTGTCCTGTCGCCAATTGAAAGCGTAGGTTGAAAAGCTCTTCTTTTAAAGACTTAACTTTTTGTTCGATTTCGGCAGTGGTAAGGTCACGAATTTCATTAGCTTTCATTTGATTCACCACCAATTTCTTCTCGTTTTACAAACTTACATTTTACTGGAAGCTTGTGTGCAGCAAGACGAAGTGCTTCACGTGCGATTTCTTCAGAAACACCTGCAATTTCAAACATTACTTTGCCTGGCTTAACAACTGCAACCCATCCTTCAGGAGCACCTTTACCGGAACCCATGCGGACTTCAAGAGGCTTAGCTGTGTATGGCTTGTGTGGGAAAATCTTAATCCAAACTTTACCGCCACGTTTCATATAACGAGTCATCGCAATACGTGCAGCTTCAATTTGGCGGTTTGTAATCCAAGATGCTTCAGTTGCTTGTAAACCGAATTCACCAAAGCTTACTTCAGTGCCGCCTTTCGCATTACCGCGCATTTTACCACGGTGTTGACGACGATATTTAACGCGTTTTGGCAATAACATACTTAGTTGCCTCCTTCCTCAGTTTTCTTCTTTGTAGGAAGGACTTCTCCTTTGTAAATCCATACTTTTACGCCTAATTTACCATAAGTTGTATCTGCTTCTGCAGTTGCATAGTCGATGTCAGCGCGTAGAGTATGAAGTGGAACAGTTCCTTCACTGTAAGATTCAGAACGAGCGATATCAGCACCGCCTAAACGTCCGGAAACCATTGTCTTGATACCTTGAGCACCAGCGCGCATAGCACGTTGAATGACTTGTTTTTGTGCACGACGGAAAGATACGCGGTTTTCTAATTGACGAGCAATGTTCTCCGCAACTAATTTCGCATCGATATCAGCTTTTTTAATTTCAAGAATGTTGATATGAACACGTTTGCCTGTAAGTTGGTTAAGTGCCTTACGAAGCGCTTCAACTTCAGTACCACCTTTACCGATAACCATTCCTGGTTTTGCAGTATGGATAGTAATGTTCACACGGTTAGCAGCACGTTCGATTTCTACTTTAGAAACAGAAGCATCGCTTAAACGCTTTGTAATATACTCACGAACCTTTAGGTCTTCGTGTAAAAGATCGGCATAGTCTTTGCCTGCGTACCACTTAGATTCCCAATCACGGATGATCCCGATACGCAAACCGACTGGATGTACTTTTTGACCCACTGATTATCCCTCCTTCTTCTCTGTTAATACGATAGTAATATGGCTAGTACGCTTGTTGATTGCACTTGCACGACCCATTGCACGAGGACGGAAACGTTTTAAAGTTGGTCCTTCATCAACGAATACTTGTGATACAACAAGGCTATTAACGTCCATTTCATAATTATGCTCTGCGTTCGCAATGGCAGAGTTTAATAATTTTTCAACGATTGGAGAAGCAGCCTTTGGCGTATGTTTTAGAATGGCTACTGCTTCACCTACTTGCTTTCCTCGAATTAGATCTACAACTAAACGAGCTTTACGAGGCGCAATACGGACTGTTCTTGCAACAGCTTTTGCTTGCATCTGAATGCCTCCTCTCATTAACGTCTTGTTTTCTTATCATCACTGGCATGACCTTTGTAAGTACGAGTTGGAGCAAATTCTCCAAGCTTGTGACCAACCATGTCTTCAGTGACATATACAGGTACATGTTTACGACCATCATAAACAGCAAGTGTGTGTCCGATGAATTGTGGGAAGATCGTAGAACGGCGTGACCAAGTTTTGATTACTTGCTTGCCATCAGTTTCATTAAGCTTTTCGATCTTTTTCATTAAATGATCATCAACAAAAGGTCCTTTTTTCAAGCTGCGACCCATGTGTGAACCTCCCTTCGTGATTGCCCTACGGCTCTTTGGTTGAACCGTAGCCCAATCCCGTTATTTTTTACGACGATGCACGATAAATTTATCAGATTTCTTGTTTTTCTTACGAGTCTTAGCACCAAGAGTTGGTTTGCCCCATGGTGACATTGGAGACTTACGTCCGATTGGTGAACGTCCTTCACCACCACCGTGTGGGTGATCGTTAGGGTTCATAACAGATCCACGTACTGTTGGGCGTTTGCCTAACCAACGAGAACGACCTGCTTTACCAATGTGAATAAGTTCATGCTGTTCGTTACCAACCTGACCTACAGTAGCACGACAAGTTCCTAGAATCATGCGAACTTCACCAGAATTTAAACGAACAAGGATATACTTACCATCTCTACCAAGTACTTGTGCACTTGTTCCAGCCGAACGAACTAATTGTCCTCCACGACCAGGTTTTAATTCGATGTTGTGAATAACAGTACCCATTGGCATGTTCTCTAATGGAAGAGCATTTCCTACTTTGATATCTGCCTCTGGACCAGACATTACTTCCATTCCTACTTGTAGGTTCTTAGGAGCTAGAATATAACGCTTTTCTCCATCAACATAATGAATTAATGCAATGTTTGCTGAACGGTTTGGATCGTATTCGATCGTAGCAACGCGGCCTGGTATTCCATCTTTGTTACGTTTGAAATCGATAATACGATATTGACGTTTATGACCGCCAGCCTGATGACGAACAGTAATTTTACCTTGGTTGTTACGGCCAGCCTGTTTGTTTAAAGGCGCTAACAATGACTTTTCGGGAGTATCAGTTGTGATTTCCTCAAAAGTTGACACTGTCATACCGCGACGACCATTAGAGGTAGGTTTATACTTTTTAATCGCCATTTATTTTCCCTCCTCTTCTTGTTTTAATGATTTAAACCTCAAAGAATTCAATTTCTTTGCTGTCAGCAGTAAGTTTTACAATGGCCTTACGGCGTTTGTTCGTGTATCCGCCGAATTTACCCATGCGCTTGAACTTACCTTTATAGTTTTGAACGTTTACTTTCTCAACTTTAACGCCGAAGATTTCTTCGATAGCGTCTTTAATTTGAGTTTTATTTGCTTTCACGTCAACTTCAAATGTGTACTTCTTCTCTGCCATTATGTCAGTTGAACGCTCAGTGATAACGGGGCGCTTAATGATATCGCGTGCATCCATTATGCAAGCACCTCCTCTACTTTTTCAACTGCTGCTTTTGTCATGATTAATTTGTCATGACCTAAAACATCCAATACGTTGATTCCTTCAGCAGTTACTACAGTTACACCAGGGATGTTACGAGCAGATAATGCTACGTTTTCATCTAAGTTAGCTGTAACGATTAACGCTTTAGAATCTACAGATAAACCTTTAAGAACTGCCTTGAATTCCTTTGTTTTTGGTGCTTCAAAAGCAAGGTTTTCTAATACTAAAATGTTTTCTTCTAATACTTTAGAAGATAATGCAGATTTAATAGCTAAGCGACGTACCTTTTTCGGTAATTTATAGCTGTAGCTACGTGGTACAGGACCAAATACGGTACCACCTCCGCGCCATTGTGGAGAACGAATCGAACCTTGACGAGCACGACCTGTTCCTTTTTGGCGCCATGGCTTACGGCCACCGCCAGCTACTTCAGAACGAATTTTAGTTTTGTGAGTTCCTTGACGTAAGGAAGCTCTTTGAGCAACAACAGCTTCGAATAACACATGGTTGTTTGGCTCAATACCAAAGATTGAATCATTAAGTTCCACTTCACCAACTTGTGATCCAGTTTGGTTATATAATGTAACTTTTGGCATTCTTATTTCCTCCTTTCTGACTTAATCAATTACGCTTTAACCGCACTTTTAATTTTTAATAGAGCTTTCCTTGCTCCAGGTACGTTCCCTTTGATTAATAATAGGTTGCGTTCAACATCAACCTTTACAATCTCAAGGTTTTGTACAGTTACTTGCTCTCCGCCCATGCGTCCTGGTAATAATTTACCTTTGAATACACGGTTTGGAGCAACAGGTCCCATTGAACCTGGGCGACGGTGATAACGAGAACCGTGAGCCATTGGTCCACGAGATTGTCCATGACGCTTGATTGCACCTTGGAAACCTTTACCTTTTGAGATTCCTGTTACATCTACTACATCGCCTTCTGCGAAAATATCAACTTTGACTTCCTGACCAACCTCAAGCTCGTTTAAGCCTTCCCCGCGGAATTCACGTACGAAGCGCTTAGGAGCAGTATTTGCCTTAGCAACATGGCCTTTTTCAGGTTTGTTTGAAAGCTTTTCACGCTTGTCTTCAAATCCTAATTGAACGGATACATATCCATCGGTTTCAACTGTCTTCTTTTGAAGAACTACGTTTGGAGCTGCTTCAACAACTGTTACCGGGATAAGATCTCCATTTTCAGCAAACACTTGAGTCATACCAATTTTTCTTCCTAAGATTCCTTTGGTCATTTCAGTCACACCTCCTAAATTTCATCATTTGTTTATTTCATCATTAAATTTCTCAATTAGAAGCATCGATACGAATTATAATTTGATTTCAATATCTACGCCTGATGGTAAGTCTAAACGCATTAGAGAATCAACCGTTTGTGGAGTTGGATTCACAATGTCAATTAGACGTTTGTGAGTGCGCATCTCAAATTGTTCACGAGAGTCCTTGTACTTGTGCACCGCACGTAAAATTGTGTAAACAGACTTTTCAGTTGGTAATGGAATCGGACCAGATACAGCCGCACCAGAACGTTTTGCTGTTTCTACAATCTTCTCTGCAGATTGATCAAGGATTCTGTGATCATATGCTTTTAAACGGATACGAATCTTTTGTTTTGCCATTATTTTCCCTCCTTTTCGCCTATTTTAGAATAGACATTCTCCGTGAGAATTTCCCACACACTCGCCATGGCAAAGCGGCCGGGTGTGTCAGCAACCTCTCACATCATCGCAGTCAAAGACCAACATTGTCTATTATACAATAAATTATGCAGGAAATGCAACAGTAAATTTCACTTCTTTATCGTTAACACTTTTACTATTATAAAGACAGTCATAGTTGTTTTCAAGAGGAAGAAAAATAGTCATACTATTCTATTTCGATCTATCCATAAAACAAAAAAAGCAGATGGATCGTCACCCATCTGCTTTCTATTTTAATCTGTTTAATTACTCAACGATAGTAGCAACAACGCCAGCGCCTACTGTACGTCCACCCTCACGAATTGAGAACTTAGTTCCTTCTTCGATAGCAATTGGAGCAATAAGCTCTACGTTCATTTCGATGTTATCTCCAGGCATAACCATTTCTACGCCTTCAGGAAGATTACAAATACCAGTTACGTCAGTTGTACGGAAGTAGAACTGAGGACGGTAGTTAGAGAAGAATGGAGTATGACGTCCACCTTCTTCTTTTGATAAAACGTAAACTTCAGCTTTGAATTTTACGTGTGGTGTGATTGAACCTGGCTTTGCAAGAACTTGACCACGTTGGATTTCTTCACGAGCAACCCCACGAAGAAGTGCACCAATGTTGTCTCCAGCTTCTGCATAGTCAAGAAGCTTACGGAACATTTCAACACCTGTTACAGTAGTTGACTTAGGCTCTTCAGTTAAACCGATGATTTCTACAACGTCACCAACTTTAACTTGTCCACGCTCAACACGTCCAGTTGCAACAGTTCCACGACCAGTGATAGAGAATACGTCCTCAACTGGCATCATGAATGGCTTCTCAGTGTCACGAGTTGGGTTTGGAACGTACTCATCAACAGCAGCCATAAGCTCAAGAACTTTTTCTTCCCATTCTGGTTCGCCTTCAAGAGCTTTAAGAGCAGAACCTTTGATAACAGGAATATCGTCACCAGGGAATTCATATTCAGAAAGAAGGTCACGAATTTCCATTTCTACTAATTCAAGTAGCTCTTCGTCGTCTACCATGTCACACTTGTTCATGAATACAACAAGGTAAGGTACACCTACTTGACGAGAAAGAAGGATGTGCTCACGTGTTTGCGGCATTGGGCCATCAGCAGCAGATACTACTAGAATCCCGCCGTCCATTTGAGCAGCACCAGTGATCATGTTCTTAACGTAGTCAGCGTGTCCTGGGCAGTCAACGTGTGCATAGTGACGATTTTCAGTTTCATACTCAACGTGAGAAGTTGAGATTGTGATTCCACGCTCTTTTTCTTCTGGAGCGTTATCGATTTGGTCGTAACCTTTTGCTTCACCACCCATTTTCTTTGCAAGTACAGTAGTGATAGCAGCTGTTAAAGTAGTTTTACCGTGGTCAACGTGACCAATAGTTCCGATATTAACGTGTGGTTTTGAACGGTCAAATTTAGCTTTTGCCATTAGGAAAATCCTCCTTTAATTATAAAAATAATAAGTATATGGATAGTAAGAAAGGTTATTCCTTTCTTACTACCTCTTACATAAGTAGTTATACTTTAAAGACGGGTGAAAATCAATTATTCACCTTTATTTTTTTTGATAATCTCTTCTGAAATTGATTTTGGTACTTCTTCATAGTGGTCAAACACCATAGAGAATACTCCACGTCCTTGTGTGCTTGAACGAAGAGAAGTAGCATAACCGAACATTTCAGAAAGTGGAACCATGGCACGAACTACCTGCGCATTACCGCGCGCTTCCATACCTTCAACACGTCCACGACGTGCAGTGATTCCACCCATGATGTCTCCCATGTATTCCTCAGGAATAACAACTTCGACCTTCATAATTGGCTCAAGAATGACAGGGTTACATTTTGCTGCAGCATTTCTTAATGCCATGGATGCAGCAATTTTGAACGCCATTTCTGAAGAGTCAACATCATGGTAAGATCCATCGAATAATCTAGCTTTGATGTCTACTAATGGATAGCCTGCTAGGACCCCTCTTTCAAGAGCATCTTCTAGACCAGCTTGTACTGCAGGGATGTATTCACGTGGAACAACCCCACCTACGATACCATTCTCAAATTCAAAGCCTTTTCCTTCTTCATTTGGAGAGAATTCGATCCAAACGTGACCATATTGTCCACGACCACCAGATTGACGTGCGAATTTCCCTTCCACTTGTGCAGAAGAACGGAATGTTTCGCGGTAAGAAACCTGTGGCGCACCAACGTTGGCTTCTACTTTGAATTCGCGCTTCATACGGTCAACAATGATATCTAGGTGAAGCTCACCCATACCAGCAATGATGACCTGGCCAGTTTCCTGGTCAGTATGTGCACGGAATGTTGGATCCTCTTCTTGAAGCTTTTGAAGAGCTGTTGTCATTTTGTCCTGGTCCGCTTTTGACTTCGGTTCCACTGAGAGTTCAATTACCGGCTCAGGGAATACCATGGATTCAAGGATAACAGGGTTTTTGTCATCACAAAGTGTATCTCCAGTAGTTGTATCTTTAAGACCAACCGCAGCTGCGATATCACCAGCATACACAATGGAGATTTCTTGACGGCTGTTCGCGTGCATTTGAAGAATACGACCTACACGCTCACGCTTACCTTTAGTAGAGTTCTGAACATACGATCCAGATTCTAGAGTTCCAGAATACACACGGAAGAATGTTAATTTACCTACATAAGGGTCTGTCATAACTTTGAATGCAAGTGCTGAGAATGGCTCTTCATCACTTGAATGACGCTCTACTTCCTCTTCAGAATCAGGTAATGTACCTTTGATTGCAGGTACATCTAATGGAGATGGAAGGTAATCAATTACTGCATCAAGCATTAATTGAACACCTTTGTTTTTGAATGCAGTACCACACATAACAGGGAAGAATTCAACATTAACTGTTGCTTTACGAATTGCAGCCTTCAGTTCAGGGATTGAAATTTCTTCTCCGCCAAGGTACTTCTCCATTAATTCCTCATCAAGCTCCGCTACCGCTTCAATTAGCTTTTCACGGTATTCTTCAGCTTGTGCTTGATATTCTTCAGGAATCTCTTTTACTTCAATATCCGTACCTAAATCATTGCTATAGAAATGTGCTTTCATTTCTACTAGGTCAATGATCGCATTAAACTGATCCTCTGCTCCAATTGGTAATTGGATTGGATGAGCATTTGCTTGTAGACGGTCATGAATTGTTTTTACAGAATAAAGGAAGTCAGCACCGATTTTGTCCATTTTATTAACAAACACTACTCGTGGTACACCATAAGTAGTAGCTTGGCGCCAAACTGTTTCTGTTTGTGGTTCTACCCCAGATTGAGCATCAAGAACGGTAACCGCACCATCTAATACACGAAGGGAACGTTCAACTTCAACAGTGAAGTCTACGTGTCCTGGAGTATCGATAATGTTAACACGGTGACCATGCCATTGTGCAGTTGTTGCAGCAGATGTAATGGTAATTCCGCGTTCTTGCTCCTGCTCCATCCAGTCCATCTGAGCAGCACCTTCATGTGTTTCACCGATTTTGTGAATCTTACCAGTGTAGTACAGGATACGCTCAGTGGTCGTTGTTTTACCGGCATCGATGTGAGCCATGATCCCGATATTACGTGTATTTTCCAAGGAGAACTCTCTTGCCATTGGGTCTTTCTCCTTCCTAGTATGAGTAATAGTTTGAATAGATATTGAATCTTACCAACGATAGTGAGCAAACGCTTTGTTTGCTTCAGCCATTTTGTGAGTATCTTCGCGTTTCTTCACTGATGCACCAGTGTTGTTCGCTGCATCAAGAATTTCATTCGCAAGACGCTCTTCCATTGTTTTCTCACCGCGAAGTCGTGCATAGTTTACTAACCAACGAAGACCAAGAGTTGTACGGCGTTCAGGGCGCACCTCTACTGGTACTTGGTAGTTAGATCCACCTACACGGCGTGCTCTAACTTCTAGAACTGGCATGATGTTCTTCAATGCTTGATCAAATACTTCCATTGGATCTTTGCCAGTGCGTTCACGAATAATATCAAATGACGCGTAAAGAATGGATTGAGCTTTACCTCTTTTACCGTCAACCATCATTTTGTTGATTAGACGAGTGATTAGCTTTGAGTTGTAAATCGGATCTGGTAAAACGTCTCTTTTTGCTACTGGACCTTTACGTGGCATCCTTGTTCCTCCTTTCAATGAAGCTGATAGTGTCTAGTTTATTTTTTTGCTGCTTTTGGTTTCTTCGTACCGTACTTAGAACGACCTTGCATACGGTTGTTCACTCCAGCAGTATCTAATGCTCCACGAACAATGTGATAACGTACCCCTGGTAAGTCCTTAACACGTCCGCCACGGATTAACACAACGCTGTGCTCTTGTAGGTTATGTCCGATACCAGGAATATAAGCAGTTACCTCGATGCCATTCGTTAAACGAACACGAGCATATTTACGTAATGCTGAGTTTGGTTTCTTCGGAGTCATTGTACCAACACGAGTACAAACACCGCGTTTTTGTGGAGATGATACATTAGTTTGTGCTTTTTTGAAGCTGTTATAACCTTTATTAAGCGCAGGAGATTTTGAAGTTTCCTCTTTTGATTTACGAGGCTTGCGCACTAATTGGTTAATAGTAGGCATTATGATTTCCTCCCTTCGATTTTTCTTAAGCCCACACATCCAGGTGGTTCATTTTGAAGCAAAAAACAAAGTTCTTACAGAACGATCTGCAAAAACAGTTTTTAACGGATTAACCCAACGGTTGATGCTGCGACTTCAATACCACATGCTTTTCCTAGTGATTTCATAGAATCCACATAGGTAATCGGAATGTTCATTTCAGTAGCTGTGCTAATAACTTTTGATGTTAGCGAAGAATTTGCATCCTTTGCCACAACTACTTCCACTACTTGGCCATTCCGCATCGCTTTAACCGTCTGTTTTGTTCCTACTATAATATTTTGGGCCTGCAATACTTTATCATAAGACATCTTTCATATCCTCCAAAGTAACAGGTTAATAGGAGCACCTTTGCTATATTAGCATTTTCAAAAATCAATGTCAACAACAAATTGTATTTCCATCTTGAAAAATTATGATGCGGCACCTATATGTATATAAGTGCCGCACAATATGGATTTCGTTACTCAATCGTTATAGCATCTTCTGCTTCTTCTATAATCGCAACAGGCTCTGCTTTACGGTAACGTTGCATTCCAGTACCAGCTGGAACGAGCTTACCAATGATTACATTTTCCTTTAAGCCGAGAAGCTCATCACGTTTTCCTTTGATCGCTGCATCAGTAAGAACTCTTGTTGTTTCTTGGAAGGATGCTGCTGATAAGAAGGAATCTGTTTCAAGAGATGCTTTTGTAATTCCAAGTAACACTGGGCGACCAGTGGCTGGAAGTTTACCTTCAAGCAATGCCTTTTCGTTGGCATCAGTGAATTGATGGATGTCAAGAAGGGAGCCTGGTAATACATCGGTTTCCCCTGCATCGATGACACGAATTTTTCGAAGCATCTGGCGCACCATTACTTCAACGTGTTTGTCACCAATTTCAACCCCTTGCATACGGTAAACCTTTTGTACCTCTTTAAGCAGATACTCTTGAACAGCGGTCACATCTTTAACTTTAATTAGCTCTTTCGGATCGATGGAGCCCTCTGTTAATTCTTGACCTCTCTCGACTTGGTCGTTTACAGCAACCTTTAGGCGTGCTGTATAAGGAGCTGTATAGGTGCGAGACTCAATTTCACCTTGAACAACAATTTCATGCTGACGGTCTCTACCTTCGTTGATGCCAACAACCACACCTTCGATTTCGGAAATAACAGCCTGCCCCTTTGGATTACGAGCTTCAAAAATTTCCTGGATACGTGGGAGACCCTGAGTGATATCATCGCCAGCAACTCCTCCGGTATGGAATGTACGCATCGTTAACTGTGTACCTGGCTCACCAATCGATTGGGCAGCGATAATACCAACTGCTTCGCCGACTTCAACCTCTTGACCAGTTGCAAGGTTACGACCGTAACATTTTTTACATACACCATGACGAGTATTACAAGTAAAGGCAGAGCGAATCCAAACTTCCTCTACTCCTACTTCGGTTAGTTCTAGTGCTAGATCTTCCGTAATTAAGCCGTTTTCCGGAACAATTACTTCGTTTGTCTGAGGGTGCTTGACAGCTCTTCTTGCATATCGGCCAATTAAGCGTTCCTCTAGGGACTCAATAATTTCTGTTCCATCACGCAACGCAGAGACTAGGAGACCTCTGTCAGTACCACAATCGTCCTCACGAACAATAACATCCTGTGCTACATCGACAAGGCGGCGAGTTAGGTAACCTGAGTCAGCTGTTTTAAGAGCTGTATCCGCTAGACCTTTACGCGCTCCGTGTGTAGAAATAAAGTACTCTAATACGGTTAATCCTTCACGGAAACTTGAAATAATCGGCAACTCAATAATACGACCAGCTGGGTTTGCCATGAGTCCGCGCATACCTGCTAGCTGCGTAAAGTTCGATGCGTTACCACGGGCGCCCGAATCGCTCATCATGAAGATTGGGTTTGTTTTCTCCAATGACTTCATAAGTTTCGCTTGGATGGTGTCCTTCGCAGCACTCCAAATCGAGATAACACGGTCATAGCGCTCATCCTCTGTGATCAAACCACGACGGAATTGCTTCATGACATTATCTACTTTATTTTGTGCCTCATTGATGATTTCTTGCTTTTCCTTCAAGACGACAATATCGGCCACACCAACTGTAATACCAGCTTTTGTTGAGTATTTGAAACCAAGATTTTTCATGCGATCAAGCATTTTCGATGTCTCGGTAATCTTAAATCTCTTAAAGACCTCAGCAATGATATTACCAAGGATTTTCTTCTTGAATGGATCTACTAACGGTAGATTCTTGATCATTTCCTTGACGTCAGAGCCCTTTTCTACAAAGTACTTCTTAGGTGTTTCTTCTTCTAAGTTTTTCTTTGTAGGCTCATTAATGTATGGGAAAGATTTCGGTAAAATCTCATTGAAGACAAGCTTACCTACAGTCGTAATGAGCAATTGTTGGTTTTGTTCGTCTGTAAAGGTTTCATTGTTTAAGGAACCTGCATGGACAGCAATTCGTGTATGCAAATGAACATAGCCATTTTGATAAGCGATAAGCGCTTCATTTGTATCCTTGAAGACCATTCCCTCACCGACAGCACCTTCACGTTCTAAAGTTAGGTAATAGTTTCCTAATACCATGTCCTGTGAAGGAGTAACAACCGGTTTCCCGTCTTTTGGATTAAGAATGTTTTGTGCAGCAAGCATCAATAGTCTTGCTTCCGCCTGGGCCTCAGCTGAAAGCGGCACGTGTACCGCCATTTGGTCACCGTCAAAGTCGGCGTTGTAGGCTGTACAAACCAGTGGATGCAAGCGAATGGCACGGCCTTCAACAAGCGTTGGTTCAAACGCTTGAATTCCAAGTCTGTGTAGAGTTGGGGCACGGTTTAATAGAACTGGATGTTCCTTAATAACCTCTTCTAAAACGTCCCATACCTCAGGCTGAAGTCGTTCGATTTTGCGTTTTGCTGATTTGATATTATGGGCTAATCCCTTTTCAACAAGCTCTTTCATAACAAAAGGCTTGAATAACTCAATCGCCATTTCCTTCGGTAATCCACATTGATACATCTTAAGGTTTGGACCGACGACGATAACAGAACGTCCGGAGTAGTCAACCCGCTTACCGAGAAGGTTTTGACGGAAACGTCCTTGCTTTCCTTTTAGCATATGAGAAAGAGACTTCAACGGACGATTTCCTGGACCAGTTACTGGACGTCCACGACGACCGTTATCAATAAGGGCATCCACAGCTTCCTGAAGCATACGCTTTTCGTTTTGCACAATGATACTAGGAGCACCAAGATCTAACAAGCGCTTGAGACGATTATTACGGTTAATCACACGACGATACAGATCGTTCAAATCGGAGGTTGCAAAACGGCCACCATCCAATTGAACCATCGGACGTAGTTCAGGTGGAATCACCGGCAGAACGTCTAAGATCATCCAAGAAGGCTCGTTTCCGGAATTGCGGAAAGCTTCGAGTACTTCAAGACGTTTAATCGCTCTTGTACGACGTTGCCCTTGGGCTGTTTTTAATTCTTCTTTTAAAATATCGACTTCTTTATCTAAATCAATATCTGTTAGTAGCTTCTTAATAGATTCAGCACCCATAGAGGCCTGAAATTTATTCCCGTACTTTTCACGATATGCACGGTATTCTTTTTCTGAGAGAAGTTGTTTCTTTTCCAGAGGAGTGTCGCCAGGCTCTGTCACTACGTAAGAAGCAAAATAGATAACCTCTTCTAAGGCACGAGGTGACATATCAAGGATTAATCCCATTCTGCTTGGGATTCCTTTGAAATACCAAATATGTGAAACAGGGGCTGCTAGTTCAATATGACCCATGCGTTCACGACGAACCTTCGCTCTTGTTACTTCTACACCACATCGGTCACAAACGACACCTTTATAACGAACTCGCTTGTATTTTCCACAATGACATTCCCAGTCTTTTTGAGGACCAAAGATACGCTCACAAAACAGACCGTCCTTCTCTGGTTTTAATGTACGATAGTTGATTGTTTCTGGTTTCTTTACCTCACCAAATGACCAAGAACGGATTTTATCGGGTGAAGCAAGACCGATTTTCATATACTCAAAATTATTAACATCAAGCAAGGGGCCTACCTCCCTTTTGATCTACAGGTTTTACCCTTATGGCTAATCTAAGATTATTAGCTCCCACTTCCCATTTTCTATAAGCGATGAGGGAAGCAGGAGTTTTTTTGAGAGCGTGCGGATATATTATTCTTTTGAACCAACTTTTTCTGATTCAAATTCTTCGGTTACAGGAGCAACTGTTAACGACTCTGCTTGCTGTTCATCATCATCTTCTAGGTCACGCATTTCAATTTCCTTCTCGTCACCTGAAAGAATTTTCACGTCAAGACCTAAGCTTTGAAGCTCCTTCATTAACACGCGGAAGGATTCCGGAACTCCTGGCTCAGGAACATTCTCGCCTTTAACGATTGCTTCATATGTTTTAACACGTCCAACGACATCGTCGGACTTGACGGTTAAAATTTCTTGAAGGGTATAGGCTGCACCGTAGGCTTCTAATGCCCACACTTCCATTTCTCCAAATCTTTGTCCACCAAACTGAGCCTTACCGCCTAGCGGCTGCTGAGTAACGAGTGAATAAGGACCGGTAGAACGAGCGTGAAGCTTATCATCAACCATGTGTGCAAGCTTAATCATATACATAACCCCTACGGAAACACGGTTATCAAACGGTTCACCAGAACGACCATCATAGAGGATCGTCTTGGCATCGCTAGCCATGCCAGCTTCTTCAATGGTTGACCAGACATCTTCCTCTGTCGCTCCGTCGAATACAGGAGAAGCAACGTGAATGCCAAGCTGTCTAGCCGCCATCCCTAGGTGTAGCTCTAATACCTGACCGATGTTCATACGAGAAGGAACCCCTAATGGATTCAACATGATATCTACTGGTGTACCATCTGGTAGATACGGCATGTCTTCCTCAGGAAGAATTCGGGAGATAACCCCTTTGTTACCGTGTCGACCAGCCATTTTATCGCCCTCATGAATCTTACGTTTCTGAACGATATAAACCCGAACGAGCTGATTGACACCTGGAGGAAGCTCATCACCATCTTCACGATTAAATACCTTAACATCATGGACGATTCCACCGCCACCATGCGGTACACGAAGGGATGTGTCACGAACCTCACGTGCCTTCTCTCCGAAAATTGCATGCAACAAGCGCTCTTCCGCAGTTAATTCGGTCACTCCCTTAGGCGTGACTTTACCAACGAGCAGATCTCCGTCTTTTACCTCTGCTCCAATGCGAATGATGCCGCGCTCATCCAGATTTCTTAGTGCATCTTCCCCAACATTTGGAATATCACGAGTGATTTCCTCTGGTCCTAGTTTGGTATCACGAGATTCTGACTCATATTCTTCAATATGAATAGAAGTATAGACATCATCTTTTACCAGACGTTCACTCATGATGATCGCATCTTCATAGTTATAGCCGTCCCATGTCATGAATGCAACAAGCACATTACGACCAAGAGCCAATTCCCCAAGCTCCATAGAAGGACCATCAGCAAGAATTTCTCCCTTTGTTACACGATCACCAACCTTAACAATTGGACGTTGGTTATAGCATGTACCTTGGTTGGAACGAACAAATTTTAATAATCTATATTTGTCAAGATCACCTTTTACCTCTTGACCATCAACCTCTTTAACACGGCGAACCCAAATTTCTCTAGCCTCAACATGCTCGACAATACCTTCGCGCTTACAAATAACGGCCGCACCAGAGTCTTTACCAGATACATATTCCATTCCAGTACCCACTCGAGGAGCTTCCGGTTGCATTAACGGAACAGCTTGTCGTTGCATGTTCGCACCCATTAGTGCACGGTTGGAGTCATCGTTTTCTAAGAACGGAATACATGCTGTCGCAGCAGAAACAACCTGCTTAGGCGAAACATCCATGTAGTCAACACGATCTCTGTGAACGACGGTATTTTCTCCACGGAAACGAGCGATGATATCTTCATCTAAGAATGCGCCATCTTCCCCTAAGCGTGCATTTGCTTGGGCAACAACATAATTATCCTCTTCATCCGCAGTCAAGTAATCAATATGATTGGTTACCTTGCCTGTTTCCGGATCGACACGACGATACGGCGTTTCGATAAATCCAAAGCGATTCACCTTTGCATAAGATGATAACGAGTTAATAAGTCCAATATTCGGTCCCTCAGGAGTCTCAATTGGACACATACGTCCATAGTGAGAGTAGTGAACGTCACGAACTTCCATTCCAGCACGTTCACGAGTTAAACCACCAGGTCCTAGTGCTGAGAGACGACGCTTATGCGTTAACTCCGCTAAAGGATTGGTCTGGTCCATAAACTGAGATAATTGAGAGCTTCCGAAGAACTCTTTAATCGAAGCAATAACTGGGCGAATATTAATTAACTGCTGTGGAGTAATGGTATTTGTATCTTGGATAGACATTCTTTCACGAACAACACGTTCCATCCGTGAAAGACCAATACGGAATTGGTTCTGCAATAATTCCCCAACAGAACGCAAACGACGATTTCCTAAATGATCAATATCATCTGTATCTCCTACTCCATAAAGAAGGTTAAAGAAGTAGCTGATGGAAGCAATGATATCTGCAGGTGAAATATTCTTGACCGCCTCTTCAACGTAGGCGTTCCCGATCACGTTAATTACTTTCTCATCATCTTCATTTGGAGCATAGATTTTAATTGATTGTAAAAGAACATCATCTTCAACTACGCCACTAATTGGGCTTAATGTTTTGAAACCAATATTTTTCTCTAAATTTGGGATAATACGATCTAAAGTACGACGATCAAGCATGACGCCTTTCTCCGCAATAATTTCACCTGTTTCAGGATCTACTAGCGTTTCAGCAAGGCGTTGCCCGAACAAACGGTTCTTTATATGGAGTTTTTTGTTGATTTTATAACGACCTACGTTTGCAAGATCATATCGTTTAGGATCAAAGAATCTTGACACCAATAAGCTTTTAGCATTCTCAACTGTAGGTGGTTCACCTGGGCGCAGACGCTCATAAATTTCTAAGAGCGCTTTGTCTGTACCTTCCGTATTGTCCTTTTCAAGGGTATTTCGAAGATACTCGTTGTCTCCAATCAGATCTAATATTTCTTGATCGGAGCCGAATCCTAACGCACGCAAAAGAACCGTAACAGGTAATTTCCTCGTACGATCAATTCTCACATAAACTACATCTTTGGCGTCTGTTTCATATTCCAGCCAAGCACCACGGTTTGGGATTACTGTAGCTGTATAGCCTCTTTTTCCATTTTTATCTACTTTTCCGCTATAATACACACTCGGTGAGCGGACTAGCTGTGAAACAATTACCCGTTCTGCTCCATTAATGACGAATGTTCCTGTTTCAGTCATTAGTGGGAAATCTCCCATAAATACATCCTGATCCTTGACTTCACCCGTCTCTTTATTAACAAGACGTACCTTCACACGAAGCGGTGCTGAGTATGTAACATCTCGCTCCTTCGATTCCGGAACAGAATATTTCGGATCGCCAAGACTGTAATCAATAAATTCAAGCGATAGATTACCTGTGAAGTCCTCAATCGGTGAAATATCCTGGAACATTTCACGTAATCCCTCATCAAGAAACCATTGATAAGAAGAGGTTTGGATTTCAATAAGATTTGGTAATTCTAAAACTTCACTGATTCGTGCGTAACTTCTACGCTCTCGGTGTCGTCCATACTGAACTAGTTGACCTGTCAACTGATTCACCCCTCAAATCAAGCGTTATAGTGCATATACTGCAAATTTATAAGAAAATTAGAAAGTGGCTAATTAGCCAAAAGCCTTCTATCTTATAAGACAAAAAGAAAAAGGGTTTTATTCTCAAAACCACATTCTTCACACTTCAAACTATTATTTTGTTAGTTTCCCCCACTAAAACCAACTTTATACAATTTTTGTTGAATTTAGTACAGGCGCCAGTTTATAATATGTTGGCATTGTATAATGTTAACATAATGGAAATGTCAAGTCAAATATTTTTTTGCGCGTAAAATATAGTAACCTTTTTTCTTTTCAAATGTTTCAACATTCCCAAAAACGTCCGTTAATTTTTCAATGGCGGAGGGTGCTCCCTGTTTTTTTTGAATTACGACCCATAGTTCCCCGTTCTCTTTCAAATATGAATAGCTTTGTTCAAAAATTTGATGAACAATCTTTTTCCCTGCTCGAATCGGAGGATTGGTTAGAATACAGGCAAAATCGTAGCTCTTAACATTTACCAAGCAGTCACTTTCATATATAGAAACATTCCCAACCTGGTTAAGGGCAGCATTTTCCTTTGCAAGTGACAGAGCTCGTTCATTGACATCGACCATATGTACATGACGGCCGGTGTCTTTTGCAATGGATAAGCCGATCGGGCCATATCCACATCCGACGTCCAATATGTCACCCTCCACACTAGGTGGCTCGAAGGCTTCTATTAATAACCGCGAACCAAAATCTACCTCCCTTTTTGAAAAAACTCCACTATCCGTCTTAAATTTCATACGGTGATTTCTTAATGTGAAGTCCCAAAAGGACGGGTTGCTTTCCACCTTTTGCTCCCGAGAATAATAATGATCAGACATGGCCTCACCTCTAGCATCTAAAAATACTTCCTGAATCGCAATTATAAGTAATATTCTCACAAAAAGCAAAAAAGCCCGCTACGAGAGCGAGCTATTTTCCTAATCAAAAATTACTTAACTTCAACGTTTGCTCCAACTTCTTCAAGTTTAGCTTTGATTTCTTCAGCTTCCTCTTTAGAAGCACCTTCTTTGATTGCTTTTGGAGTGTTGTCAACAAGTTCTTTTGCTTCTTTAAGTCCAAGACCAGTGATTTCACGAACCACTTTGATTACTTTAATTTTTTGGTCGCCCGCAGATGCAAGAACAACGTCAAATTCAGTTTGCTCTTCAGCAGCTGCACCAGCAGCAGCTCCACCCATAACAGCTACAGGAGCAGCAGCAGTTACGCCAAACTCTTCTTCGATTGCTTTTACTAGGTCATTTAATTCTAAAACAGTCATATTTTTAACTGCTTCAATGATTTGTTCTTTAGTCATGATTATTTTCCTCCTTGGAATTGTTTTATTTTAAATGGTCAAAAAAGTTTCTAGCTTATGCGCCTTGTTCTTCTTTTTGATCTGCCACAGCTTTTGTAGCAAGAGCAAGGTTGCGGATAGGTGCTTGAAGCACGCTGAGTAGCATAGATAGTAAGCCTTCGCGAGATGGTAGATCGGCAAGAGCTTTGATATCTTCAACAGTTGCAACGTTTCCTTCGATAACACCTGCTTTAATTTCAAGAGCTTCATTCTTCTTTGCGAATTCGTTAATGATCTTTGCTGGTGCTACAACATCCTCAGTGCTGAATGCGATCGCATTTGGTCCAGTAAGAACCTCGTTTAATCCAGTAAGTTCAGCAGCTTCTGCCGCACGGCGAGTTAGAGTATTTTTGTAAACCTTGAATTCTACTCCAGCCTCACGTAGCTGTTTACGAAGCTCTGTTACTTCGGCAACGTTTAAACCACGGTAATCAACGACAACTGTTGATACACTTGATTTAAGTTTATCAGCGATTTCGTCTACGATTAGTTTCTTTTGTTCGATAGCGTTGCTCATCTTTACACCTCCTGTAGAATTTCTACATTCATACCGACACAATCAAATACACTTTGGCGTATTTGCGCCCAGATTTTTTCGAGCAAGCTCGAAAAATTTCCTTTAAAAATCTGAGGCATCTGCCGGAGGCTAACTTTATCGAGCAGAAGCGGAAGCTTCTGTTTGATAAAGTTAAAAACCTCCACATCAACAGACATGGAGGTAGTATACAATAGTTACATAACAACTAAGTTCAATCTATCGTATGACCTCGGTAGGATAATTAAGCGCAATGCCCCTACTGTCTGCGGTACAAATGTTATTATATTTTCACAACAGAATAGATTATATAAAAAATCATTCCCGTTGTCAATTACTTTTATTTTCCAGAAACAGAAGAAGGATCTACCTTAACTCCAGGTCCCATTGTAGTGGCAATCGTTACATTCTTCATGTATGTGCCTTTTGCAGCAGCAGGCTTCACTTTCACCATTGTATCGAAAATTGTGTTGAAGTTTTCAACAAGCTTTTCGTTATCAAATGATGTTTTACCAATAGGTACATGAACGTTTCCAGATTTATCAACGCGGTATTCAACTTTACCAGCTTTGATTTCTTGAACTGCCTTTGTTACATCAAATGTAACTGTTCCTGTTTTAGGGTTTGGCATTAAGCCTTTAGGTCCTAATACACGACCAAGCTTACCAACTTCACCCATCATATCAGGTGTTGCAACAATTACGTCAAACTCAAACCAACCTTGGTTGATTTTGTTGATGTATTCTGCATCTCCAACATAATCTGCACCAGCAGCTTCTGCTTCTTTTACTTTTTCACCTTTAGCAAATACGAGAACACGTTGAGTTTTACCAGTTCCGTTTGGAAGAACGACTGCTCCACGGATTTGTTGGTCCGCTTTCTTAGGGTCTACTCCTAAACGAAATGCAACTTCAACGGTTGCGTCAAACTTAGCAACGTTTGTTTTCTTGGCAAGATCGATTGCCTCTTCAACTGGGTAAGCTTTAAAACGATCTACAAGCTTAGTAGCTTCTAAATACTTTTTACCTCTTTTTGCCATTATAATTTCCTCCTTGATTGTGGTTTTAGCGGAATAACCTAACCTCCCACTTCAGAAAAACACAAGTGTTTTTCCACAGAACAAAGGTTGCGAGTGAAACTAAATTCAACGTCGCAACCTCTTAATCAACCTTAAACAATTTGCATGGATTAGTCTTCGATAACGATACCCATGCTGCGTGCAGTACCTTCAACCATGCGCATAGCTGCTTCAACACTAGCTGCATTTAGATCTGGCATTTTGGTTTCAGCAATCTCGCGTACCTTGTCACGCTTAACTGTCGCTACTTTATTACGGTTTGGTTCACCAGAACCAGACTCGATTCCAGCTGCTTTCTTAAGAAGAACGGCAGCAGGTGGAGTTTTCGTAATAAACGTAAATGAACGGTCTTCAAATACCGTAATTTCAACAGGTATGATTAAACCAGCTTGTTCAGCTGTACGAGCGTTAAACTCTTTACAGAATCCCATGATATTAACACCGGCTTGACCTAATGCAGGTCCAACTGGTGGTGCTGGATTCGCTTTAGCTGCAGGAATTTGCAATTTAACAACCTTAATTACTTTTTTAGCCACGAGACACACCTCCTTAAAGTCCGTGATGTGGTAATAGGGGCAATTTCCCCTCCCACTCATCTAGTTTTCTTTATATAAAAATAAAGAACTCGACAATATTTTGTCTACAATGAGACATACTGACCTTTGAAATGTTATCACTTTTCAAGGCCGATTTCAAGTTTTTCGGATTAAATTTTTTCAATCTGTGTAAAATCAAGCTCAACTGGAGTGTCACGGCCAAACATATTCACAAGAACCTTCAGCTTCGCTTTATCCTTGTCGATCTCTTCAATTGAGCCCGTGAAATTAGCGAAAGGACCTTCCTTCACGCGAACGGATTCACCCATCTCGAAATCAATATCGATGCGTTTTTCTTCAACACCCATACTCTTTAGAATGGAATTAATTTCTTCTGGTAAAAGTGGGGTGGGCTTAGAGCCTGAGCCTGCGGAACCAACAAACCCTGTTACACCTGGTGTATTTCGAACCACATACCAAGAGTCATCAGTCATGATCAGTTCAACTAAAACGTACCCAGGGAATACCTTGCGTTTAACTGTTTTCTTCTTGCCATTCTTAATATCTGTTTCTTCTTCCTCTGGGACGATTACTCGAAAAATCTTATCCTGCATGCCCATCGTTTCGACACGCTTCTCGAGATTTGTTTTTACTTTATTTTCGTAACCAGAGTAAGTATGGACTACATACCAATTCTTTTCCATTCTTCAGGACAATTTGTCCTTCCCTCCCTACAATTCAAAATAGGCCTGTCTATTTTTTTGCAAATTAAAAAACCCGTCACCGGGCTTTGTAAAAAAATTGCTGTTATATTTTCCATTATACCATTAAGATACCTAGGTTATTCAAGGAATTAATCGAATCAATTCAGAAATTCCTAAATCAACGACGGCAAAAAAGACGGTAAAGAATACGACAGTGGCGATAACGGTAATCGTGTAGCTTGTTAATTCCTTACGCTTCGGCCAGCTGACCTTTTGCATTTCACGACCAACGTCTTTGAAGAAATTTACAATGCGTTGCATGAGTGAGACCTCCAACTTTTTAAGGGATTGCTAGTCTATTTAAACTTTCATCTATTTCGTTTCTCGATGGATTGTATGAGCATTACAAGTGCTGCAAAATTTCTTAAGATCCAATCGCTCTGATTCCTTCTTGCTTGTGGTAGAATAATTTCTTGAGCCACAAACACTGCAAGCAAGGGCAACCTTTTTATTCATCTTGTCACCCACTAATTTCATCTATTTTATCTATAAAACTGTAACATGGACAAACATTAGTGTCAATAAGAAATGCGGAATGCGCTCGTCCATCGGCGACAAGTAAAGACGAGCCGGCATGGAGATTGTCCTTTAATCTCCTTGACGGATTGGCTGTAAACCAAAGAGCCGATAGCGCATGGAGCTAGACAATAAGAAATGCGGAGTGCGCTCGTCCATCGGCGACCACCATCACAACGTCAACTCTCTTACTTCCAAATATTTCTCTAGTTTTCTCTTTACTCTTTGGAGCGCATTATCAATGGACTTAACATGCCGATTCAATTCCTCGGATATCTCCTGATAGGATTGTCCATCAAGATAGAGGGCCAGAACCTTTCGTTCCAAATCGCTTAGAAGCTCCGCCATTTTCACTTCGATATGATCAAACTCTTCCTGATTGATAATCAGCTCCTCTGGATCCATCACCTTTGCACCAGAGATAATATCCATTAACGTTCGATCCGATTCCTCATCATAAATAGGCTTGTCCAAAGAAACATAAGAATTAAGCGGAATATGCTTCTGCCTTGTTGCCGTCTTGATGGCCGTAATAATTTGCCTCGTGATACACAGCTCTGCAAACGCTTTAAAAGAAGTGAGCTTGTCCTCCTTAAAATCACGAATTGCCTTATATAAACCTATCATTCCCTCTTGAACAATGTCTTCTTTGTCCGCTCCAATTAAAAAATAAGATCTAGCTTTTGCCCGCACGAAATTACGGTACTTGTGAATCAAGTAATCCAAGGCTTCACCAGTCCCTTGATGAACCAATTCTACTAACTCTTCATCCTCAAGCTGGATGTAATCAATAAAGCTCTCATCGCCCTTTGTTCTGTAGTCAGCACTCAAGTTCGATCCCTCCGACCGCACAAGCTAGTTAGAAATATTATACAGTAGCCGTTTTTCCCCCGTCAACCGCTCATCGCTCACCTCTGCGCCATTTTTCGAAAATTTCTGCCACTTCCGGACTAAGAGGTATCTTCGAATTTGGGCTTTTTTCTTGAATTTTTTTGACTTTGTTTTCAATTTTCTTTTCCACCGATTCCATCTCTATTAATAGCTCACGGGCGGATTTCCGTAGAGCTCCTTGTCCAAAAATCGCCCACTGCTCTGTATAATCAGAGGTTGCGACATGGACCTGAGTTCTGCGATTGCTTAACGCGATCGCTAGCTTTTCAATTCGTTCATCGGCAGTTTCATTTGTTCGGGTAAAAATAACCTCCACTTGATGATTTCGAAGTTTCTTTTCGACCCCTTTAACGTATTGTGCGTCAAAAACTACAATCACACGGTAGCCAGAGTACGCTTGATACTCTGCCATTCTCTCAATCAAGCGATCTCTGGCCGCTGCTAAATCTTTACTCTTCAGGGCTCTCAACTCTGGCCAATCACCGATGATGTTATAACCGTCCACAATGAGGATGTCCATTTTCATCACTCAAGAGGGGTACGTTTTCGAAAAACTTCATACATGAGAAGTGCTGCTGCTACAGAAGCATTTAATGATGTCACTTGTCCTTTCATCGGCAAACGAATGAGAAAATCACATTTATCTCGAACCAGTCGCCCGATCCCTTTTCCTTCACTTCCGATCACAAGACCCAATGGTAAAGTGCCATCAAAGGTGCGGAAGTCCTCTTTCCCCGATGCATCCGTACCTGCAATCCATACGCCCCGTTTCTTTAATTCATCTATTGTTCTTGCCATATTAGTGACTCGAACAACTGGAATATATTCGATCGCTCCTGTTGAGGCTTTGGCAACCGTTGCCGTCAGCCCTACAGCACGACGCTTTGGAATAATAATCCCATGGGCACCAACTGCATCTGCCGTTCTCATGATCGATCCAAGATTATGAGGATCTTCTATTTCATCTAAAAGAATAAAGAAGGGAGCCTCGTTTCTCTGTTCGGCAATTGAAAATAAATCATCTAGCTCCGCATATTGATAGGCCGCCACCTGGGCAATGACTCCTTGATGATTCCCTTCAACAAGTCCATCAATTTTTTTCTTTGGTACAAATTGAACGAGAACATTTTTCTCCTTCGCAAGTCCAATTACCTGCTGCATCTGCCCCTTTTGTGAGCCTTCCGCAATGAGAATTTTGTTAACATCCCGATCAGATTTTAACGCTTCGATGACTGGATTCTTGCCGATAATATAATCTTGATTCATGTTGTGACTCCTCCCTTCTTATCCTTCACAATCTCAAAGGACTTCTCAATAATTTCCTCTAACCGTTCTTCCTGTCTCATTAGATACAAGTAACCAATTAATGCTTCAAAAGCCGTACCGTACCGATAGGTTTGTACATCGGTATTTTTCGGTACGGTACCTGACTTTGCGTTTCTCCCTCTCATGACCACAGCGATTTCTTCGTCTGTTAAGAGCTTCTGTTCAAGTAAAGAATGGATGATACTCGACTGTGCCTTGGCTGATACATAATGAGTTGCTTCCTTATGCAAATGATTGGGCTTCACCTTGCCATTTTGCAAAAGATGCTCGCGGACATAGACCTCATAGACGGAATCACCCATATAAGCTAGAGCCAAAGAATTTAATTGCTTTACCTCTAAATGATGTTCATACTCAAGCATCTTCGATTAGCCTCTTTTCCAGCGAGTGCCCTGTGCTGTATCCTCTAAAATGATGTTCATATCCTTCAGTTGATCACGAATCTCATCTGCTAGCTTAAAATTCCTGTCTTTGCGTGCTTGGATTCGTTTTTGAATCAGCTCTTCAATTTCTTCATCGAGCAGCATTTCCTCTTCAAGTGTTAAACCCAGCACTCCAAAAAGAGTTTCGAATTCGTTGATGAAAGCTTCAATGACAGTAACCGCCGTATTTTTTTCCATCAGATACAGATTCGCAAGCTTGGATAATTCGAAAAGAACTGAAATGGCATTCGCTGTATTAAAGTCATCATCCATCGCCTCAATAAATTCTCCGTGCTGCTGTTGAATCTGATCGAGCCAATGCTGATCATTTTCCGTTAGATTAGAGCTAGCCTCAATCCGATGCTTAAGGTTTTGGAAGGATGTCTTAATCCTTTCGAGAGCTGATTGCGTATTTTCAAGGAGCTCCTCCGAATAATTGATTGGATTGCGGTAGTGAACAGATAGCATGAAAAACCTCAACACTTGAGGATCATGGCGCTCAATAATTTCATGAACGAGAACAAAATTCCCCAATGACTTAGACATCTTTTCGTTATCGATATTAATATAACCGTTATGCATCCAATATCGTGCAAACTCTTTGCCTGTCAATGCCTCCGATTGGGCAATTTCGTTCTCGTGGTGTGGAAAGGCTAAATCCTGGCCCCCGGCATGAATGTCAATGGTGTCCCCTAGGTACTTTCTAGCCATCGCGGAGCATTCGATATGCCAGCCTGGACGACCTTTTCCCCATGGGCTCTCCCAATAAATTTCCCCTGGCTTTGCCGCTTTCCATAGGGCAAAATCCAGTGCATCCTGCTTCTTTTCCCCTACAGCAATACGTGCACCGATACGAAGCTCATCGATCGATTGATGGGAAAGCTTTCCGTATTCCTTGAATTTACGTGTATGAAAATACACGTCGCCTTCTGATTCATACGCGTAGCCTTTATCAATTAAAGTAGCAATAAAACCGATAATGATGTCCATATTTTCCATGACACGAGGATGGGTATCTGCTTGACGGCATCCTAGCGCCTGAACATCTTCGTGATAAGCCTGAATAAAACGATCGGCGATGACCGGCACCTCTTCCCCGAGCTCGCCAGCGACTCGAATCAGCTTATCATCCACATCTGTAAAATTGGAAATATAATTCACATCATAGCCACGAAACTCCAAATATCTCCTTACTGTATCAAAAACAATGGCAGGGCGTGCATTTCCGATATGAATATAATTATAGACAGTTGGTCCACAAACATACATTTTGACCTTGCCTTCTTCTAGTGGAACAAACTCTTCCTTTTTTCTCGTTAGCGTATTATATATTTTAATGCCCATATTAATGGCTCCTTTCACGCTGTAATTCCTTCAATTCTTCTTGTAGTTGCCTAATTTGCTCCTCCATGATTCTGCAACGATCGGCCACCGGATCCGGTAAATCAGAATGATTTAAGTCCTTATTAAGTCTGACTCCATCCTGAATGACGACCTTTCCTGGTATGCCAACCACTGTCGAGTTCGGAGGGACCTCCTTCAGAACCACAGAGCCTGCGCCAATCTTTGAATTTTCCCCGACGGTGATCGAACCAAGCACCTTGGCACCTGTAGCGATTAACGCATTATCCTTAATCGTGGGATGACGTTTTCCCTTTTCCTTTCCCGTACCACCTAAGGTAACACCCTGAAAGACGGTTACATTGTCACCAATTTCGCAGGTTTCTCCAATGACCACACCCATGCCATGATCAATGAAAAAGCGGCGGCCTATTTTGGCACCGGGATGAATTTCAATTCCAGTAAAAAATCTACTCACCTGTGAAATGACTCGAGCAATAAAAAATAATTTTCGCTTATAAAATGCGTGGGCAACGCGATGCGCCCAAATCGCATGTAAGCCAGAATAGGTCAAGATGACTTCTAAATAGGTTCTGGCCGCTGGATCCTGTTCAAAAACAACTTCAATATCCTCCTTCAGTCTTTTAAACATTTTCCAACCCCCTTTTCTCCAAGGCTCTTTTTCCATACGAAAGCCGTTTTCTCCAAATAAAAACGCCTCTGTCAACATGACAGAGACGTATAATCTACGCGGTTCCACTCTGTTTAGGCTATAATCAGCCTCAACTCTACACTTGTAACGGAAGCAATCCGCCCAAATCTACTGGAGGACAGGGCCTTGTTCGAAGTGGGACTCAGAGGCGCATTTCAAAAAGCGAGGGGCCTGAACCAATTTCAGCCGAGGAAAAACAAATATTTTCCCAAGTTGGTTCTCTCTTTAAAGCATCACTTTTCTACTTTTCCTCATCAACATTTTTCAACTATGAAATTCGTATATATACTATATTACACTTTTTTCAATCTGTTAACCCAAAATCTGCTTTAAACGGCTGGCAACCTTTTCACGGCCTAATAGCGCAATTGCTTTCGGTAGGTCTGGTCCGTGCGTTTGACCCGTTGTTGCAACACGAACTGGCATAAAGAGCTTCTTCCCTTTTTGACCCGTTGCCTTTTGCACAGCTTTGAGGGATTGCTTAATCTCATCAGCTGTAAATTCTTCGAGCTGTTCAACCTCCTGCAGGAAAGCCGCTAATACTGCTGGGACATCCTCATCCGCAATGACTTCCTTTGCTTCCTCATCCATCTCTACGTCATCCTTAAAGAAGAGACCCGAAAGCTCCACAATTTCTGCTCCATAGCTCATTTGCTCCTGATATAAAGCGATTAAGCCCTTAGCCCACTGCAGCTCTTGATCAGTCATCTGTTCTGGTACTCGTCCAGCTTTGATTAAGTGAGGCAAGGAAATCTCAACAAGCTTCTCAATATCCGTCTTTTTGATATATTGATTATTCATCCAGGCAAGCTTCTGTTTGTCAAATAATGCTGGTGATTTTGACAAACGCTCCGCATCGAAAATTTGAATCAAATCTTCTTTAGAATAGATCTCTTCTTCACCAGCTGGAGACCATCCAAGTAAGGCAATAAAATTAAATAATGCCTCTGGAAGATACCCAAGCTCCTCGTATTGCTCAATAAATTGAATGATCGATTCATCTCGCTTGCTTAGCTTTTTCCGACTTTCATTGACGATTAGTGTCATATGCCCAAAAATAGGTGCTTCCCAGCCTAATGCTTCATAAATCATTAATTGCTTTGGCGTATTGGAAATATGGTCATCCCCTCGTAGAACATGGGAGATTTTCATGAGATAATCATCGACCGCAACCGCAAAATTATAGGTTGGCGTACCATCTTTTTTCACGATAACAAAGTCTCCTCCCACGCCATCCGACTCAAAGGAAACATGACCCTTCACCATGTCATCAAAAGCGTACACCTTGCCTTCAGGAACACGGAAGCGAATGCTTGGCTTTCGTCCCTCTTGTTCAAATTTCTCTCTTTCTTCTGCTGAAAGATGACGACATCTACCTGAATATCCAGCAATTTGCTTGGAATCGCTTTGGGCTTCTCTTTCTGCCTCTAATTCTTCCTCTGTACAGTAGCATTTATACGCTAAGCCCTTGTCTAAAAGCTCCTGATAATACTGTTCATAGATTTCATTTCGCTCTGATTGACGGTATGGGCCATAGCCCCCGTCTAGATCAATGCTTTCATCCCAATCCATTCCTAGCCACTTTAAATATTTGAGCTGGCTCTCCTCTCCGCCTTCAATATTCCTCTTCTTATCTGTATCTTCAATGCGAATGATGAATTTACCACCCTGATTTCTCGCAAATAAATAGTTAAATAATGCTGTACGCGCATTCCCAATATGTAAATGTCCTGTTGGACTTGGTGCGTAACGAACCCGAATATCACTTGACATATTGCTCCTCCTACCTCTATATCGAAATAATGATACCACGTGATTAGCTGTTTTAAAAGTAGTCCATGTGAAACTAGAATGTGACTCTTACCGCCATATACGTATACGTTCTCTACGTTACTCGTACCGAGTAAAACTCGTTCACATATACGTATATGGCTAAAGCCAGCATCCAATATTAAACAAGGATTACTTTGCCTTTTGCAGCAAAACAACTGCTTGTGCAGCAATCCCTTCTCCTCTTCCAGTGAAACCAAGCTGCTCTGTTGTCGTTGCCTTCACATTGATTTGCTCTGGTGTGCACTCTAGTAATTCAGCAATTCTTGCTTTCATCGGCTCAATATAGGGAGCCATTTTTGGCTTCTGGGCAATGATCGTACAATCGGCATTAACGAGCTCATAGCCTTTTTCCCTAATCATTTTCCAAATATGCTCGAGCAGCTTGGCTGAATCAGCATCCTTAAATGCAGGGTCTGTATCAGGAAAATGTCTCCCGATATCTCCCTCTCCAATTGCTCCTAAGCATGCATCTGTAATCGTATGTAAAAGCACATCCGCATCAGAATGTCCTAGTAGTCCCTTTTCATATGGAATCTCAATTCCTCCAATGATTAAAGGCCTTCCTTCTGCTAATTGATGTACATCAAAGCCTTGTCCAATTCGAAACATCATGTATCACCTTTCATCTTCTTTAAGATCGCTTCAGCAAAATACAAATCTTCCTTTGTGGTCAGCTTAATATTATCATAACTTCCTTCCACAATCTTTACGGGATGTTGAATTCTTTCGACAAGACTTGCCTCATCCGTTCCTAAAAACCCCGTATCCTTAGCATGCTGATGGGCTTCTTTTAATATGGAAATACGAAAAGCTTGTGGGGTTTGAATCGCCCACAAGCTTGATCGATCTACCGTTTCAACCACTTCATCATAAAGAACTCTTTTTATCGTATCCTTTACCGGCACCGCTACGACAGCTGCTCCGTATTCATTGGCTACATGAACCGACTTATGAATGGTAGGAACATCAATAAAAGGCCTTGCTGCATCATGAACAAGAATAATTCCTTCTGAACCAGCGGCTTCCAAGCCGTGATAAACACTATCCTGCCGCTCTTTCCCGCCATAGACGATCGCTTTTATTTTTTTAATTTGATGCTCTTTTAAGAGGATGTTAAATTCCTCTTCATCTTGAGGGGATATCGCCAAAACGATCCCGTCACATTTTTCATCTCGTTCAAAGACCTGTAATGTATGAATGAAAACAGGAATGCCCTTTAATTCCAACAGCAATTTATTCTTTCCTGCACCCATTCTTTTCCCCTGTCCTGCGGCAGGAATAATGACTTCATAAGCCATAACCAAACTCCTCTTTTTACAATGCTCGTTCTAATAATTTGGGCTTGGCAAAAATCATTCGGCCCGCTGACGTTTGCAGTACACTTGTCACCAATACCTCAATATGCTTCCCAATATAATCGCGGCCGCCTTCAACAACGATCATCGTTCCGTCATCTAGATATGCAATGCCTTGGTTGTGTTCCTTCCCGTCTTTAATCACCTGTACGCTCATTTCCTCTCCAGGAAGAACAACCGGCTTCACAGCATTGGCTAAGTCATTAATATTTAATACAGAAACCTTCTGCAGCTCACAAACCTTGTTGAGGTTGAAATCATTCGTTACCACAACACCATTTGTTAGCTTTGCTAGTTTCACAAGTTTGCTATCTACCTCTTGAATCTCTTCAAAGTCTCCCTCATAAATCTCCACATTGATAGAGAGTTCCTTTTGAATACGGTTCAGTATATCAAGACCCCTGCGCCCACGATTTCTTTTGAGCACATCGGAAGAATCGGCAATATGCTGCAATTCCTCGAGAACAAATTGCGGAATTACGATGGTTCCTTCTAGGAATCCCGTTTGGCAAATATCCGCAATTCTACCATCAATTATGACGCTTGTATCTAAGATTTTGAGTACATTCTTCACAGGAGTCTCTGCTTCTTCTTCACTTGTCTTTTTCTTGTTTCTTGTAAAAAGAGACATGAGTTCATGCCGCTTCTTGAGACCCACCTGAGAGCCTAAATAACCAAATAAAAGCGTTAAAAGAATGGGTGCGACCGTATTTAAAATCGGTACTTCAATCATATTTAAGGCAAAGCCAACTAGAAATGCAATCGCCAAACCAAAAAACAAACCCACACTTCCAAATAAAATATCAGCAATTGGAACCTTGATCAGTGACTCTTCAAACCATTTAACAAAGTTTGCGACGTAGTCAACCGCCCAAAAAGAAATAAGATAAAAAATAATAGCACCAAGTATGGCGGTTACATAAGGGTTATTAATGATTGTGTTATCATCAAGATTGATTAAAGATAATAGATCTCCAATTAGGAATATTCCAAGCGTACCACCCGTAATGAGAAAGCATGCTTGAATAATACGTTTGAGCATTCCTTCACCTCCTTTTATCATTATAAACAAAATCCAAAATTCAAAACGTAATATTACGACGTTTTTCAAAGATTGTTAGCTGTCTGAAATATGATTGATATATTAGAAAAATAGAGTGATTTTCCCACTCATTATTTTTCCTTTTTATAAAAAAATTATTACACTTTAAGGGTAGCATCGTGGAAAAAAAGTGTCAAATGAGTACTCTTTCACAAATAGCAACATAAATCGGTTTGCCAAAAGTTTCAATCACTCTGTGCTTAGTCTATATATGTCTATCCGCAAACAGCTGCTCCTTAATAAGCTTCAGCCCTTCCTTAATTTTCCTCGCACGTACTTCCCCAATTCCGTCAACCTCGTCCAGTTCCTCAACAGAGGCTGCGACAATATGACGGAGTTCCTTGAATTGATTGACAAGATTATCAATAATCACAGGAGGGAGCCTCGTAATTTTATTCAGAACTCGGAAGCCCCTTGGGCATTTATATTCATCAATATGAACATAGCCCTGATAGCCCATTAATTTCAAGACGGCTGAATCCTCTAGCATTTCTCCATGGGCGAGATCCTGTAGTTTTTTTAGCGTTGAAAAAGGATTGACGTCATCATGAGCGGCATAATCCTTGATAATTAAGACCGCTTCTTCTTCAATGTCAGCAAGTAGCTCATTCATCTGCAAACGAATGAGTCTCCCCTCCGTCCCTAGTTCACTCAAATAGGAAAGCAGTTCATTTTTGATTCTCAGAACCATTTCCAGACGCCGAATTACTTTTACGATATCACTATAAGTGACCATTTCCTCAAATTCTAATACCCCTAGATTCGCAATACTTTGTTCAAGGACGACCTTATATTTTTCTAATGTTTGCAGCGCTTGGTTTGCCTTTGTCAAATTTACTGCTATCTCACGGAGAGCATAGCGAAAATTACCTTGGTATAGAGTAATAACATTCCTTCTTTGGGAGATGGCGATAACCAAAGATTTCGTCTGTTTGGCGACTCTTTCCGCTGTGCGATGCCGCATCCCTGTTTCTGTAGATGAAACACTTGGGTCGGGAGCCAGCTGGGCATTGGCAATGAGAATTTTATCCCCGTTTTCATTAAGAATGATCGCCCCATCCATTTTCGCGAGTTCATAAAGATAGCTGGGAGAAAATGTGCAATTAATTTGGAAACCACCATCCACGATGTCCTTCACCTTATCATTAGATGCAAATACAATAAGTCCTCCTGTATTTGCACGGAGGACGTTGTCAATTCCTTCCCGTATCGGTGTACCTGGGGCAATCATCTGAAGTATTTCCGTAACCGTTATTTCGCCGGCCCTTTTATTTTCCAAATGGACAAACCTCCCTCATAACTTTTTTTATGCAGGAAAAGGACAAGTGTTCGATCCCCTTTATTAAAGGATATGGATATATGAGGGAAATATTCAAAAGAATAGGCTGTTTTCGCACGGATTGTAGTTCTGGAATGTCCTTAATACCGGCCATTCCGTTTCATACCAGTCGTGTGATACGCATAGATTGAGCAGCACTTTTCTCCGTAGTTTCTACAGATAGACTGCATCAAACATCGTTTGTCTAAATATTTATTGTTCAAAAGCAACAATGTTTGAGAAAAGAGCCAAAGAATAAGAGCAAAAAGGATCCCCGAAGGAATCCCATGTATTAGAAAGGTGTAGCATTAAAAACCTTATCGATGACTTCTGATAGGGTATTACACGCAATAATCTCGATGTTCTTGAAGGTATCGGGATTTCTTAATGCACGGCGGGCAATATATACCTTCCGATAGCCCATCCGTTCAATTTCTCGAATACGTGCTTCTAGCGTCGGGACTTTTTTGAGCTCCCCTGTCAACCCGATGTCCGCAATAAAGACAACATCATTCGGAATCCCTTTTCCTTTGTAGGAGGAAACAATGCTCATGAGAACAGCCAGGTTACTAGACTGCTCCTTTAATCGAATGCCTCCTGTTGTTTTGATCACGACATTTTGCGTCAGCATTTGCAAGCCCGCTCGCTGCTCAAGGATGGCTGTTAACGTGTTAATTTGGTCCTTTCGCATACACTCACCAATGCGGGAAGGATACGGGGTAAAGGTTGGGGAAACAAGGCTTTCCACCTCTACAATAATCGGCCTTGTCCCCTCTTTTATAACCGTTAACGCACTGCCACTCACAATTTCATCTCTTTGCGTAATAAAGAATTCCGATGGATTATCAATCGCCCTGAGACCATCCTCCTCCATTGAGAAAAATCCCATTTCACCCGTGCTTCCGTAGCGATTTTTGCTTGCAGAGAGCTGCTTTAATTCTTCCCCATCCTCCCCATCAAGCACAAGAACGGTATCGACTAAATGCTCAAGAGCGCGCAGGCCAGCGAGCTCATTATCCTTTGTCATCTGCCCGACCATAATGACTGCCCGGGGCCGTTCCGAGCTCTTTGCAACCTTCAAAAGGGCATTCGCACATTCCATCGTTTGCGTCGGGCTGCCAGGTCTTGATGGATATTCCTCAAGAACAAAGGTTTGAATACTATCAATGATGATCATATCAGGATCAACTACATCAATAATGCCCAGAACATTATTCATGCTTGTGTCCGAGTGAATCCAAATATTTTCATGGATGGATGGAAGGATTCGTTCCGCGCGGTTCTTGATTTGGCTTTCGCTTTCTTCCCCAGAAGCATAAAGGACCTTGTAGCCTTTTGAGGCCAGATCCTGACTCACTTGTAAAAGCAGTGTCGACTTCCCAGCTCCAGGTACTGCCGTAATAATTGAAAGCGAGTCCCTTACAATCCCCCCGCCCATGACTCGATTAAATTCAGAAATCGAGGTGATCATTCGGTCACTTTTGGAAGAGCTGGTATCTAACAACCGCTTTACAGGAATATTGCTTTTGGCTACCCGCGGTTTTATTTGCTTCGTTTCTCCACCGCTCATTTCTTCTTTAAGGGTACCCCGCTCCCCACATCCATTGCAAAATCCCTGCCATTTGGGGTGCTGGGTTTCACAGCTTGAACATATATAGACTGTTTTTACTTTTTTCAAATGCCTTCATCCTCGCCCATTAAGTCTTTTCTTAACCTTAATACAAAATGGTCAAAAAAGAAATGAGGTATTCACTCATCTTCCAGTGAATACCTCAGGTCGTATTATTTGTTTAGCTGCGGGGTGCCTGATTTAACGGTAAATTCGCCATTCTCCACATCGATTGTGACAAACTGGCCCGTTAAAACGGCTCCTTTCAGAAGCTCTTCAGAAAGGCGATCCTCAATATGCTTTTGAATCGCTCTTCTAAGCGGACGAGCACCATATTCTGGGTCGTAGCCTTCTTCAGCAATCTTTTCAATGGCCGCTTCAGTCAATTGAAGCTTAATATCCTGCTCATTCAAGCGCTTAATAAGCTGATCAGACATTAGATTCACAATGTTCCTTAAATGCTTTCTTTCTAATGCATGGAAAACAATGATTTCATCTATGCGGTTCAGGAATTCTGGACGGAATGCCTTCTTCAATTCTTCCATAACCTTGCCCTTCATATCCTTGTAATCCTGTTCCCCATCCTGAACATTAAAACCCACATACTTATTTCTCTTTAACGACTCTGCTCCGACGTTTGACGTCATGATGAGTACAGTGTTGCGGAAATCCACTGTTCTCCCCTTCGAATCTGTCAAACGGCCATCCTCTAGCACTTGTAAAAGTATATTAAAGACATCTGGATGTGCCTTCTCAATCTCATCTAGCAGGATGACGGAATATGGCTTTCTCCTTACCTTTTCCGTTAGCTGGCCACCCTCTTCATAACCAACATATCCCGGAGGCGAGCCCACAAGTCTTGAGGTAGAATGTTTCTCCATATACTCTGACATATCGACGCGAATCATCGCATCTTCATCCCCAAACATCGCTTCTGCTAATGCACGAGCAAGCTCTGTTTTTCCGACTCCTGTTGGTCCTAGGAAGATGAACGAACCAATCGGTCTCTTCGGATCCTTTAATCCAGCTCGGGCACGGCGTACTGCCTTGGAAATCGCATTAACTGCTTCCTCCTGTCCAATCACCCGTGAATGAAGAATTTCTTCTAAATTAAGAAGCTTTTGTGTTTCTGTTTGGGCAAGCTTTGAGACAGGAATTCCCGTCCAACTTGACACGACGCTAGCTATATCCTCAACGGTTACCTCAGAATTCTCCTTCCCTTGCTTTTCCTTCCAGGATTTCTTCGTTTCCTCAAGCTGCTCCCTGAGACGTTGCTCAGAATCTCTTAAGGAAGCCGCTTTTTCAAATTCCTGACTTTGAACCGCCGCATCCTTCTCTTTACGAACCTCCTCAAGCTTCATTTCTAGCTCTTTCAAGTTCGGTGGTGTTGTATAGGAACGAAGTCTAACCTTTGAGCCAGCTTCATCGATTAGATCAATCGCCTTATCTGGAAGAAAGCGGTCAGAGATATAACGATCGGATAGCTTAACCGCCGCATCAATGGCCTCATCCGTAATAGAAACACGGTGGTGGGCTTCATAGCGATCTCGCAAGCCTTTTAGAATTTGGACGGACTCCTCTGCTGTTGGTTCATCCACCGTAATCGGTTGGAAACGTCTTTCTAATGCTGCATCCTTTTCGATATACTTCCGATACTCATCAAGGGTTGTTGCACCGATACATTGCAGCTCACCACGAGCAAGAGAAGGCTTAAGAATATTCGATGCATCGATCGCTCCCTCTGCCCCACCTGCACCAATCAATGTATGAAGCTCATCGATAAACAGAATGATGTTGCCAGCTTGGCGGATTTCGTCCATGACCTTTTTGAGACGATCCTCAAACTCACCACGATATTTTGTGCCAGCGACGACCGTTCCCATATCCAACGTCATCACCCTTTTGTCCCGTAAAATTTCAGGGACTTCATTATGAACAATCTGCTGAGCAAGTCCTTCGGCGATGGCTGTTTTTCCGACTCCAGGCTCTCCAATTAAAACAGGATTATTTTTCGTACGGCGACTTAATACTTCAATGACTCTTTGGATTTCTTTGCTACGGCCAATGACGGGATCTAAGCTTCCTTCACGAGCAATCGCCGTTAAATCCCGGGCAAGGCTATCAAGTGTTGGCGTATTAGCACTAGCTGAGGATCCGCCTTGATGACTTCCGGACTCATTGCTTCCTAAGAGCTGGAGGACTTGTTGGCGGGCCTTGTTCAAACTAACTCCGAGATTATTTAATACTCGAGCAGCTACCCCTTCTCCCTCTCTTATTAGCCCAAGGAGGATATGCTCAGTTCCTACATAGGAATGGCCTAATTTACGAGCCTCATCCATTGATAGCTCAATTACCTTTTTTGCTCTAGGTGTATAATGAGGCGTTTGGGAAACATCTTGTCCTCGTCCAATGAGGTTCTCCACTTCCTCCTGAATTTTTTCCGCCCCTAGACCAAGTGCATATAGAGCTTTCGCTGCAATCCCTTCTCCTTCTCGTACTAAGCCAAGGAGCACATGCTCTGTTCCAATATTATTATGCCCAAGTCGATTTGCTTCATCTTGCGCTAATGCTAATACCTTTTGAGCTCTTTCTGTAAAACGTCCAAACATCATAATCTATATCCTCCTTACCGAGTTTATTTATCTAGATTTAATCTTTCTCTAATTAATGACGCCCGGCGGATATCTCTTTCATCTGCTCTAAGAGGACCGCCTGCATATTGCTGTAGAAAACCAGGCTGTGTAAGTATCATGAGTTCATTCAAAATATTTTTCGATATATTTTCGATATATCCCATATCAATGCCAAGTCTTACATCCGATAGACAGCTTGCCGCCTCTTTGCTCTCAATGATTCGACAATTTGATAGGATTCCATATGAACGAAACACTTTATCTTCTAATTGTATGTTTGAAGTTTTCGCTAATGCTTCCCTTGCTGATCTTTCCTGGGCAATAAGCTGGGACACCACGCTTTGTAAATCCTCGACAATGTCTTCCTCAGACTTTCCTAATGTAATTTGGTTTGAAATTTGAAAGATATTGCCTAACGCTTCGCTTCCTTCTCCATATATCCCCCGAACCACCAAACCAAGCTGATTGATGGCTGGAATGATCCGATTTAGCTGATGGGTCAAGACTAGGCCAGGGAGATGCATCATAACGGAGGCTCGCATACCTGTTCCCACATTGGTCGGACAGCTAGTTAAGTAACCGATGGTTTCATCGAAGGCATAATCAACCTGCTGTTCAATATGATCATCGATTTCATTCGCGACCTTTAATGCCTCTTTAATTTGGAGACCTGGAAATAGACACTGTATGCGGATATGGTCCTCCTCATTGACCATAATACTTACCTCTTCATTATCGGATAAAATACATGCACCCAATGTAGAGCCTTCTGCGAGATAAGGACTGATCAAATGCTTTTCGACTAGCACCCTTTTATGCAATGGCTGGAGCTCATCCATGATTAGCAGTTCAAGCGTCCCAACATTAGAAAAATAATGGTCTTTTACGCTCTCATAAACGGAATCTATCACCTTTCTTCCCTCTTCGCTTGAAAAAACCGTCGGAAATTTATAATCACGAAAATTCCTTGCTAAGCGAATTCTAGAGCTTAAGACGATATCTGAATCTGGACCTTCTGCACTCATCCACGAACTGACGGCTTGATTTAAGAATTTTTCCAGTGACATCTTAATTCCCTCCCTCAATACCATGATCAAGTTGCTTTTCTAGGGACCTAATTTCATCGCGAATTTCCGCTGCTTTTTCGAATTCTTCACGTGAAATGAGCTCCTTAATCATATGCTTGAGGCTATCAATTTGCTTACGAAGGTGGATTCCACCACCAATACGACTTGGTATCTTTCCATTATGGGTCCAATTTCCACTATGCAAACGTTTTAGGATCGGTTTATTTTGTTCCTTAAAGGTTTCATAGCAGTTGGCACAGCCAAATCGCCCAATTTGAATAAATTGCTGATAGGTCATAGAACATACTTCACATTGCAGTGTTTCCTTTTGATAGATAGGAGTTTTTTGAGCAGGCTGAAAGCTATTCTGCATATTGAGTAGTCCTGCCAATAAATTATTGATAGAAAAACCCGCCCCTGTATTGAGCACGAAAGTTTCACCTTTCTCTTGTGCACATTGCTCGCACAGATGATAAACTGTTTTTTCACCGTTATTAATTTTTGTAAAATGAAGTGTAGCTGGTCTTTCATTACACTCTTGGCAAATCATAATATTCACCTCTTAGATTACGCGAGATTTATTTAGACTCATTTTCTCAAACCAATAACCACATTACGTTCGAGAGTGCCTTTATTTATATTTAAGAGTAATGAGCATGGCTTTTAACATTCTCGCCCGAAGTTCGTCCCTATAGGGAAGGTCGATATATAATACCGAGCGATCGATGACGCTAAGCATAATTTTTGCCTCTCTTTGAGAGATGACCTCCTCCTCGACAAGTCTGAGGATTACATGTTCAGCGCTATTTTGCGAAATGCGGTTTTCGATGAGAGATAGCAGTTGATCAATAAGCTCAGCAGAGTCATAAGTTTGTACTCTCATGATTCTAATATAGCCCCCGCCACCCCTCTTGCTCTCCACGATATAGCCCTTTTCCATGGTGAAACGTGTATTTATAACATAGTTTATTTGAGAGGGTACACATTGAAATTTGTCCGCAATTTCACTTCTTTTGATTTCAACAATCTCTTTTTCACTCATTTCCAATACTTTTTTTAAGTATTGTTCAATGATATCGGAGATGTTTCTCACTTAGCCTCCTCCTATCTGACTTTGACTATATTTGACTTTCATTATACATGAAGAAACGGACCTTTTGCAATGAAGTTGATGCATCCTATGGTTGAAAAAGTTGATTTGAATTGGTATATATCATTATTATGTAGAGGGTAAATCTCTAAGATGATGACGGTCGGTACCCCTTTAATTTCTCCACTTTCTGGGGTTCTCAAACGTCTTTTGGGGTAAATGCATTTTATGAATTGGGGTATTTCTATTCCTGAAAGCAAAAATATGGATCAAAAAAAGAGTACCCTCTACTGGATACTCTTCGCTCGCCCGGCAACGTCCTACTCTCACAAGGGCTCGTCCCCTAACTACCATCGGCGCAGAAGC
>NZ_JAUSTU010000019.1:0-61610 GCF_030813005.1 Anoxybacillus andreesenii
ATAAAGCTATCAACTCCTAGGGTATCTAATAGTTTTTACCCAGTATAGACTGCTTTATGAAATTTTAAACTAAACACTAAATAGCGAGGAAGCATATTTTTTATATGCCTCACTGGAACTATATTTATATGAATATGACATTGAGTTGCTGTTGCTACTAGCATTTATTACTTCATACGGACTACTACTATCTGACCTGAATAATACTTTAAATGGCGGTGTCCCAGTCCAAGAGAAGGTCCAATTTGCGTAAACTTGAGAACCATATATTGTCTGAGTGGAAGGTGAGATACTTGCCGCGGCTTCGCCTCTTTCAACAAATCCAAATACAAAGATCGACAACATCACAGTAAAGCCGACAAACAACTTTTTAAACATTCTTTTACATAACCACCATTTTTTTGGTGATTGCAATCCCAACTCCATATTATAGTAGTTTCCTATATTTGTAAACCTTTATTTAAAAATTCAAAAAAGCCAAAAAATAAAAGCAGCTCCCTTGTGTAATAGAGAGAGCTGCATTTTATGATCTTCTGTTATTAAGGAGTTTATCCACACGGAACTATTAAACAATCTACTCCTTTACCATATGATAAAGCTTGACTAAGTCTTCCTTATATAAAATCCTCGGAACAGGATAAAGCGGGTTTGCTTCCCTTAAGGCACGTTCGACCATTAGCGGAATATCACGGTCTACAATTCCGCTCACCTTTGTGGGAATGTTCATTTTTTTGTTTAACTGTTTGATGGCCTCAATAAACTTAGTTGCTTTTTGTTCAGTTGTATCAGCAGGCTCAGTTAATCCGACCAAATCAGCTAGTTCAGCTAATGGCTTATGGGCGGACTCGCCATAATACTCGAGAACATAAGGGAGGATAATCGCATTTGCTAGACCATGTGGAACCGAGTAAAAGCCGCCAAGGGTATGGGCAATTGCATGAACATAGCCAACATATGCACGAGTAAAAGCCATTCCCGCCAAGTAAGCAGCCTGCTGCATATTTGTTCGAGCTGTAAGGTTCGTTCCGTTACAGTAGGACTCATACAAATTTTCAAATATGAGTTTGACCGCATCAATACTCCACTGAGTAGTCTCCTTTGTATTGCTTCTACCAATGTAGGCTTCAACCGCATGGGTCAAGGCATCCATCCCAGTTGTAGAGGTAATATGTGGCGGTAGCCCTACCGTGAGCAGTGGATCCAAAACAGCGTAGTGGGGAATGAGTGAGGTATCCATAATGGCGTATTTTTCGTGTGTCTCGCTATTGGATACAACTGCAGCAAGCGTTGCTTCACTACCAGTCCCAGCTGTTGTTGGAATGGCGAACAATGGCGGAATCTTCTTCAAAACCTTAAAAACGCCTTTCATCTTAGGAATGGATTTGTTGGGCCTCGCTACTCGAGCACCAACGGCTTTGGCGCAATCCATCGGTGAACCTCCGCCAAATGCCACAATGCCTTGACATTGGTTTGCTTTATACATCGAGTAGGCCTCCTCGATATTATCAATCGTTGGATTTGGAACGGTTTTATCATATACGAAATAATGAATCCCTTCAGCTGTTAATCCCTGTAGAAACTCATCCATCAGTCCAATGGAAGTAATTCCTTGGTCTGTAACAATTAAAACGCCTTCAATCCTTTTATCCTTGATCAGCTTGGGTAGTTTGCTCAAGCTATTTTCTCCCTTAAGCAGCTCAGGTTCACGCCATGGCAGAAGGCCGGAACCCACTTTCATTATTCCTTGATAGGTTCGACAATACAACTCGTACATAACAATACCTCACTTTTTGAAAGATCAAAAAATATGTATATCCTTTATATATCGTAATTCACTGTTTAGCATCAAGATAATATTCAGAAAATACTAAAAATATGAGAATACCTATATATTAACCTTATTAAATGATTAAAAGGATTATGAAAAAAACCAACCAGGCAATTTTGGTTGGCTTTATAAGCTTTGTTCTTAAAAAACTTTCCCAATTAAGTAGTGTAAATAATTTGGAAAGATTTCCAATTGTGTGAATAAGTTATGAAAACTATTATATTAACTAACATTTTCAACAAGGGAATCCTTGATATGGAAAATCTATTAATGTATGTTAAATTTGTGACGGCGATTTTATGAAAGTAAACAAAAACAAACAAAACTAAACTAATTTTTGGAGAAACGATGGAGATGAGTTTGACTTTTCCTAAAAATAGAGAGGGGAAACCTTCTCTATTTTTTTGTCTTCTTTCTTGCAAGTTGGCCGAAAAAGAAGAGGAGTTGACGCCATAGGTCATCAATGACGACAAGCCAAGCGAAAAAAGAAGCGGAGTTGTCGCCATAGCAACGAAAAGCAGACCCTCTTCCGAAACGAACAAGGTCGCCCCCTCTCTCCCCTATTGAATCATCCGCAAAAATTCCTTCGTCCGCTCCTCCTTTGGAGCGCCAAATACCTCCTCTGGTCCGCCTCTTTCAACAACAAATCCATTCTCCATGAATATCACCTCGTTGGCGACCTCGCGAGCAAAGCGCATTTCATGGGTGACAACGACCATCGTCATGCCTTCAGCTGCTAAGTCCTTCATCACCTTGAGGACCTCGCCCACTAGCTCGGGGTCCAGGGCAGATGTCGGTTCGTCAAATAGCATCACATTCGGCTCCATCGCTAAAGCTCTGGCAATTCCGACCCGCTGTTGCTGACCACCGGAAAGCTGAAACGGATAGAAATCCTTCTTATCCCCGAGTCCCACCTTTCCCAGCAAGGCTTCTGCTTTTTTTCGCACCTCATCCTTGTTTTCTTTTTTGACTGTAATAGGTCCTTCCATGACATTCTCCAAAGCGGTCATATGGGGAAAAAGGTTATAGCCTTGAAAAACCATCCCTGTTTCTCTACGAAAAGCGGCTATTTCCTTCTTTCCAATCCGCCTCGAAAAATCCAAGGTCTGATCACCGATAGAAATGACACCTTTGGTCGGCTCCTCCAGAACATTCAAGCATCTTAGTAAAGTCGTCTTCCCAGAACCTGATGGACCAATGACGACCACGACATTTCCTTTATCCACTTGAAGATTGATTCCTTTTAGAACGTCTAACTGATCAAAGCTTTTATGAAGATTATGAATGGAAATCATTCTAGAAACTCCTCTATTTATTTTGCCGTATATCGATCAAGTCGCGCTTCAATTCTTCCTTGTCCCATCGAAAGAATAAAGCAAATCATCCAGTATAATAAGGCCGCTTCACTATACAAAAGCAAAAATTCATAGTTTGTTGAGGCAATTTCCTGGGCCCGTCTAAACATTTCAGTTACGAGAATAAGAGCTGCTAAGGAGGTATCTTTTACCAAGCTAATGAATGTGTTGGACAAGGGTGGGACCGATACGCGTGCCGCCTGGGGTAAAATAATTCTTCGCATCGCCTGGCCGTAAGACATTCCGATCGAATAGGCCGCTTCCCACTGCCCCTTAGGGATCGATAAAATAGCCGCGCGGATAATTTCTGACGCATAGGCCCCGACATTTAAGGAGAAGCCAATGATAGCAGATGGGTATGGGTCGATAGTGATGCCAATCGTCGGCAAGCCATAAAAAATGATAAAAAGCTGAACCAATAAAGGGGTGCCACGTATGGCAGAAACATAAATTCTTGCAATGATTTGAAAAAGCTTGATGTTAGATAATCTGGCTAGTGCTGTTACAACGGCAAGGAAAATTCCCAATAAAAACGTAATCAAGGTTAATGGAATGGTATAAAAAACAGCCCCCTCCAAAAGTGGCAGGAGGGAACTTTTTGCAATTTCGATCAGTTGATCCCATCTTTCGGGGGTAGGCATGACATTATTTAAGTACATCTTCACCAAACCATTTCTCAGAGATTTTGAGGTAAGTCCCGTCGTCAATCATATCCTTAAGTGCCTGATTGACTTCCTTTACCAAGGTGTCACTACCCTTGCGAAACACAAGGCCACTATGAGAAGCATCCTCATGGGTAGCAACCATCTTAATCGGGGCATTTGGCTTTTGCTTCAAATAATCGAGAACAGTTAAATTGTCGTTTATTGTCACATCCACACGGCCGGAGGTTAACAGTTCAATCGCCTGATTAAAGCCTTCGACACTAACGAGATCAGCTCCGTACTCCTTTGCCATCTCACCGTAATTACTTGTCAAAGATTGCGCTGCTTTCAATCCTTCGATCTCCTCGAAGCTAGTAATGTCTTTGTTATTCTTCGGGACAACTAGAACAGCGGAAGATGTAATATAAGGGTCTGAGAAATCATATTTTTTCTGCCGATCCTCCCGTATGCCCACCTCGTTTGCAATCATGTCAAACCGTTTCGCATCAAGCCCAGCAAATAGGGCATCCCACTGTGTTTCCAAAAATTCAGCGTCCACCCCTAACCGTTTTGCTACTTCTCGGGCAATTTCTACATCAAACCCTGTTAAGTCACCTTTATCATCATGGAAGGTGAAGGGAGGGTAGGTGCCTTCCGTACCAATCAATAGCTTCCCTTTGGACTTAATTTCTGCTAATACATCCTTCGACTCAGCACCGTCTCCAGTCTCTTTTGTTTCATTATTTTTAGTACCGCAACTCGCAAGCAAAAGAACCATACAAAGTATGATGCCGATAAATAGTCGTCTCTTCTTCAATGCGTATCCTCCTTTAACCAGGTCTTATCCAAAAATTGTTGTCACTATCATTATTTGTCTCTATTTGTTTTTTATAACCTTTTTTCTCGTGATACAATAAGGAAATCTAGTATGAAGGTTTGGTGTGGTCAGGATGTCAGTTCAAGAAATTCCAACGATTATTTATGGAATCATCCTAGTTTTTGGAGGCTTGATAATCGGTTTAATTAAGATAAGAAAAGAGGAGTATAAGGCCGCATACGGGGGATTTGGACATTTCATCGGGGCATTGGCAAGCTTTGGATTGGCATATGTCGTAGCATTGGAGGATAGCAGCAAGGGGATAGCTATTATGATCTACTATCCCATCTTTTCACTCATAGGAATTTTAATTGGGAGAAAGTTAGGTCAAAGGAAAGACGTGAAAAAGAGAGCCTGAAAAAATTCTTGGCTCTCCTCTTTAGCTTAGAATGCTCCTGAACCGCCGCCCCCGCCGCCAACTCCGCCTCCAGTCGATGAAGATGATGAGCTGCTTGTGGTTGACTGGCTTGTTTTGTAGGCTGAGTGAAAATGGGTCGATGCATACGGACCGATAAGAAGCATCGTCTGCATGTTCAGAGCATCTCCATGATTGTGTACATGTTCCAAAGGATGCTTGAAGGACTGAACAAATTCTTTGTTCTTCTCGATGATCCCCTCATCCTTCATGCCAATGCCATAAATAAACCCTCGCATCTGTTCGTCATTGGTGAGATCTTCCCATTCCTTCAGGGACAGCTTCGGTAGCCCCTTCTCCAAAAATCGCCATTCCTTAACGATCATCCATCCATCCCATGATTTCGTTATATAGGATGCGGCAAGAACGAAATAAGTAACAGCTAGAATAAGTGCTGCGGTAAACCATCCAAACAAATCATAAATAGGGAATAGGAACAGAAATGGAAACAATAGTAAGCCGGCAATCAAAAGGAACAGGCGGGTTCCTGCATTTTGATCATACAGCTTCTTCCCCTTTATTTCTTGACGTATGGCTTGCTGCCATTTTAAGGTTTGAGTCTGGAATTTTTCATGATTCTTTTTCTTCATCATATAGGTTCTGAGATTATCAAATGTAAATTCGTCCCCCGTACCGATTTCATTGAAGAGGAAATCCACTAATACTTGTTCATGCTTCAACAACCCACCACTACGTTTGACAAGCTGAAAACGGTTGTCCTCCATTTTGACAACATAGCCTCTCCTAACTAAATCAAGAAGTGCTGCTGACATCGCCTCACCGGGTTGATAGGAGGTCCCTTTGATAAATAGAATGGTAGCGGGGAGGCTAAGCTTCTCATCAGGGATGAAGAAAGCCTGTTGGATGGCTTGCTCAACGCCTAATTTTTTCATTCGTTCTCTTATGATCATCTGGATAATGGTAATCAGTAATAGGGCAGAAAATATCGGTATGATGAACAGTGCGATTTTAGAGAGCTTCTCTCTCATTTTCATGTCCGCAACTGCTTGTTCATAGAGCTTTTTCTTCGCTCCCAATATCTCTTCCTTCATCATTTTATCTGCTGTTATAGTTGCCCCTGGAAAAAGGGCAGCATTGTAGGCGACGCGAATATCGCCATTTTCACCAGAGGGAACCTCGCCGAGCTGGAACAGGACCGAGCCATCTGCTAACATCTCTTCCTTGTCAAAGGCCGTATCATATCCAAAAGCAATGACATCTTTTGTCTCTTTTGGCGGATGGATGATAATATTCATTTTGTCATAACTGGATTCATTTCGGTCATCAAAGAAAGGCCAATAAAATTCAGCTACATCTGCATATACGTCGACTCCGTTTTTAATGGTATAGGCAATCTCAACCGTAATGGTTTCTTCCTTGCCCTTGCGGTGGATTTTGTATAGATCTTCCTCTTTCTCAACCCGCAGCGACTTTCCGTTCTCAGTCGCCTTTAGCTTCATGATTTTCGTTCCATTCTTCGGAACAATTTCTCTAGTGATTCCATTAAATTTTCCGTCAAATGCATAGGTGTGTTTTTCCGTTACCGCTACATCCCCATTCTCCTGTAAGTAGGCATCGATTTGGACACCGGTAATGGAATAATCAACTGCATAACTGACGCTTGGAAAAAAGAATGGGACCACAATAGCACCTATGAAAAGCACTAGGAAAGCTTTCAACCTCCATCTCATCACGAACACCTCCATCTTTTTATTAATACGTAGGATACGAATATAAAGTTTCATTGATATTTCAGCCTTATATGTGTACGTGAATAGGGGCAATTATTAAAATTGCCCTTCCTTAGTTTCGGTACGAAAACTCTCGTGAACGTACACGTATAAGGCGATATTAAAAGCAACAATTAAATATAACAAAGCTTTACATAAAAAAACGAATATTCGTTCGCATATTATTGGTTAGTTTTTGGATGTTTGTGGTAGAATGGGAATATGAATTTTACGGGGAGAAGGTGGAGTATAAGTGAAGGATCAATTTGAGTTAGTCTCCAAATATTCACCACAAGGGGATCAGCCAGAAGCGATTCGTCAGCTTGTTGAAGGAATCCGTGAAGGAAAGAAGCATCAAACCTTGCTAGGCGCAACAGGAACGGGAAAAACCTTCACGATTTCTAATGTAATTAAGGAAATCAACAAGCCGACATTGGTCATTGCCCATAACAAAACCCTTGCTGGGCAACTATACAGTGAATTCAAAGAGTTCTTTCCGAATAATGCTGTTGAATATTTTGTCAGCTATTACGATTATTATCAGCCAGAGGCCTATGTGCCATCGACAGATACCTTCATCGAAAAGGATGCCAGCATTAATGATGAAATTGACAAGCTTCGTCACTCTGCTACTTCGTCCTTATTTGAACGGAAGGATGTTATCATCATCGCCAGCGTATCCTGCATCTACGGTCTCGGTTCTCCAGAGGAATACCGGGAGCTCGTCCTCTCCTTAAGAACGGGGATGGAAATTGAACGGAATCAGCTCTTGCATCGATTGGTTGATATCCAATATGAACGGAATGACATCAACTTTCAGCGCGGAACCTTCCGTGTGCGCGGGGATGTCGTTGAGATTTTTCCAGCCTCAAAGGATGAGCATTGTTTGAGAGTTGAATTTTTCGGGGATGAAATTGACCGCATTCGCGAAGTCGATGCGCTAACAGGGGAAATTATCGGTGAGCGTGAGCATGTCGCCATTTTTCCAGCTTCTCACTTCGTTACTCGGGAAGAAAAGATGCGTGTCGCCATTGAGAATATTGAACAGGAGCTGGAGGAGAGGCTGAAGGAGTTAAGGGAGAATGACAAGCTCCTTGAAGCCCAGCGGCTTGAGCAAAGAACCCGATACGATTTGGAAATGATGAGAGAAATGGGCTTTTGCTCAGGGATTGAAAACTATTCTAGGCATTTGACATTAAGGCCACCAGGTTCTACACCATACACACTTTTGGACTATTTTCCGAAGGATTTTCTCATGGTCATTGATGAATCCCATGTGACCCTGCCACAGGTGCGAGGTATGTATAACGGGGACCAAGCCAGAAAGCAGGTCCTTGTTGATCATGGCTTCCGTCTCCCGTCGGCCATGGATAACCGTCCGCTGAAATTTGATGAATTTGAGGATCATATTAACCAGATCATTTATGTTTCAGCGACTCCAGGTCCCTATGAAATCGAGCATACTCCGAAGATGGTGGAGCAAATTATCCGTCCAACCGGACTCTTGGATCCAATTATTGATGTTCGGCCGATTGAGGGACAAATTGATGATTTAATCGGAGAAATTCAGGAGCGAGTAAAGCGCAATGAGCGCGTGCTTGTCACGACCTTAACGAAAAAAATGTCAGAGGATTTAACCGATTACTTAAAAGAGATTGGCATCAAGGTGCAGTATTTGCATTCCGAGGTTAAAACGCTCGAACGAATTGAAATTATTCGAGAGCTACGACTTGGAAAATATGATGTTCTTGTTGGAATCAACCTTTTACGAGAAGGCTTGGATATTCCTGAGGTTTCCTTAGTGACGATTCTGGATGCCGATAAGGAAGGCTTCCTCCGTTCTGAACGTTCGCTGATCCAGACGATCGGTCGGGCGGCTCGTAACGCCAATGGCCATGTCATCATGTATGCGAATCGGATCACGAATTCGATGGAGCTTGCCATTAATGAAACGAAGCGTCGTCGTGAAATTCAAGAGGAATATAACCGAAAGCATGGCATCACACCGATGACGATCCAAAAGGATATTCGTGATGCCATCCGTGCAACGATTGCGGCGGAGGAAACAGAAGAGTACACAGCAACCCAGAAGCTTGGAAAGCTAAACAAGAAGGAAAGAGAAAAAGTGATTTCCGATATGGAAAAGGAAATGAAGGAAGCAGCAAAAGCCCTCAACTTCGAAAGAGCGGCTGAATTGCGTGATCTCATTTTAGAGTTGAAGGCGGAAGGATGACGAAGCAATGGCAATGGAGAAATTAATTGTAAAAGGGGCTCGGGCACACAATTTAAAAAATCTGGATGTCACTATTCCAAGAGATAAGCTTGTTGTGCTGACAGGACTTTCTGGTTCAGGGAAGTCCTCTTTGGCCTTTGATACCATTTATGCAGAGGGACAACGTCGCTATGTCGAATCCTTATCTGCCTATGCAAGACAATTTTTAGGACAAATGGACAAGCCGGATGTCGATTCGATTGAAGGATTGTCTCCGGCGATTTCAATTGATCAGAAAACAACGAGCCGAAATCCTCGATCTACCGTTGGTACGGTAACGGAAATCTATGATTATTTGCGTCTCTTGTTTGCCCGAATTGGACGGCCAACCTGTCCAAATCATGGTATCGAGATTACCTCACAAACGATTGAGCAAATGGTCGATCGAATTCTGGAATATCCGGAAAGAACAAAGCTTCAAGTGCTTGCCCCCATTGTTTCTGGGAAAAAGGGAGCCCATGTTAAAACCCTTGAGGACATTAAGAAACAGGGCTTTGTTCGCGTTCGTATTGATGGAGAGATGTTCGACCTTGGCGATGAGGTCGAGCTTGATAAGAACAAAAAGCACTCCATTGAAGTAGTCGTCGATCGGATTGTCATTAAAGAGGGGATTAGTGCGCGCTTGTCTGATTCACTGGAAACAGCCTTAAAGCTAGGAGAAGGCCGAGTCATCATTGATGTAATTGGACAAGAGGAGCTATTATTTAGTGAACTTCACGCTTGTCCGATTTGTGGTTTTTCGATCGGGGCATTGGAGCCAAGAATGTTCTCCTTTAATAGTCCGTTCGGAGCTTGTCCTGATTGCGATGGACTTGGCTCGAAGCTTGAGGTGGATGTGGATTTGGTAATCCCAAATCGTGAATTGTCTTTAAAAGAAGGGGCAATCGCTGCTTGGGAACCGACCAGCTCCCAATATTATCCACAGCTGCTTGAGGCCGTATGCAACCACTACGGCATCGACATGAATATTCCGTTCGGAGAGCTTCCGAAGGAGCAGGCGGATAAAATCCTATATGGCTCTGGGGAAGAAAAACTCTTTTTCCATTATGAAAATGATTTCGGACAGGTACGTGAAAACTGGATTCAATTTGAAGGGGTCATTCCGAATGTGGAACGGCGCTATAAAGACACAAGCTCTGATTATATTCGAGAGCAAATGGAAAAGTACATGGCCGAACAGCCTTGTCCAACCTGTAAGGGAGAACGCCTGAAAAAAGAGAGCTTAGCAGTCCTGATTGATGGGGAGAATATCGGGTTTATCACCTCCCTATCGATTCGGGAAGCATTTGACAAAATCGATGGCATCACACTAACGGATAAAGAAAAGCAAATTGCCAATGTTATTTTCCGCGAAATTCGGGAGCGGTTAGGATTTCTTGTTAATGTTGGCTTAGATTATTTAACCCTCAATCGTGCAGCCGGTACACTATCCGGCGGGGAAGCCCAAAGGATTAGGCTTGCGACTCAAATCGGGTCACGCCTAACGGGAGTTCTTTATATTTTGGATGAGCCTTCAATCGGCTTGCACCAACGGGATAATGATCGCTTGATTGATACGCTCAAGAGTATGCGTGATATCGGGAATACGCTGCTAGTCGTTGAGCATGATGAGGACACGATGCTCGCAGCCGATTACTTAATCGACGTCGGACCAGGAGCAGGTGTCCACGGTGGGGAAATTGTTTCTGCCGGGACCCCAGAAGAAGTGATGAATGATCCGAAATCGCTCACAGGACAATACCTGTCAGGGAAAAAGTTTATTCCACTTCCAAACGAACGCCGTAAGTCCGACGGGCGCTTTATCGAAATTAAGGGCGCCAAGGAAAACAACTTAAAAAATATTAATGTCAAATTTCCGCTCGGTATGTTTATTGCGGTAACTGGAGTATCAGGCTCTGGAAAGAGTACGCTTGTCAACGAAATTTTACACAAGGCCCTAGCTCAGCAGCTGAATCGTGCCAAAACAAGACCTGGACAGCATAAGGAAATCAAGGGGCTTGAGCATCTCGATAAGGTCATTGATATTGACCAATCGCCAATTGGTCGGACCCCGCGCTCCAATCCTGCCACCTATACAGGGGTGTTTGATGATATTCGCGATGTTTTTTCAGCAACTAATGAGGCAAAGGTTCGTGGCTACAAAAAGGGTCGCTTCAGCTTCAATGTGAAGGGCGGCCGTTGCGAGGCATGTCGCGGGGATGGAATCATCAAAATCGAAATGCACTTCCTCCCAGATGTGTATGTCCCATGTGAGGTCTGCCATGGAAAGCGCTATAATCGGGAGACGCTAGAGGTCAAATATAAAGGCAAGAGCATTTCAGAAATATTGGATATGACGGTGGAGGATGCTCTCCAATTTTTCGAAAACATTCCAAAAATCCATCGCAAGATGCAGACATTATATGATGTAGGGCTAGGCTACATTACCTTAGGGCAACCGGCAACCACCCTATCTGGTGGAGAGGCTCAGCGCGTCAAGCTTGCTTCCGAGCTTCATCGTCGTTCGACGGGTCGCTCGCTCTACATCCTTGATGAGCCGACAACAGGTCTGCATGTGGATGATATTTCAAGATTGCTAGTGGTGCTCCAGCGTCTTGTTGAAAATGGCGATACCGTCCTCGTTATTGAGCATAATTTAGATGTGATTAAGACGGCCGATTATTTGGTCGATTTAGGACCAGAGGGAGGCGACAAAGGAGGAACGATTATCGGAACCGGAACTCCTGAAAAGATCGCCGAAATCCCAGAATCGCACACAGGCCGATATTTAAAGCCCATTCTTGAACGAGATCGCCAAAGAATGAAGGAACTCATTCAAGAAAAAGAAGCAACAGTTAAGGCACTTTTCTAAGACATGTGCTGTTGAAAATGAAAGTCAGAATTTGAATTATTTGAAATTTAGTGATTGAAACGGAGAAAAGTGCTGGTCATTTTATGCGTGAAACTAAGCCCAGTGTGAAACGGAATGACCGGCATTAGGGTCATTCCAAAACCACATCCCGTACCAACCAAACTTAATTAAAAGGAAACCCGCCAAAACGGCGGGTTTCTTCTGCATTTATGGGGAAAAGAGGAGCGCTATAGAGCTAATATTTGCGAAAAAATAATATATTTGCGGCAATTTGAATATATTTGCGAAACATCAAAATTTGAAACCTTCGTCTCTGAAAAACGTAAAAATAGAAAAGGAGTTGAGGAAAATGGATACAAATAAAGTTCTATCGGCATTGAGCTATTTCAGCATCTTTTTCGCAGGAATTATTTTTCCACTCATCGTATGGCTAGTGGCCAGTGACAAGGTGGTCAAGGGGCATGCAAAGAAGGCCTTTTTTTCACATATCATTACTTTGATCCCTGTGCCGATTATTATTTTTTCCGTTATATTTGATATCGTTGGGGGATATTCGGACGTACCTGTCATGTTCTTTATTAGTATCATTGTGACGGTCATCCTAAGTTTAATCGTGCTTATTTGGAATATTGTCAAAGGAATTCAAGTATTGACTAAAGAAAGTATATATTAGGATTTTATAGAGGAGGATGTAGCCATGCAAGAAGAAAGAAAACGAATTTTGAATTTGGTCAAAGAGGGTAAGCTAACGGTGAATGAAGCACTCGTTCTGTTAGAAGGGTTGGATGATTCGGAAGAAAGCATGAAGAAAAAGAAAGAGGCGTTATTCGGAGAGCTTTCCACGACCGTTCATTTTGAAGAGGCGAAAAAGGAAGACTCTTATTCGCAGCAGAAATTCCAATCCACAAAGGAAAAACTTTTCGAATTTGTTGACACAGCACTGAAGAAAATTAAGGATTTTGATTTGGATTTAAACTTCGGAGCATCCATTGATATTTCTCATATTTTTCAGCAGAGTGACGTGTATTTAAAAGAGATGGATGTCGATCTGGCCAATGGCTCAGTAAAAATCGTTCCTTGGGATCAGCAGGATGTGCGCGTCGAGTGTGAGGCAAAGGTCTATCGAGTCGATACCCAGGATGAGGCGCGAAATCACTTTTTGAAAAATGTTACCTTTGCTATTGAGGGGCAGAAGCTGCGTTTTCATTCCCAGCAAAAGTGGATGAAAATCCATGCAATCCTTTATATTCCGCAAGCCCAGTATGATAACATTAAGGTGCGGATGTTTAATGGGCCAATTGAAAGTGAAAACTTACATGTAGAAAAGTATAATGTGAAGACAGCCAATGGAAAGATTAATATTTTTGGCATTACGAGTAAATATTTGGATGCCGAAACGGCCAATGGGCAAATTGAAGTGCGTGACGGAAAAGTGGAAGACTTTGAGGCGGAAACAATTAACGGGGCCATCAAGCTTGATGGGAGCTTCGAAAGGCTCGAGCTTCAGTCATTCAATGGAAACATTATCTGCTCTTTAACTGATCCTCGATGCGATCGGATTGAGGCAAAAGGGACGACAGGTGCAATCAAGCTCTATTTGCCAAGGGAAATGGCTATCTCAGGTGAGGCCAAGTCCAATGTTGGAAGCTTTGATATCGATTATTCGGGCATTCAAGTAGTGGATGAAAAAAATGAAGTTATTCAAAAGCTTGTCCGTTTCCAACCGACGATCCCAAGTGAGAGAACTGCAAGAATTTATCTGGACTCAAAAACGGGATCAATTGCGATAAAAAGAAATCAATAGAATCAGCTTCATCATTATAATAAAATTGTAGCTAAAAGCGATATAACAGGCTTACGAAAATAATGAAGCAGAAATAATGCCTTATTAAAGGATGTTGGACATGAGATGGATTATTGGAATACTAATTAATGCGGTATTGTTTATCGCGTTGGCTGGATATTTTGAGGACTCTTTTTATATAGAGGGGATAGGGGCAGCGATTGGGGCGAGCTTTGTACTGGCTATCTTGAATGTATTAGTGAAGCCAATTTTAATCATTTTGACGCTTCCTATTACGGTGTTTACCCTAGGCCTGTTCTTATTCGTTATCAACGGAGTGACCCTTTTGCTTACCGATGCGATTATTGGGGAGTCCTTTGAAATCAGTGGATTAGGGATGGCGATCTTGATTTCAGCGATTATGTCAGTCGTCAATCTAGTTATTCAAAATGTTGTCTTTGATACGAAAAAAGAAAAATAGAGGATCTGGCGAACAGATCCTCTTTCTTATCCCTCTTGGACGGATGCTTCATACCCGATTCCTCTTAATCTTGTCATCAATTCCTCCGCCTGCTTTTTTTCAAAAAATGGTCCAATCCGGACATGAAAAAGGCTCTCCTGCTTCTGCAGTTGGTCAGGTGATTTCAGCTTGAGTTGAAAATGCTCACGAATCCCTTTTACAATCGCTTCTGCACAGGTTTTGCGATAGAGATCAGAGCGAAGCAGCTGAAGCTCTGACTGGTTTGTCATGAACCCACATTCCACCAAAATAGCTGTCATTTTCGTTGCTCTCAAGACGTGAAAATTGGCTGACTTCACGCCACGATCACGGAGCCCTGTTGCGACAATTAAGTTTTTTTGGACGCGCTCTGCCAGCTTGGTTGCTTCCGGTGGCTTTGTTTTATATACGTAGGTTTCAATCCCTTGAGCCTCATTCCACCCTGAACCATATGCATTGGCGTGAATGGACACAAAGCAGTCGACAGCCAGCTGGTTCGCCTTATCCGTCCTCTCCTGCAATGAGACATCCTTTTTGTCCGAATGAGAAAAATAGACGGTTACCCCTTCATACTCCTCCAGCAAAGCCTTCATATAGTTAGCGACTACTCGATTAAACTCGTATTCACGCATCCCGTCCGGACTTCTCTTCCCTACAGTATTGTAGCTATGTCCGGCATCAAGCATGATTTTCATGGTGACACACTCCTTTCCTTAAGTTTTTTTTAATGACCACCACCCATGAAAAAAAGTTTGATACGATCTCATCCTTATAATATGTAAATCGTCCCAAAACGGATAGGTATACTTTTTTGAAGGCTCTTTTCTTGTTCCGTGATGCCATACCTAGTACGACAGGCAATGGTTGGCATTAGAACCATTGCCTAATAACAATCCGTACTAAAAGAGCCTTTTTGAACATACAAATTTGGTTCTTAATAAAAAAATGCTAAAATAGAGTGAAACTCTCCTAAGAGGAGATTGTACGACAAAAAATTCTTATTTGCTTCTACTAGAGCAAGACATCCCGAACGGAACCCTCTACACGATCCTAAGGGCAAGACTTGCTACAACTAAAACCATACCATCAAGGGAGGAGTTCATTTTGGCGAAGGTACGAACGAAGGATGTTATGGAAAAGTTCAAGCTGGACTTAATTAGTGGTGAAGAAGGCATCAATCGCCCAATCACAATGACTGATATTTCCAGACCAGGGCTTGAACTGGCTGGGTTTTTCGACTATTATCCTGCAGAACGAGTCCAATTACTCGGAAAAACTGAATTAACTTTCATTCAAAAATTGGATGTAGACACGAAGGCGGAGAGGCTTGAGCGTTTGTGTACCGATATTACTCCTGCAATCATCGTGACGAGGGATATGGAGGTTCCCCCAGAGCTTATTGAGGCATCGGAGCGAGAAGCCGTTCCAGTCTTGCGATCCAAATTCAAAACGACCCGTTTTTCGAGCCGTTTGACAAACTTTTTGGAGGCGAAGCTTGCGCCAACGACAGCGGTTCATGGCGTCTTAATTGATATTTATGGAGTTGGTGTGCTCATCACAGGAAAAAGTGGAGTCGGAAAAAGTGAAACCGCACTCGAGCTTGTAAAAAGAGGCCATCGTCTCGTAGCCGATGACTGCGTAGAGATTCGCCAGGAGGATGATGACACCCTTGTGGGGAATTCTCCTGAGTTAATTGAGCATCTTCTTGAAATTCGCGGACTAGGAATCATCAACGTGATGACCCTATTTGGAGCAGGAGCAGTTCGAAGCTTCAAGAAGATTTCGCTCGTCATTCACTTAGAGCTATGGGATCAGTCGAAGCAATACGATCGCTTGGGCCTTGATGAAGAAACGATGAGAATTATTGATACATCCGTGACAAAGCTTACCGTTCCTGTTCGTCCAGGACGAAATCTTGCGGTCATTATTGAAGTAGCGGCTATGAATTTCCGCCTGAAGAGAATGGGCGTTAATGCCGCAGAGCAATTCGCAAGCCGGTTGTCTGATGTGATTGAAGATGGGGACCACGAGGATCGCTGAAGCATTTCCCCCTTTTTACAAAAACAGCCATAATCTAAGAAAAAGGAGATGGATTCATGGAAAAAAATATACAGCCTCTTGATCCAATTGCGTTCTCGCTAGGTCCGATTTCGGTACACTGGTACGGAGTCATCATCGGTGTAGGGCTTGCGTTAGCACTAGTGATTGCGATGAGGGAAGGGGAAAAGAGAGGCCTAAACAAGGATGTTTTTGCTGATTTAATGCTTTGGGCCATCCCGATCTCGATTTTAAGTGCACGCCTTTATTATGTCATTTTTGAATGGGGCTATTATTCGCAAAATCCGGGTGATATCATCAAAATTTGGAACGGGGGGATTGCCATTCACGGTGCCTTAATCGGTGCAGTGGTGACCGCCTATGTTTTCTCGAAAAAAAGAGGAATTTCGTTTTGGCAGCTTGCGGATATCGCAGCTCCAAGTATTATCCTTGGACAGGCAATAGGTAGATGGGGAAACTTCATGAATCAGGAGGCACATGGTGGCGAGGTAAGCCGTGCGTTTTTAGAAAACTTGCACCTGCCAAATTTCATTATTGATCAAATGTATATAAACGGCACCTACTATCATCCTACCTTTTTATATGAATCGATTTGGAACCTGCTAGGTTTTATCCTATTAATCTCATTGCGACGAGTCAATCTTCGCCGTGGAGAAATGTTCCTATCTTATGTGATTTGGTATTCCGTGGGGCGCTTCTTTATTGAAGGCATGCGAACGGACAGCCTGATGCTAACATCGAATTTGCGAATCGCACAAACCATTTCGATTGTGCTTATCGTCGGGGCTGTTGCCATTTTGATCTACAGAAGAATGAAGGGTCTTTCCAAGCAAAGATATTTAGATAGAAGCGTGTAAGTTTAACATAGGGGAGAAGAACATGTGGGGTCAAACATTGAAACAAGGATTAAAGGCTGGGCTGAAAACGACCTGGACATTGGGAAAAATTATTTTTCCCGTTACATTAATCGTTGCGTTTCTCCAGCATACACCGATTTTGCCATGGGTCATTAAGTTGGTCACCCCACTGATGAGTCTGTTTGGTTTATCTGGGGATGCAGCCATTCCGCTTGTGATTGGGAACTTCCTTAATCTGTATGCCGCCATTGGAGCGATTTTGACACTGGATTTAACGGTTAAAGAGGTTTTTATTATTGCGGTAATGCTGTCCTTTTCACATAATATGCTCGTTGAATCAAGTGTGGCGACAAGGGTTGGTGTGAAGCTTTGGATCGCCGTTGTGGTAAGGGTAGGCTTGGCGTTAATCTCAGGAGTCGTTATTAATCTTGTGTGGCAAGGTGGTGGACAGCAAGCCAAATATGGGATGATTCAAGGTTCACAGGAGGAAGTGACAGGCCTGCTAGATATTAGCGTGAATGCCCTGCAAACAGCTGCCATGGGTATCCTTCAGCTTGCCATGATTGTCATTCCGCTAATGGTGGTTATCCAAATCTTGAAGGATTTGAAATGGCTCGACATCTTTTCAAAGTGGATGGCTCCGGTTACAAGGGCTCTAGGGATGAAGAAAAATACCTCCACTACCTTAGCTGCTGGGCTCTTGTTCGGCCTTGCTTATGGAGCCGGTGTGATGATTCAAGCGGTCAAAGAGGACGGGGTGAGCAAAAAGGATGCCACGCTGGCGTTTATTTTTCTCGCTGGCTGTCACGCGGTGGTTGAGGATACATTGATCTTTGTGCCACTTGGGATCCCGGTGCTGCCACTGCTCTTTATTCGGCTTGTGCTGGCGATTGTTGTGACAATCATTGTTGCGACCTCTTGGAATCGCGTGGAAATTGCAAAAAGAAAGGAAACCACAATATGACGAAGATAACCACAATCCTATTTGATTTAGATGGAACATTAATTAATACGAACGATTTAATCATTCAGTCTTTCTTGCATACGTTAGGGAAATTTTATCCCGATCAGTATAAAGAAGAGGATGTTCTACCATTTATGGGACCGACCTTAATGGAAACGTTTGAAAGCATTGACAAGGAAAAATCAGAGGACATGATTCGAGAATACCGTACGTTTAATATTGCTCATCATGACGAATTGGTGAAGGAATTTGATGGGGTGTATGAGACGATTGCCGCTTTGAAGGAGAATGGCTTTAAGCTTGGAATCGTCACGACGAAAATGTTAAATGTGGTAAAAATGGGACTTGAGGTAACGAGGCTTACTCCCTTTTTTGAAGTGATTGTTGCTTTAGATCATGTGACAAAGGCAAAGCCTGATCCCGAACCTATTAGGAAGGCACTTGAACAGCTTCAATCTACACCGGAAGAGGCGATCATGGTTGGTGACAACTACCATGATATTTTAGGTGGAAAGAATGCTGGTACGAAAACTGCAGGTGTGGCTTGGTCTGCTAAGGGAAGAGCATATCTAGAAGAGTATCATCCTGATTATATCCTCGATCATATGAGTGATTTACTTGAAATCGTAGGAGCCAGGCAGCGATGAGGCGGACAACCCGCTACCCTGTTGAAGGGGCCAATTCCTTATGGCATGTGTATAAGACGGTACCCTTTTGGAAGGTTGTCAGGAATTTTATCATCATTCAATTAGCTCGGTACACCCCGTTTCTTGGTATGAAGAATTGGCTCTACCGAACTTTTTTGCGGATGAAGGTTGGGGAGCAAACGTCCTTCGCATTAATGGTGATGCTCGATGTGATGTTTCCTGAAAAAATTAGTGTCGGTCGCAATACGGTGATTGGCTATAATACGACCATTCTCGCCCATGAGTATTTGATTAAGGAGTATCGCCTTGGTGAGGTACAAATCGGCAGTGAAGTGATGATCGGAGCGAACTCTACGATCCTGCCAGGCGTGACGATTGGAGACGGTGCTTTTGTTTCAGCAGGAACTCTTGTCCATAAGGACGTTCCTGCGGGCGCATTTGTCGGCGGTAATCCGATGCGTGTCATTTACACGAAGGAACAGCTGGCAGAAAGATGGGCGGATGACCCGATTTATGGAAAAAATAATATGTAAGACTGTAGACTGGCTCTCTTAAAATGGGGCTAGTCTACAGTCTTTTTTTTGTACGGCCGGAGGTTATGAGCGAAAATCGGGGATTGATAATCCAATTTTCAATCCAAATTCTGCAATCATATTATTAGTTGACGAAACAAGAACGGGAGAGTAAACTACATATAACTTCAATTTGCTAATGTATTAGCGAACTAAAGCATCATAAAAGTTCTGAATATACAAAATCAATATTTTTTGATAAAGGCTTTGTTAATGTACAGTGTTGATTTTAGCCTTATACGTGTACGTGAACGGGTTTTATTCGGTACGAATAACTTAGCGAACGTGCACGTATAAGGCGTACGTAGATCACAACAAAATATAACAGTGCCTTGATAAAAGCCTCGCTGATAAGAGTTAAAGGTGGGAGAACGATGAGTCGGTTGTTTATGTTTGAGAAGCCCTTGGGGATGAGAGATACGCTACCTGAGCTATACGAAACAAAGAATCAGGTCCGAAGTGCCATAGGGGATGAAATGAGGCGATGGGGTTATCAATTTATGGAAACTCCTGCTCTAGAATACTATGAAACCGTAGGAACGGCTTCAGCTATATTGGATCAACAGCTTTTTAAATTGCTCGACAGCCAGGGACATACGCTCGTCCTTCGTCCAGATATGACGGCTCCGATTGCCCGGGTCGCCGCTTCAAAGCTGTTAAAGGAAGACCAGCCCTTAAGGCTCGCTTATTCGGCAAGTGTTTTTCGAGCGCAGCAACGTGAGGGCGGCAGACCAGCCGAATTTGAGCAAATTGGAATTGAATCGATTGGGGATGACACCATCAGTGCGGATGGCGAAATTATTGCCCTCTTGGTTTCTTCCTTAAGAGAAGCAGGGCTCGACCGTTTTCAAATATCGGTTGGGCATATCGGATTCGTTCAAGAACTGTTTCAGCAAATATTGGGGACAGAGGAACGAGCCCATTCATTGACGAGATTTTTATATGAAAAAAATTATGTTGGCTACCGTGAGCACGTCAAGAGCTTAAATTTATCCTCTATTGATCGCCAGCGGCTACTTGATTTTTTAAAGCTTCGGGGTGGTGTTGAGGTAATCGATTGGGCCCTTGCTTTAATCGAGAATGAAAAGGGGAAAGCAGCGATCCAGGAGCTAAAGCAGCTTTGGGAGATTGTCGTTGACTACGGTGAAGTGGAGAAGCTGAGATTCGATTTGACGCTCGTCAGTCATATGAGCTACTACACGGGGATTCTTTTTGAAGTGTATGCCGACCAAGTTGGGTTTCCGATTGGAAGCGGAGGAAGGTATAATCTTCTCCTTGAGAAATTCGGGAAATCCTCAGGTGCAACAGGCTTTGCGCTTCGTCTAGACCGGCTCCTAGAAGCATTGGGTGAGCTGAAAAAGGAGGAGCTGGCACATTGCATATTGTTCAGTGAGGAGCGACGGCAGGAGGCCTTTCAGCTTGCGAAGGACAAAAGGAGAGCCGGAGTGAAAACGATCGTGCAGGATATCAATGGCGTGAAAAATATCGATCGATTCACAGGACAATTTGGTGAGGTCACCTTTTTAGTAGGCAGTGCAGGAAGGGGGTCGTACTGATGGAGGATTTGATCACGATTGCGATGCCGAAGGGGCGGATTTTTGAAGAGGCGGCAGAGCTTTTGCGTGAAGCGGGCTTTCGCCTCCCGCCTGAATTTGAAGATTCCAGGAAGCTGATTATTGATGTCGAGGAGGAGCGGTTTCGCTTTATTTTGGCTAAGCCGATGGATGTTCCTACCTATGTAGAGCACGGGGTCGCCGATTTGGGTATTTCCGGCAAGGACGTTCTCTTAGAGGAAGAGCGAGATGTGTACGAATTGCTAGATTTGAAGATTAGTGATTGCTATCTTGCGGTGGCTGGCCTTCCGCGTACAAAAATGAACGATGTCGCCCCAAAGGTGGCAACGAAATATCCCAATTTAGCGGCTCGCTTTTTTAGAGAGCAGGGGGAACAGGTCGAAATTATTAAGCTGAATGGTTCGATTGAGCTAGCGCCCTTAATTGGCCTATCCGACCGCATCGTCGATATTGTTTCCACAGGAAGAACATTGCTAGAAAACGGATTGATTGAATATGAACGAATTGTCGATATCACATCGCGTCTTATCGTCAATCCAGTCAGTTATCGGATGAAGGATGCACGAATTCATGAGCTTGTAGAAAAGTTGACGGATGTAATCGAAAATAAGTTGGCTTTAGACCGATTGTGAGGATGAGAAAAGATGAAGATACAGAGAATTTCTGATGCTCTCTCGATTAAAAGAACGGTGGATGGTGGCACGAATGAGCAGCTTTTAGCGGTGAAAGCGATTGTTGAAAATGTCAAGCTGGATGGAGATGCGGCAGTCAAGAGATATACAGAGCGGTTTGATGGAGTGGTTCTGGATTCTTTGCTCGTGACGCTTGATGAAATTGATGAAGCCTATGCGGATATGGAGGATGAGATGCTGGCGATCATCCAGGAGGCCGCTAGCAATATTCGATCCTATCATGAACAGCAGCTTCGTCCTTCCTGGATGACAACCGCGGAAAACGGGACGATTCTTGGGCAGAAGGTAACGCCTCTTGACTCTGTTGGGGTGTATGTTCCTGGGGGAACAGCAGCCTACCCGTCATCCGTGCTGATGAATGTCATTCCAGCACAAGTAGCAGGGGTGGAACGAATTGTCATGGTTTCCCCGCCTGGTAAAAATGGGAAAGTTCCTGCGGCCGTCCTTGTGGCGGCTGACATGGCAGGGGTGAAGGAGATCTATAAGGTTGGCGGAGCTCAGGCCATTGCCGCCCTTGCCTATGGAACGGAAACGATTAAGCCGGTTGATAAAATAACGGGGCCGGGGAATATTTATGTCGCTCTAGCTAAACGTGAGGTTTACGGGGATGTAGACATTGATATGATTGCAGGGCCAAGTGAGATTGCGATATTAGCAGATTCCACGGCAAGAGCGAATGAGGTGGCGGCTGATCTACTCTCTCAAGCGGAGCATGATGAAAGAGCCTGCAGTGTGCTTGTGACAACATGTGAGGAACTGGCGCAAAAGGTGTTAGTTGAAGTGGAACGACAGCTGGTTGAGCTGCCACGCAGGGATATTGCCGCCAAAGCAATCGAAAATTTCGGTGCCATTTATATTGCCGCCGATTTGAATGAGGCCGTAGAGACCATCAATCAAATCGCACCAGAGCATTTGGAAATTATCACGGAAAACCCAATGGAGCTGTTAGGAAGAATTCGACATGCAGGGGCTATTTTTATCGGGCGCTACAGCTCAGAGCCAGTCGGCGACTATTTTGCCGGTACCAACCATGTGCTACCAACAAATGGCACGGCTCGCTTCTCAAGTCCACTCAGCGTAGAGGATTTTCAGAAAAAATCGAGTGTCATTGTTTATAGTGAAACAGCTTTGAAGGAAAACGGCCAAAAAATCGCCGCCTTCGCACGTCTAGAAGGCCTCGAAGCCCACGCCCGCGCCATCGAAGCCCGCTTTAAATAAGATCGGTACCTGGTACCGCCCGTGGACAAATGGGTGAAAATGTCCGTGTGGAGTGGACAGTAAATATATTTCCTTATTGTGGGAGGATGAAGAAGATGAATAGGACCTCAAGGATTGCAAGGAAAACGAATGAAACGAATATTGAGTTAGCGCTGAATATTGATGGAGAGGGGAAGGCGACGCTTGAAACAGGTGTCCCCTTTATGACCCATATGCTCGATCTATTTGCCAAGCATGGACAGTTTGACTTAAACATTACTGCAAATGGGGACACGGAGATAGATGCTCATCATACGACAGAGGATATCGGCATCTGTCTGGGACAGGTGTTAAAGGAAGCGTTAGGGGACAAAAAAGGCATCAAGCGCTATGGAAATGCCTTCGTCCCAATGGATGAAGCACTGGCGCAGGTGGTCGTGGATTTAAGCAATCGTCCCCATCTTGAAATTCGGGCCGAGTTTCCGAGTCAGAAGGTTGGCGATTTCGACACCGAGCTTGTTCATGAATTTCTCTGGAAGCTTGCTTTAGAAGCCAGGATGAATTTGCACATCATCGTCCATTATGGAAAAAATACGCATCACATCATTGAGGCGATTTTTAAAGCGTTAGGTCGTGCACTTGATGAAGCAACAACGATTGATCCACGAATCAAAGGAATCCCTTCGACGAAGGGGATGTTATAGATGATTGGCATTATTGATTACGGGATGGGAAATTTATTCAGTGTCAGTAAAGCACTTGAAAGATTGGGAGCGGAGTATTTTATCTCTGAAAAAATAGATGAGCTTTTCCAAGCAGACGCCCTTATTTTACCAGGGGTTGGCTCCTTCAAGGATGCGATGGTACGTCTCAATCAGACGGGCCTGGCAGGGATGATAAGAGAGTTTGTGCAAACAGAGAAACCATTACTCGGCATTTGCCTCGGGATGCAGCTCTTATTTGAGAAAAGTGAGGAAAATGGGCAAACAAAAGGGTTGGGGCTTCTACCTGGGAAAGTGATCCGTTTTCCTAGAGATGGGCTTAAAGTACCGCATATGGGATGGAACAGACTCCGATTTGCCAATCGAGATGAAATCCTATCAAAAATCAAGGAAGAACATGTTTACTTCGTCCATTCCTATTATGTGAAGACGGAATCAAGCGATGCTGTGATTGCAAGTAGCCGATATGGGGTTGACGTACCCGCCATTGTTGGACAAAACCAGATATACGGAATGCAATTTCATCCGGAAAAAAGTGGAGAGCTTGGCATGCAGCTTCTCTTCAATTTTATAAAGCTCACAAACGAAAGGAGGCGATCACGTGACATTTACCATTTATCCTGCCATTGATATGCGGGGTGGGCAGTGCGTTAGGCTTCTTCAAGGAAATTATGATAAAGAGACCGTATACGGGGATTCCCCTTTTCACATGGCGCAAAAATTTACTGATGAAGGGGCGGTATGGATCCATATGGTTGATTTAGACGGGGCTAAGGACGGGAAACGTGTGAATGATTCCTTTGTTCTGGAGGCAGCGCAGAAATTGGACGTGAAGGTCCAAATCGGTGGAGGAATCCGAACGGAAGCGGATATTTATCATTACTTAGAAAATGGTGTGGACCGCGTCATTATCGGTAGCATCGCCATTACGAATCCAGGCTTTGCAAGCGAAATGATCAAAAAATATGGAAAGCAAATCGCCATTGGCATCGATGCGAAAAACGGCTTTGTGGCCACACATGGCTGGCTGAACACGTCCGAAATCAAAGCCATCGAACTCGGAAAACGCTTCGCTGTTGCGGGTGCAGAAACGTTTATTTTTACCGATATCGCAACGGATGGAATGCTGTCAGGGCCGAATCTTGATGCGATTGCGGAAATGGCGTTAGTAACCGGGAAAGAAGTGATCGCTTCTGGAGGAGTAAGCGAGCTCGCTGATTTGGCCGCATTAAAGAAGCTCGAATCCAGTGGCGTTCGCGGGGCAATTGTAGGAAAGGCCATCTACGAGAAAAGATTTACGGTTCGGGAAGCTTTGTTAGAGGTGGGGAAGTAGAATGTTAACAAAACGTATTATCCCTTGTCTAGATGTAAAGGATGGTCGGGTTGTCAAAGGAGTTCAGTTTGTTGAGCTGCGTGATGCGGGAGACCCGGTCGAACTTGCTCGTTTTTATGATCAGCAAGGAGCAGATGAGCTTGTATTTCTTGATATCTCCGCTTCTGTGGAGGGGAGAAAAACCATGGTGGAGGTCGTCAAGGCGGTGGCCTCAGAGCTTGCCATTCCCTTTACCGTTGGTGGGGGAATTAACTCCCTGGAGGATATGAAACGGATTCTGCGCGCAGGGGCTGATAAGGTTTCGTTGAATACCGCAGCGGTTAACAAGCCTGAGTTAATTGCGGAAGGGTCTAGTTTTTTTGGTGCCCAGTGTATGGTGGTCGCCATCGACGCTAAGTATGATGAGGAGCTTGGATCATGGAGGGTCTATACCCACGGGGGAAAAACAGCCACGCAATATGAAGTGATTGATTGGGCGAAGGAAGCGGTCCGACTAGGAGCCGGAGAGATTTTATTAACAAGCATGGATCGGGATGGGGAGAAGAATGGCTTTGACCTAGCTCTAACAAAAGCAGTCAGTGAAGCGGTGTCCGTTCCAGTGATCGCATCAGGTGGAGCTGGAAATGCTGAGCATTTTGTCGAGGCGTTTTTAGAAGGAAAGGCAGATGCAGCTCTTGCTGCCTCTATTTTTCACTATAAAGAAACATCCGTTGCTGAAGTGAAGGCCTATTTGAAGAACAAAGGTGTGAATGTCCGATGAATATCGATGATTTGAAATTTGATGAGAAGGGTTTGATACCTACGATTGTGCAGGATGCGGGCACTTTTGAGGTACTGACCCTTGCCTATATGAACAAGGAGTCGCTAGAAAAATCTCTTGAAACAGGAGAAACCTGGTTTTTTAGCCGGTCTCGTCAGGAGCTTTGGCATAAAGGCGAAACAAGCGGGAACACGCAAAGAATTACAGACATCAAGTTCGACTGTGACAAGGATGCCCTTGTTGTTCTCGTGGTTCCTTCTGGGCCCGCCTGCCATCTTGGGACCAAGAGCTGTTTCGATGAACGGTTATATGATGATGCTCGTGAAACTTCAACTTTAGCTGAGTATCAAATTTTGCATTCGCTTCAACGGGTGATTAAAGAGCGTGAGAAAGAGCGGCCACAAGGGGCCTACACGACCTACTTATTCGAAAAAGGTGTCGATAAAATCTTGAAAAAGGTCGGCGAAGAGGCCTCTGAAGTCATCATTGCGGCAAAAAATCGTGATACCGAGGAACTCAAATGGGAGGCAGCGGATCTTTTGTATCATCTGCTCGTGCTGCTTGAGGAGCAAAAGCTACCATTCTCTGATGTACTTAAAGTATTAAACAAGCGTCACCAATCCCATGACACAAAAAAATAGTACCTGAACCATTCAGGTGCTTTTTATTTGCAGTAAGTGTCCACCCTGGATGGACAAATTTGCAGAAATGTCCACCGGCGGTACCTGGTACCGGCTAATAGGTACCTATTAATCAAGGGGGATTTGTGGTATACTTCTTGGGTATATCTTGAGATGATGGAGGATTTCATGAGTAAAGACTCTAAAGCAACAAAGAATCGAACAGGGATGTTATTATCATTTACCCCGACTGGTGAGTATTATTTTACAAAGGGTTTAAAGGCTTACCAGCGTCGGGATTATCATAAAGCAATGAAGTATTTGAAGCGTGCGATGCAGCTCGAGCCAGGCGAACCGATGATTGCCTGTCAGCTGGCTATCGTTTTGTCTGAAAATGGACAGTATAAGGAAGCGAATCACCTGCTTCACACCATTCTCGAGGAATGGGATGAGGATATGGTGGAATGCCATTATTTCCTCGCTAACAATTATGCACATCTTGGATTGTTTAAGGATGCGTATCATCATGCGGAGCTCTATATGCAGCTTGAAACGGATGGAGAGTTTATCGAGGATGCGGAGGATCTTCTTGATTTGTTAACCCTTGAGGCGGAGGATTTAGAAGTTGATCTGTATGAGGACGATGATCTAATTTCGCGCCAGGAGGAAGCAAGAGAGCTTCTAGAATCTGGTGATTTTCCAGATGCAGTCGAGCTTCTTGAGGGGGTCATTAAGGATTTTCCAGAGTATTGGTCGGCCTACAATAATTTAGCATTAGCTTACTATTATTTAGGTGAGTATGCGAAAGCGGACGAACTCCTGGATGAGGTTCTCGAAAAAAATCCAGGCAATCTTCATGCCCTTTGCAATAAGGTGATTTTCGCCTTTTACGAAAAGGACTGGAAGACAGTCAAGACTCTAAAGGAAGTCCTTTTAAAGATTATGCCTTTATCTGTCGAGCATCAATTTAAGCTCGGCACAACCTTTGCTCTATTGGGAGAATATGAGATGGCCTATTCCTGGCTTAAAAAGCTTTACAAACAAGGCTTTGAAGGAGATGGAGCATTTTATTATTGGCTCGCCTCCTCTGCTTACCATACCGGCAGACAGCAAACGGCAGAAAAAAGCTGGCAAAGGGTCATTCAATTAAATCCGGAAAAAGAAGGGCAGGAGCCTTGGAAGGAAAAATAGGTTTGTCTCTTCTGCGACTGTAGCCAACAAACCCAATCCTAAAAATGGCTAGAAATGTACCCAAATATTATTATTGTGAGCAAATACTTGGACTATATGACTATTGTTTTATAGGATATGAGTAGTTGGGGAATAGTATTCATTAGTATTTGATGAGGAAGGAGTGGGGTAACATGTCTGAAGAAAAAATTTATGATGTCATCATCGTTGGAGCTGGTCCTGCGGGGATGACAGCTGCGGTATATACATCCCGTGCCAATCTTTCTACACTGATGATTGAACGGGGAATTCCTGGTGGCCAAATGGCCAACACAGAGGAAGTAGAGAACTATCCAGGATATGATCATATTCTAGGACCTGACCTATCAACGAAAATGTTTGAGCATGCGAAAAAGTTCGGTGCCGAATACGCATATGGCGACATTAAAGAGGTCATCGATGGAGAAGAATACAAAACCGTTATCGCTGGTTCGAAGGAATACAAGGCTCGTGCGGTGATTATCGCGGCGGGAGCTGAATATAAAAAGATCGGTGTCCCAGGTGAAAAAGAACTAGGTGGACGCGGTGTTTCCTACTGTGCAGTCTGTGACGGGGCGTTCTTTAAAGGTAAAGAGCTCGTTGTTGTCGGCGGAGGAGACAGTGCTGTTGAAGAAGGAGTTTATTTAACACGCTTTGCTTCTAAGGTGACCATTGTACATCGTCGTGATGAGCTTCGGGCCCAGAAAATCCTTCAACAACGTGCCTTCGATAATGAAAAAATTGATTTCATCTGGAATCATACGGTGAAGGAAATTAACGACAAGGACGGAAAGGTTGGAAGTGTGACTCTAGTGTCGACAGTGAACGGAGAAGAGCAGGAGTTCAAAACAGACGGTGTCTTCATTTATATCGGAATGCTTCCACTTTCAAAACCATTTGAAAACCTTGGAATTACGAACGAAAATGGCTATATTGAAACAAATGAACGAATGGAAACAAAGGTGCCGGGCATTTTTGCAGCTGGAGACATTCGCGAGAAAATGCTTCGCCAAATTGTAACGGCTACCGGAGACGGAAGCATTGCAGCCCAAAGTGCGCAGCATTACGTGGAAGAATTACAGGAAACTTTAAAAGCAAAAGCTTAAGAAGAGTCGTACTCTAAGGTACGGCTTTCCTTTTTGGTGTCAAATAATTTACCATTAGCGGAAAAGCTTAACAAAAAGTCATTGCGTTTTAACTCTTCTGTAACAGAAGTGAAATAAAAATCCGTTATGATAAGAGTAGAAATTGACCCCCTTTTAAAATATATAGACTTGGACGGCACAGGGAGACCTGTGCTCTTTTTTTGTAAAGCAACATAAAGGTTATTTCAAAACGGCGATCGTATGAAACTATCCTTGATAAAAGAGCCTTCGTTAAAAATAACCAGGTAACCCTATTCATTGTGACCCCCTCCCAAAAATAGTATAATTAATTGGATATAGTCGTTTTTAAATAATGTCTAGTTTGTTGACATTGAGGTGAATTGTGTGCAACGGGTAACGAATTGCTTATTAATGAAGGATAACAAGGTTTTGCTATTGCAAAAACCAAAGCGAGGCTGGTGGGTAGCACCTGGCGGAAAAATGGAGCCAGGGGAATCGGTTCGGGATTCGTGTATTCGTGAATACCGAGAGGAAACAGGGATTTATTTAAGAAATCCCAATCTGAAGGGTGTATTCACCTTTATTATGAAGGACGGAGACAAAGTGTTGTCCGAATGGATGATGTTTACCTTTTTTGCTACCGAGGCAGATGGCATCAACCTTGATGAATCAGACGAAGGAAAAATTGCTTGGCATTCGATTGAAGAGATAAAGAATCTCCCCATGGCAGAAGGAGATTATCATATTCTAGATTACATGGTTCAAGGAAAAGGGATTATTTACGGAACCTTTACCTATACGGAAGACTTTAAGCTTCTTCAGTACCGTTTAGACCCGAGCTAATGTGGGCTCAACTTATATAAAAAGGGGCTCCTGAAATGAGAGCAAGGAGGAATCAATAATGAGCACTGGAGCTGTAGACGATATACAAATGGTCATCATAACAGGTATGTCAGGTGCGGGGAAGACAGTGGCCATCCAAAGCTTTGAAGACTTAGGGTTTTTCTGTGTGGATAACTTACCTCCTACCCTCTTGCCAAAGTTTCTCGAACTGATGAAGGATTCAGGGAATAAAATGAATAAAGTTGCCCTAGTGATGGATTTAAGAGGGCGGGAGTTTTTTGATCATCTCTTCAAAGCGCTCGATGACTTAGCGGAAACTTCATGGGTGACCCCGCAAATCCTATTCTTAGATGCAGATGATTCAACATTGGTTAGAAGATACAAGGAAACGCGTCGTTCCCATCCTCTAGCTAAGTCTGGCTTGCCGCTTGAAGGCATTCAGTTAGAACGGGAACTTTTGGAAGAACTAAAGGGAAGAGCACAAATTATTTATAATACCTCAAAGCTAAAGCCAAAAGAACTGCGAGAGAGAATCATCACGGAGTTTTCAGTGAACAAGAAATCTACTTTTACGGTGAATGTCATGTCCTTTGGCTTTAAACACGGTCTGCCGATTGATGCTGATTTAGTGTTTGATGTTCGCTTTCTTCCGAATCCCTATTATATCGAACATATGAGACCCCAGACAGGATTGGATGAGGATGTCTATAATTATGTATTAAAATGGAACGAGACGAACAAGTTCCTGGAAAAAGTAATTGAACTGTTAAGCTTTATGCTTCCTCATTATAAACGAGAGGGCAAATCACAGCTCGTTATTGCGATCGGATGTACGGGTGGCCAGCACAGGTCTGTCGCGCTAACAGAGTACATTGGGAACTATTTTGCAAAGGATTATCACACCAATATCACCCATCGCGATATTGAAAGGAGAAAGGAAAAATCATCATGACCAAAAGCGGACAGCCAAAAATAGTTATAATCGGAGGTGGTACAGGTCTGCCAGTTTTGTTGAGGGGATTAAAAAAATACCCTCTTGATATCACAGCTGTCGTGACTGTCGCCGATGATGGAGGAAGCTCTGGACGTTTAAGGGATGAAATGGACATTCCTCCTCCAGGAGATATTCGCAACGTGTTAGCAGCCCTATCTGATGTCGAACCCTTAATTGAAGAAATGTTTCAGCATCGTTTTAAGACAGCAAGTGAGCTTTCCGGACATTCCTTAGGCAACCTGATCCTTGCAGCAATGACCTCGATTACTGGGAACTTTATGCATGCCATTCAGGAAATGAGCAAGGTTCTGAATGTAAATGGAAAAGTATTACCAGCAGCCAGTGAAAGCGTTGTGCTCCATGCGGAGATGGAGGATGGCACTATCGTGTCCGGGGAGTCAAAAATCCCTTATTCAGGAAAAAAGATTAAGAGAGTATTTTTAACTCCTGAAATTGCGAATCCTTTACCTGAAACGATTCATGCCATCCGGCAAGCAGATTTGATTATTATTGGACCAGGGAGCCTATACACGAGCATATTACCAAATCTGCTTGTGCCGAAATTGGGCCAGGAGATTTGTCGTGCACAGGCAAAAAAGGTGTATGTATGCAATCTCATGACCCAGGCGGGAGAGACGCTAGACTTCACTGCGAGCGACCATGTGAAGGCTCTATACGCCCATTTAAAATGTGCCTTTATCGATACCATTTTGGTGAACAGCGAGAATATTCCAGAGGATATTCTAAGCCGTTATAGTGAGGAATTGGCGAGGCCTGTTCACTTTGACCTAAACCAATTGTATGAACTTGGTTTAGAGGTGGTACAAGGAGAAATTATGCATTTGGAAAATGGGGTCATTCGCCATGATACAAAAGAGGTAGCCCATATCCTCTACACTTTGTTAAGGAATGAAACCAATAAGAGATATAATGCGTAATATGAGGGAGGTGTAGGAAATGTCATTCGCTTCAGAAACAAAGAAGGAATTAACAAACCTAGAGGTCAAAGATTGCTGCGGCAAAGCTGAATTATCTGCTCTGATACGAATGAATGGATCCTTATCCTTTTCCAATCGTAAGCTTGTTGTTGACATACAAACGGAAAACGCTGCCATTGCGAGAAGAATTTATACCTTGATTAAGAAATATTACGACGTTCAGGTCGAATTACTCGTTCGAAAGAAAATGCGGCTCAAAAAGAACAATGTATATATTGTCAGATTATCTCAAAGAGCAAAGGAAATTCTTGAGGATCTCAAAATTCTCCAAGAGGGCTTTGTCTTTGCTCACGATATCTCCAAGGATTTAGTCGAAAAAAAATGCTGTAAACGTGCCTATCTTCGTGGCTCCTTTCTGGCTGGGGGCTCCGTTAATAACCCTGAAACGTCTTCCTATCACTTAGAAGTAGCTTCTCTTTACAAGGAGCATAATGATGCTCTTTGTGAACTGATGAATACGTTCGGGCTAAACAGCAAGACGTTGGAAAGAAAGAAAGGGTATATTACCTATCTGAAAGAGGCAGAAAAGATTACCGAATACTTAAATATTATTGGGGCTCATAATGCTCTTTTACGATTTGAGGATATTCGGATCGTTCGCGATATGAGAAATTCGGTGAATCGTCTTGTGAACTGTGAGACAGCAAATTTAAATAAGACGATTGGCGCAGCGATTAGACAGGTTGAAAATATTCGCTACATAAAGGATTCGGTAGGGTTGGATATTTTACCTGAAAAATTAAGGGAAATTGCAGAGCTGCGTGTGGCCTATCAGGATGTCACATTAAAGGAATTGGGCGAAATGGTTTCAGGCGGGCAAATTAGCAAATCGGGGATTAACCATCGTCTTCGCAAAATAGATGAAATTGCCGAAAAGCTAAGGGCAGGAGAACCCGTGAAATAGTTAAATTGTAGAGAATCTTGGGAGGAAGAAGAATGGTTGAAAAACAAGTAGAAGTGAAGCTAAGAACAGGATTACAGGCGCGGCCAGCGGCTTTATTTGTCCAGGAAGCGACCCGCTTTTCCTCGGATGTGTATATCGTAAAGGATGGGAAGAAGGTCAATGCCAAAAGCATCATGGGCCTGATGAGTCTTGCCATCAATTCAGGTGCTGAAATCAAGCTGATTGCTGAGGGCAGTGATGAACAGGAAGCGCTGGAGGCCCTGTCGGCATATGTAGAGAAAGAATAGAGCCGTATATCAAGCAAAAAACTCGCTAAAAACAGTTTAGCGAGTTTTTTAAATGGTTTATTTTTCTTTTTTCTCTGCTGGATTGCGGGTAATGATATGGTCAACTAAGCCATATTCCTTTGCTCTTTCAGCAGTCATAAAGTTATCGCGGTCCGTATCCTTAGCAATGACCTCAAGTGGTTGGCCAGTACGTTCAGATAAGATGCCATTCAATTTTTCACGCAGGAAGAGAATGCGCTTTGCAGCAATTTCAATTTCAGTTGCTTGACCTTGAGCACCACCTAGCGGCTGGTGAATCATGACCTCAGCGTTTGGAAGAGCATAACGCTTCCCTTTTTCACCGGCAGCAAGAAGGAATGCTCCCATGGAAGCGGCCATTCCGATACAAATGGTCGATACATCTGGCTTAATGTACTGCATCGTGTCATAAATCGCCATTCCAGCTGTAATACTGCCACCAGGGCTGTTAATATAAAGCGTGATATCCTTTTCTGGGTTCTCCGCCTCTAGGAATAATAGCTGGGCAACAATGGAGTTGGCCACGTTATCGTCAATAGCACTTCCGAGCATAATCACTCGATCCTTAAGAAGTCGAGAGTAAATGTCATAAGCACGCTCACCGCGATTCGTCTGTTCAATAACTGTAGGGATCAAATTCATTTTTATTCCTCCTTATCAAATAAGTAAGTACTGCTGTTTTGAAACAAATTCCTTCGGTTATGTAAGTTATGATACACTGATAGTCAAAAAAGGTCAAACAATTCGATTTCAACATCGAGAACTTTTTACATTGCTTTTAAGCCCTTCTTCATCATATCCATTATCCACTGATTTTAACACTATAATCATCCTTCAACCTTTATTTTTCCTCCTTGCAAACTTTTGGAACATGACTTATAATGGATAAGCGTGTTACGTGCTCGTAACATAGCGATCATAATTTTGCCCTCGTGGTGCAACGGATAGCACGCAAGATTCCGGTTCTTGAAATTCGGGTTCGAGTCCTGACGAGGGCGTTAGAAAGTCTTCTATCTTTTCGGTAGAAGGCTTTTTCGATCTCCTTAATAATTAAAGCCAGAATATTTTCATTCACCAAACCGTCCCCATATTGTAGAATATCAATAAGGGGTGAGAAAAGATGAATCTAAATGCTGGGTTATGGCAGCAGCAAACCTTAAAATTAACGATGACACAGGAGCTTTCACAGGCCATTGCACTTTTGCAGTATTCGACCCAAGAGCTTATTTCTTTTTTGGAAGAAAAAGCAATAGAGAATCCCCTATTGAAAATTGAAACAAGCAATGTTCAAGCAGCCGATTCACGAAAAAATCGTTCCAAGGGAAAAAATATCGGGAAGGATAATCATAACTGGATTGAACAAATTGGATCCGAACATATAAATCTAGAAGACTATTTATACTCGCAAATCAATACAAAGAATCTTTCTAAAGAAGAAAGAGCAATGATTGATGAGATTATTTTTCGTATTGATGAAAACGGTTACCTTTGCTCAAGTGTGGAAGAGCTTCAACTGACCTTAAACACCTCGAAGGAGAATGTGGAGAAGGGATTATCGCTAATTCAAGAACTTGAGCCTGCTGGCATCGGGGCACGCAATCTTCAGGAATGCTTGATTTTGCAGCTAAAGAGGATGGAGAGTCCGGATGAATTAGCTGAAAGGATTCTTACCGAGCATTTCACCCTTTTTGCTGAAAAAAAGTGGAAAGAGCTCGGGAAGCTTCTCGAGGTTACACCAGCAGAGATCCAGCACGTATTTGATTTCATTCAAACCTTAAATCCAAGGCCGGCCGCAGCATTTCATAAAGACCAGCCTGTTTATATTACACCTGATGTGATGATAGAATGGAATGGGGAGGCCTTTGGCATTCGTATTTTTGACGAGGTGCTCCCAAAAATTAGCTTTAATGAGGAATATTATCAGCAGTTTTCCGCTTACACAGACAGCCAGGTTAGCCGCTTTCTACTGGAAAAACAACAGGATTACTTCTGGCTTACAAAAGCACTCCAGCAGAGGAAGGAAACCTTAAAAAATGTTACACTAAAAATTGTTGAGAAGCAGCATGACTTTTTTATAAAGGGACCAGCCTTTCTTAAACCGATGACGATGAGAGAAATTTCGGAGGAAATAGGAATACATGAATCTACAGTAAGTAGGGCAGTTAGGGAGAAGTACGCTCAAACCCCTTTTGGCCTATATGAATTGAAATCTTTCTTTTCCAGTACGATTCAAACGACAACAAGTGAAAATGCCTCCTCCAAACAGGTAAAGGAACTGATTTCACAGTTGATTTCAGAGGAAGATAAGCAAAAGCCGCTTTCGGATCAGGAAATTGTGAATATACTTGAAAAAAATCAAGGGATTGTGGTTTCAAGAAGAACGATTGCTAAGTATCGGGATCAGCTAGGGATTCAATCCTCCTCTAAACGCAAGCGTTATGAGTAGCAATCGCAAAACTGAAAAATGAGGAGAATAAACGTGAACATCACCGTTAAGCTATATACAAAAAATCGCTGCCATCTATGTGACAAGGCGAAAGATATTTTAATGAAGCTAAAAAATAAACGGGAATTCAATTATTCAGAGATCGATATTGAAGAAAGCGATCAATTAATTGAGAAATACGGGTTAATGATTCCTGTTGTTGAAATCAATGGAGAAGAAATCCAATATGGACAAATTGATGAACTTTTTATTGACGAAGCGCTTTCCAAGATCGAGGCAAGTCTTTTAAGTTGAATTCGTTCATCACTCCTGCTACAATAAAATTGTGCAAGGGTGATTTTTTTTGGCTTTAGTGGGACATAATATGTCCACAAGGGACATAATTAGACCACTACAAAAAAGGAGCAGATCATGAAAGACTCTTTGATTGACATTCAAAAGAAATTATTACCTGAGCTACTTCCAATTATGCAAAGGCGCTTTGATATTCTTCAATACATAGGGTTAATGGAGCCAGTTGGAAGAAGAAGCTTATCATCTAGCTTAGGGATTACGGAAAGAATCCTGCGGGGTGAGGTATCTTTGCTAAAAGAGCAAAAACTCATTCAGGTTGCTAGTGTTGGGATGAGCTTAACTGCCGATGGTCGTAATGTATTGGAGGGTCTGAGAGAAATAATTCGAGAGATCTCAGGCTTGAACTCATTGGAGACCGAAGTCCGAAAAAAGCTCGGTTTAGAAAAAGTCATTATTGTTTCAGGAAATAGTGATGAATCACCGTGGGTGAAGAGTGAATTAGGAAGAGCCTGTGCAGGTTGTATGAAAGATGTACTTGAAGGAGAAAATATTATTGCTGTTACTGGCGGTACAACGATGGCTGCTGTGGCAGAAATGCTGACCCCAGAATTAAGCAAGAATATTCTCTTTGTACCTGCAAGAGGTGGTATCGGTGAAGATGTCCAAAATCAAGCGAATACGATTTGCGCCAAAATGGCAGAAAAAACTCATTCCAAGCATCGCGTTCTCTATGTACCTGATCAGGTAAGTAGTGAGATGTATCAAACAATTAGTAAGGAACCCGCCATTCATGAGGTGCTGACCATGATCAAATCTGCGAACATTGTTCTACATGGAATTGGGGATGCACTTAAGATGGCTGAACGCCGCAAGACAAGTTCCGAGGATGTAGCAAAGCTGCGTGAAAAGCATGCGGTCAGTGAAGCATTCGGCTACTATTTTAATGAAGATGGGTTAATCGTCCATAAAGTGCAAACAATAGGGTTGCAGCTGGATGATTTAGCGAATGTGGAGCATGTCATCGCTGTAGCTGGAGGTGCATCAAAGGCAATGGCTATCCGTTCTTATATGAAACAAGCCAAGACGAATACGGTCTTAATCACCGATGAAGGAGCGGCAAAGCAATTATTGTAGATATGTAAATTTCAACTCAGAAGTTTACTAAAAGGCTGTAAACAAGCCAATCCATATATACAAGGAGGAAATAAAGATGGCAGTAAAAGTTGGAATTAATGGTTTTGGAAGAATTGGACGTATTGTATTTCGTGCAGCATTAAAAAACCCAAATATCGAGGTTGTAGCAGTTAACGATTTAACTGATGCGAACATGCTTGCACATCTTTTAAAATATGATTCCGTACATGGAATTCTTGATGAAGATGTAACAGTTGAAGGCGATTCAATCGTTGTTGGCGGTAAAAAGGTAAAGGTTATCGCTGAACGTGATCCAGCACAGCTTGGCTGGGGAGACCTTGGTGTTGAGGTAGTGGTGGAATCAACAGGTCGCTTCACAAAGCGTGCCGATGCAGCGAAGCACTTAGAAGCAGGTGCCAAAAAAGTGGTCATCTCTGCTCCAGCTTCTGATGAAGATATTACAATCGTAATGGGTGTTAACAATGACAAATACGATCCAGCGAACCACCATGTGATTTCAAATGCATCTTGTACGACAAACTGTCTTGCACCATTTGCAAAGGTTTTAAATGACAAGTTCGGCATTAAGCGTGGAATGATGACTACTGTTCACTCTTATACGAATGATCAGCAAATTCTTGATTTACCACATAAGGATTATCGTCGTGCACGTGCCGCTGCAGAAAGCATGATTCCAACAACAACTGGTGCAGCAAAAGCCGTTGCTCTTGTATTGCCTGAACTAAAAGGTAAATTAAACGGTGGTGCGATCCGCGTACCAACACCAAACGTATCACTCGTTGACCTTGTAGCAGAATTAAACAAAGAGGTTACCGTTGAAGAAATCAACTCTGCTTTGAAGGCAGCTTCTGAAGGTGAATTGAAAGGAATTCTTGGATACAGCGAGCTTCCACTCGTATCTCGCGACTATAACGGAAATCCAAATTCTTCAACAATTGATGCCCTATCCACAATGGTCATGGAAGGAAATCTAGTAAAAGTGATTTCTTGGTATGACAACGAAAGTGGCTACTCACATCGCGTGGTTGACCTAGTTGACTTCATCGCCCAAAAGGGTCTCTAAAATTTTAGTTGGATATTGGCTTCCATACGACTATAATGGTAAGGGGAAATTTGTATTCCATGCATAAATTTACCACTATATGCGTAATGCTAAAAGGTATTCATGATAATGAAAAAAGGGGAGTGGGGAAGATTCCCCCTCCTTTTTTCAGGTAGGCCTATTTTAGGAGGTAATGGTATGAACAAGAAGAGTGTGAAAGATGTTGAATTAAAGGGAAAAGTTGTGTTTTGCAGAGTGGATTTCAACGTTCCGATGAAGGATGGACAAATCACAGACGAAACAAGGATTCGTGCGGCAATTCCAACCATTCAATATTTAGTTGATCATGGAGCAAAGGTTCTTCTCGCTAGCCATTTAGGTCGCCCGAAAGGACAGGTTGTGGAGGAAATGCGTCTAACTCCTGTAGCGAAGAGACTTTCTGAGCTGCTTGGGAAGGATGTAAAAAAGGTTGATGAAGCCTATGGGGAAGCTGTGAAGGCAGAGGTTGCCAAGTTGAATGAGGGTGACGTGTTACTTCTTGAAAATGTCCGCTTCTATCCGGGAGAAGAGAAAAACGATCCAGAGCTAGCAAAGGCTTTTGCGGAGCTTGCTGATCTCTATGTTAATGATGCGTTTGGTGCGGCTCACCGTGCGCATGCTTCAACCGAAGGAATCGCTCACCATCTTCCAGCTGTTTCGGGTTTACTAATGGAAAAGGAACTCGATGTTCTTGGCAAAGCTCTTTCCAATCCAGAGCGTCCTTTTACAGCCATTATCGGTGGGGCGAAGGTCAAGGACAAAATCGGGGTCATCGACAACCTTTTAGAAAAAGTGGACAATCTTATTATTGGTGGAGGCCTTGCCTATACATTTGTGAAAGCACAGGGTCATGAAATTGGGCAATCGCTTCTAGAAGAAGATAAGATTGATTTAGCGAAGGAATTCATGAAAAAAGCGGAAGAAAAAGGCGTGAAATTCTATATGCCAGTCGATGCTGTCATTGCCGATGAATTTTCTGAGGACGCTAATACAAAGGTCGTTCCAATTGAAGAAATTCCAGCTGATTGGCAGGCTTTAGATATTGGGCCCAAGACAGCCGAGATTTACAGCCAGGTTATTCAAGATTCCAAGCTTGTGATTTGGAATGGACCAATGGGCGTATTTGAAATGAATAAATTTGCTGGCGGCACACGTGCCGTGGCAGAAGCGTTAGCGGAAGCAAATGATACATATTCCGTCATTGGTGGTGGAGATTCCGCTGCAGCAGTTGAAAAATTCCACCTTGCTGACCGCATGAGCCATATTTCTACGGGTGGTGGTGCTTCCCTAGAGTTTATGGAAGGAAAAGCACTTCCGGGCGTCGTCGCTCTTAACGACAAATAAGATTGGTACCAGGTACCTTTTAGACACGAAAGGATGATTTTTTTGCGTAAACCTATTATTGCAGGTAACTGGAAAATGCATAAAACACTTTCTGAAGCAAAGAGTTTTTTGGAAGAGGTAAAAAATGCTGTCCCTTCGAAGGAGCAAGTGGAATCTGTTGTCTGTTCACCAGCTTTGTTTCTGGAAAGCCTAGTGGAATTAGCGAAAACCTCTGATGTTGAGATCGGGGCACAAAACATGCATTTTGAGGAAAACGGAGCATTTACAGGGGAAGTAAGCCCAGTTGCTTTAGCCGATCTAGGCGTAAAATACGTGATCCTCGGACATTCTGAGCGTCGTGAAATGTTTAATGAAACCGATGAAGCGGTGAATAAAAAAACGCTTGCGGCTTTTAAACACAACCTCATTCCGATTGTTTGCTGTGGAGAAACACTAGAGCAACGTGAAAGCGGACAGACGAACGAGCTTGTTGAGAATCAAGTGAAAAAGGCATTAGCTGGCTTAACTGATGAGCAAGCGAAACTAACGGTTATCGCCTATGAACCAATTTGGGCAATCGGAACCGGAAAGTCTTCCACTGCTGAGGATGCCAATGAGGTTTGTGCTCATATTCGCAGCGTGGTTGCGAAGGAATTTTCTCAGGAAGTAGCAGATGCGATTCGCATTCAGTATGGAGGTAGTGTAAAGCCAGGCAATATTAAGGAATATATGGCACAGCCGGATATTGACGGGGCGCTTGTTGGTGGAGCTAGTCTTGAGGCAGCGTCATTCCTGCAATTATTGGAGGCGGGTAAAAATGAGTAAATCACCCGTTGCCCTCATTATTCTAGATGGATTCGGCTGCCGGGACGAAGTTAAGGGAAACGCAGTTGCGCAAGCGAAGAAGCCAAATTTTGACCGCTTCTGGAAGCAATTCCCACATTCCCATCTAACGGCTTCTGGAGAAGCAGTGGGTCTTCCTGAAGGACAAATGGGAAACTCAGAGGTTGGCCATTTAAATATTGGCGCTGGTCGCATTGTGTACCAAAGCTTAACCCGTGTTAACATGGCGATTCGTGAAGGCGAGTTCGTCGAAAATGAAACCTTCGTTCACGCAATAGAACATGTTAAACAGCATGGAACCAGTCTTCACCTTTTTGGTCTTTTATCAGACGGGGGCGTTCACAGTCACATCAACCACCTATTTGCATTGCTCAAGCTTGCAGCCGATAAAGGGGTTGAAAAGGTCTACATCCATGCCTTCCTAGATGGACGTGATGTGGGTCCACAAACAGCGCCTACCTATATTAAGGAAACGCTTGAAAAAATGAAGGAATACGGTGTAGGTGAGTTCGCAACCATTTCGGGTCGCTATTACTCGATGGATCGTGACAAACGATGGGACCGCGTTGAAAAATCATATCGTGCAATGGTTTACGGTGAAGGTCCAACCTATACGGATCCATTAGAATTAATCGAGGATTCCTATAAAAATGGCATCTACGATGAATTCGTTCTCCCTTCTGTCATTACGAAAGAGAATGGAGACCCTGTTGCGACAATCAAGGATCAGGATGCGGTTATATTCTATAATTTCCGACCTGACCGAGCAATTCAAATCTCGAATACTTTCACCAATAAGGATTTTCGTTCCTTTGACCGCGGACCAGGACATCCCGAGCATCTATTCTTTGTTTGTTTGACTCATTTTAGTGAAACGGTTGATGGATATGTTGCTTTTAAACCAACAAACTTGGATAATACACTTGGTGAGGTTCTATCCCAAAATGGCTTAAAACAGCTGCGCATCGCTGAAACAGAAAAGTATCCGCATGTCACCTTCTTTATGAGTGGTGGACGAGAGGCAGAGTTTCCAGGTGAGAAGCGCATCCTCATTAACTCGCCAAAGGTCGCTACCTATGATTTGAAGCCGGAAATGAGTGCGTATGAAGTCAAGGATGCCCTTATTAAAGAGATTCAAGCAGATAGTGTCGATGCAATCATCCTGAATTTTGCCAATCCCGATATGGTTGGCCATTCGGGTAAGCTCGAGCCAACGATCAAGGCGGTTGAAACGGTGGATGAATGCCTAGGTGAAATTGTCGATTTAATTTTACAAAAGGGTGGAGCAGCGATAATTACGGCTGACCACGGAAATGCCGACGAGGTCATCACCCTTGAAGGAAATCCGATGACGGCTCATACGACAAATCCTGTTCCCGTTATTGTTACAAAAGAAGGCGTCCAGCTTCGTAAGGATGGCATTCTTGGTGACCTTGCGCCAACGATGCTCGATCTATTGAACCTGGAAAAGCCAGCGGAAATGACGGGTAGCAGTTTAATTCAAAGGCAGGGTTAATGTTCAGTGTTGATATTAGCCATATGTGCATGGCGTAAACGGGTTTTGCTTGGAACGAGCAACGTAGTGAACCCATGAACATATGGCGGTATCAAGATTAACATTATTCAAAAGTAGGTTGCAAACATAAGCGGATTTTCCATTCGCTAGTTAAAAATATGATTAGGAGAGATGAACATGCCTTATATTACTGAAATCTATGCACGAGAAGTATTAGATAGCCGTGGAAATCCAACGGTTGAGGTTGAAGTCTATACAGAGTCCGGTGCTTTTGGCCGCGCCCTTGTTCCGTCCGGTGCATCTACTGGGGAATATGAAGCAGTAGAGCTTCGTGATGGGGACAAATCCCGTTACGGTGGGAAAGGTGTTCAAAAAGCAGTGGATAATGTCAACAACATCATCGCTGAAGAACTCATTGGTATCGATGTAACCGACCAAGTTGGCATCGACCGCTTTATGATTGAGCTAGATGGTACAGAAAACAAAGGCAAGCTTGGAGCAAATGCGATCCTTGGAGTATCCATGGCTTGTGCGCATGCGGCTGCTGACTTTGTGGGCTTACCATTATACCGCTATCTAGGTGGATTCAATGCGAAGCAATTGCCAACACCAATGATGAACATCATTAACGGTGGCTCTCATGCTGATAACAATGTGGATTTCCAAGAGTTTATGATTTTACCGGTTGGAGCACCAACCTTCAAGGAAGCGATCCGAATGGGAGCGGAAGTGTTCCATTCTTTGAAAAAGGTTCTTTCTTCTAAAGGTCTTAATACTGCAGTTGGAGATGAGGGTGGTTTTGCACCAAATCTTGGATCTAACCGTGAAGCACTTGAAGTTATCATCGAAGCGATTAAAGCAGCTGGCTACGAGCCAGGCAAAGATGTTTTTCTTGGAATGGACGTCGCTTCTTCCGAATTCTTTAACAAGAAAACTGGCAAATATGATCTAGCTGGAGAGGGCCGCACAGGCTTAAGCTCCGAGGACATGGTTGCTTTCTACGAACAGCTTGTCAATGAGTTCCCAATCATCTCCATCGAAGACGGTTTAGATGAAAATGACTGGGAAGGTCACAAGCTTCTAACGGACCGCCTTGGTGGCAAGGTTCAGTTAGTTGGTGACGATTTATTCGTAACCAACACGAAGAAGCTTGCTGAAGGAATTGAAAAAGGTGTCGGCAACTCTATCTTAATTAAGGTGAACCAAATCGGTACCCTTACTGAAACTTTTGAAGCAATCGAAATGGCGAAGCGTGCTGGATATACAGCCGTTGTATCCCACCGTTCTGGTGAAACAGAGGACGCAACCATCGCAGACATCGCCGTTGCAACAAACGCAGGTCAAATCAAGACCGGTTCCATGTCTCGTACCGACCGTATTGCGAAGTACAACCAACTTCTTCGCATCGAAGACGAGCTTGGTGAGCTAGCTGTGTACGATGGATTGAAGAGCTTTTATAATTTGAAGAAGTAAGTTAGTTTGAGGAGGGCGGCCCTGTGGGTTGCCCTTTTAGTATCTAAAATGAAGTAACTAGCAAGCGATACTAAAAAATAAGCGGAGATTTTCCGGCTAAAAGCGTAATAGGGTTTGATTAGAGGTAAAAAAGCGGAGATTTTCCGACTAAGCAATGAAAAATTCCCGATTTTGACGATTTTTGAGCAAATAGACGGAATCACTCCGTCTATTTAAGCTATTTTCAATGCTATTTTATAATTAAGAGAAATTTCTCCGCTTATACTGAACAAAATCCCTAAATTCTCGATTCGTGTTCAAAAAATAGTCATCCAGTTCGGAAACATGAAACATGCGCATTTTTATCTTTTATGGCCGCAGTTTGAGCAAAACCATGTTCCCATCCTTCCCCAAAACTCCTCCCAAAAAAGCCCCAAATAACGTTATTCAGGGCAAATTAGGATAGGCTATAATTTCTCAATTCTCACAAACGTATCATAAAAAGCCGTTCCCTTGTTACCCATATCTGTTGGCAGGGGAGGGGTCAACTTGTTGATGTTCACATCAGAGTCAGGATACCAGCCTTGATGGATGACGAGAATATCCCTTGGCACTCTATGGCTAAAGGCAATCTTGATCTCAATAGAGCCCTGTTGATTAGAGATCTTCACAACCTCCCCGTCATCAATCGATAGTTTCTCCGCGGCCTTTGGATGAATCTCAACAATGGCCTCCTCTGAATCGGATAGCTTCAAAAAATGAAACTGTGAATTGAAGGTATAGGGATGATGAGGGGTGATCAGCCAAAAAGGGAGCTCCTCCGTGGGAGAAGGTCCATCTACAAAAAGCGGCAAAGCCTGAAGGCCTTTCGCCTCCGCCTCTGTTGAGAAAAAATGAAACTGCTTTGTCGCAGTAGCAAATTTTCGCCTTTCCCACACAATTCGATCACTGCTTCCTGTGAATTGTTTATTCTTAAGCTCGGAAACATTTTTTATAAAATAACGATTTTCCACCGCTTCGGTGAACTGGGCATTCAAATATTCCTCTTCACTCTCATGAATCTGGAAGGAACAGCCACTCTCTCTTAATCTAGGCGCCAATTCCGTCATAATTCTCCACTCACTTAAACTTTCGTAATAGGGGCTTACCGCTTTTTCATTCAAAGAAATCTCCTTATGCCAGTAGCTTGTCACGATATCCGTTTCTTCAAAATGGGAAGTCGTAGGCAATACCAAATTGGACATCTTAGCGGTTGGCGTCATAAAAAGATCAACCGTTACCACAAATGGAATCCCCGCTAAAAATTCCGCCCAAAACTTTGCCCCAGCCTCTTGTACTAAAGGGTTTGCACCTGAAACCCATAGCATTTCGATAGGTGGTGAAAACCTGGATGGAAGTATTCGATTTTCGGGCTGATTCAGATGAATCACCCGGGTATCCTTGGAATCAGCCTCTAATTGATTTTGGAAAAAACGAGAGTCCTTTCTGCGAAAAAAGATTCCGCCCCCTTTTTTTCCGATATCTCCATGAATGGCAGCTAGGGCTTCAATCCCACGGACATTTTGCCCGCCGTTTGTATGCTTGAGCACTCCCATGCCGATGATGTGAGAAATGGCTTTCGTCTCTTTCATCCATTGAGCCAATAAGCTAATGGCTTTCTCTGTCATTCCACATGTGCGAAGAAGGTCATCCTTAGAAATCTTCCCAATGGCTTCAAGGTAATCTTCATACCCGTAGGAATGCTGCTCGAGGAATTCCTTATCATAGCAATCGGCCTTCAATAGTTCTTTGACCAAAAGAGTGGCTAAAGCACCGTCTGTACTTGGACGCAGCTGAATATACAAATTAGCAAGCTCAGCTGTTTGTGTGTAAACAGGATCAATGACAACAACCTTCCCACCTTTTGCCCTTGCCTCGATGATAAAAGGAATAAGATGAATATTGGTTGCTGCTGGATTGGTGCCCCAAAGGATGATTAGGGATGAATCTTTTATCATCGCAGGATTAGACATTTTAACGGTCCCCATGTCATATTCCATCGCTTCAAATCCAGTGGTAGCAGTGGATGAACCGAAAATTCTCGTCGTTCCTCCAAGACTTGTGAAAAAATGATCCGTCACATAATGATGAACCCCAACATTCCCAGAGCCTTTATAGTGAGCGAGTGGGAGTAGATGCCCATGTTTCTTTTGTATGTTCAACATTTCACATTCAATAAGCTCAAAAGCCTTCTTCCAAGTAATTTGCTTGAATCTGCCAGAGCCCTTCACTTCTTGATAATAAGGATATTTGAGGCGTTCCTGATGATTGTTTCTTTCGATATAAGAATAGCCCTTGGCACAGAGCTTTCCTTGCGAATAGGGGTGGGTCCGTTTACCGCTCAGAGTCATGATTTGATCATTCTCGACTCTAGAAATCATCGTGCAGTTGCTGAAGCAATTTCGTGGGCAAACATGCTGAAACTCATATTGACTGCGCGTATTCATTTCTTTCACTCCTTTGATGGAAGGGAATGTTTTCCACCAAAAAATTCACGAGATTGTCGTTCTGAAAAATAAATTCTACCTTCCTCTATTATAAACTATATCTAGATAACGAGATCTATTTTTGTGAAGCATAGAAAATAAAGGAAGAATCGACATGTCATCTCAGCTTATGTTTTCCATTAACCTTAGCAAATGCATAAATTGTAAAACCTGTGAAATGTCGTGTAATGATTACCATGGACTTTCAGGGATACACCGACGCAATGTTGTAACCTATGAAAATGATTCGCTAATCCCTGTTCATCTCTCGATATCTTGTAACCATTGCTTGAATCCGGTTTGTGTATCCATCTGTCCGGAGAATAATTTTCTGAAACGTAGTGATGGGGTAGTCATTCATAATCCAAGTAATTGTCGAGCATGCAGGCGTTGTGTGACCGCTTGCCCGTTCCACGCCCCAAAAATAAATCCGAAAACGAATCGAGTGGACAAATGTAACCTTTGTATCGAGAGGCTTGATGAAGGCTTGAAGCCAGTTTGTGTAGAAAATTGTGTGACCAATGCACTGGGGATCATCGAGGTTAATCGTAAGGAAAGAAAGTCCTATGATTTTGGGGAAGTAGATGTACCGATAGCAAGCTACACGAACCCATCCATATTCGTAATTGACAAACAAATTGGACTGACCTTCTTCAGAGAGGAGGAAGCCTAAATGAAGGATGCGCTTCAGGAGTTACTACCGCTTATTCCGTTGGATCGACTAAAGTTTCTTACCTCTTTACCAAAGCAATTGCTTTATTATGAAACGATTCAAGAGGAGCTACCGAAGGATTGGTTAGAAAAACCGACTCTAATAATAATCGTCGATGAAGAAGAATGGATCAAACTAAATGATAAGGAAGTCGCAAACCAACTCATTCAGGATCCGAATCTTATCGCCGTCATCATTGGGCTAGAAACGGAAGTGCCCTTGCAGGAAGACAATGTCCATCTGTATCGTTCATGTCAATTGCCAATTGTCCAAGTGGCCGATCCCTCTTCACTCCACATATTTGAGCAAAAAAGCAAGCCTGTTTATTCTCAAATAAGCAACGAGCTTGCTGGTATCATGAACGAGGGGTTCACCGCTATCGCTACAGAACTAGCAAAAGGATTGGAGACCCCTTTCCTCTATTTAGATGAGAACAACCATCTTTTTTGGCAGACAGGTACGGAAACAGAATTAAGAGAAGCAAATCGGTGGTTGAACACCCATTTTAGAGAGCTGGAAGGGATGAAGGAAAGCTACGAAGGGCAAATTCATGATGGGTTTGAGCTATATCCCATCCATATCGCCGGTGTCGTCAGCCAAGGTATACTTGCTTCCGCTAAATTAGTAGATTGGCAAAAAAGAATGGTAGATAAATTAATAGGCTTAATGGCTCTTTTATTGCAAACAGAAGGAATGTTTCGACAGCAGCAGCAACAGCTGCAAGAGCATTTTGTCTATGACCTTTTGTATCACAAGTTTGAATCCCAAAAAGTCATGATTAAACAGGCGAAGGCATGGGACTGGAATTTAGAGATCCCCCATCATTTGCTTCTTGTTCATGTGAAGGTAACTGACGAACTCATGGATAATATGGATTGGCTGGATGAAATGGTTCTTTTCATAGAAGAAAAAAAGTCTCATATGGAAGAAAGGCTTATCGTTTTGCCTTTTGAGGACCAAATTGTCGTCCTTCTTGAGGATGGTCAAAGCTGTACCATTAGTGAAAGAAACCGACATGTTCGTACCGTTGCGGAACAAATTGAAAAAGAGCTGTCGAACCAATGGCCGAATTGTCAATTCTTGATCGGGATTGGAAAATGGTATAAGAATACTACTTTTTTAAACAAAAGTTACCAGGAAGCAAATCAGGCCCTAAAATTTGGACAAGCATGGTTTGAAAATCGAAACATCTTTCATATCAATGATTTAGGTGCACTCCGCCTCCTGATTCACATTCACCAGGAGATTCTATTAGACTATAGTGAAGATTATTTGTCTGTCCTATTAGAAAGTGATCGCGAGTCAGGTACAGAGCTCATCCATACGCTTAAGGTGTATATTCAGCATCAGGGGGTCATTAATGACGTAGCCGATGCGCTATTTATTCATCCTAATACCCTTCGCAATCGGATAAAGAAAATCGAAGACATGACAGGAATTAATGTTCAGGACCCAGAGGAATTTATGAATCTGATGGTTGCGGTCAAGATTCTTTCCTTTCTCAATTTATAATGTTCGGATGAAACTAGTTCTCCTTTTTGAGGAGGCTAGTTTTTTTGTTGCAGGTTGGAATTATCATTACATTTGACTGGCTATTATTATTCAAGATTTGTTCATTTATAGCGGTTAGAGAGAAAATTTCACTGTGAAAACTGCACAATTGCTTCCCTTTAACTATGGAGGATCCTACACTCCCTTCTATCAGGATTCACAGATAAAATAGAGACATAGAGGTTCAATGTCCTATCCTTAGCAATAAAACAGTTTATAATTGTGAAATGATTCACATTGGAAACCTGAATAGAAAGAGGTGGAAACGAGATGAATCAAGTTATCAGCACTGATTTAACAGAGGCTGAAGAATTATTGGAATTACGGATTTTTGCCTACGATATTTTGCGAAGAACCTTTTTGGAGGAGCCGACGAAGGAATTAGTTGAGCAATTTGAAAATGGAATCATTCACTTTTTTCCTTTTAAAGAAGAGAATCCTCTCCTCAAGGAGGGGATAGAGCAGGTACATCATTATTTCAAGAGCTTTGAGATGGGTGAAAATTTTGAGGAGCTCCACTGGGATTACACGAGAATGTTTGTTGGACCTTACGAGCTGCCTGCTCCGATATGGGAATCCTCCTATACCAATAAGGATGGGCTACTCTTTCAGGAAGAAACATGGAGAGTAAGAAGACTGTATTTGAAAAATAATTTCGAACCTCTTCATTATGGCAAGGAAGCAGATGATCATTTAGGTCTAGAGCTTGATTTTATGTATCAGCTAAGCAAATTGGCCATCCAATTGATGAAGGAAGAAAATCATGTCCAGGTCAAAAAAATCTTAGCAGACCAGAGTTATTTTCTGAAGGCCCATCTTCTTAATTGGACCCCGCTTTTTGCAAAGGATGTCAATGAACATGCAAAGACCGATTTTTATAAAGGCATGGTGAAAATTCTCAGTGGATTTTTAACTATTGACCAAACCTGTTTAGAGGAATTGGAATGTCAAATTTGTGAGTAAAAAATGGAGGTGTTCTCTATGTCAAACTTTCTAAAAAAAGCGATGGATCATAAGATGAGTCGCAAAGCATTTCTCGGATGGAGCGCTGCCTTAACAACCGCAGCAGTTGTCCCAACTTACGGGCTAACAAAGGTTGACTCGAAGGTGGCGGCAGCCAAACTGAACCAGGAGGAAAAATGGGTAACCGCAGCCTGCTGGCATAACTGTGGAGGACGATGTGTAAATAAGGCGTTAGTCGTGGACGGAGTGGTCATTAGACAGAAGACGGATGATACGCACGAGGATAGCCCAGATTATCCACAGCAAAGAGGCTGTCACCGCGGACGTTCGCAAAGACACCAGGTTTTTGGTGCCGATCGATTGAAATATCCAATGAAACGTAAACATTGGGAGCCAGGCGGGGGAAAGAAAGAGCTACGTGGTAAAGATGAGTGGGTTCGTATTTCCTGGGATGAGGCGCTTGACCTCGTTGCAACTGAACTAAAACGAGTAAAAGAAAAACACGGAAATAAATCAATTATCGGAACGAGCAGACTTCTTAACTTCTACGGTGGTGCGATGGTGAGATGGGGTTCTTCATCATCAGGTGCATGGGGAGTTCCACAAGAGACAATGACCGGCTTTATGTCTTGGAAAGGGAATGACCGATTAGACTGGCGCAATGCGAAGCTCATTGTGATGTGGGGTTCAAACCCAACACGTTCCAACTTAGGAAATCCAAGCTACAACCTTTTGCAAGCGAAGAAGGCGGGCGCCAAATTTATCTTTGTTGACCCATCTGTAAGTCCATCAGTTAAGACATTAGCGGACAAGCATATCCCTTGTCGCCCAGGCACAGATACAGCCCTGCTTCTTGGAATGGCCTATTACATGATTGAAAATAACCTACAGGATCAAGATTTCCTTGATCGCTGCACAGTTGGATTTGATCAGGATCATATGCCAGAAGGTGCTGATCCAAAGGAAAACTTCAAGGATTATGTACTCGGAACCTATGATGGTGTTCCAAAAACACCGGAATGGGCATCAGAAATTTGCGGTACAGACCCTAAAGTGATCAAAGAATTCGCTCACGAAATTGCAACGACGAAGCCAATGATTTTCACTTCATCCTTTGCACCTGCTCGTACGTATAGAGGACAACAATTCTGTCAGGCCTTCCTCACAGTGGGCTGGATGACTGGAAATGTTGGTAAACCAGGTGCTGGAGTATTCACGATGAACTATGCATCCAAACAAAGCTACGGTGGTAAAACACTAGTAAGAGGTGGAGGCACAGGACTTCCAGATGCAGTTAACCCATTATTCCCTGATGCAACCTACGGGGCATATGACGGCTATCGCTGGGAAAACCCAACGAACCTTGAAGCCCATGGAATCGCTTATTGTGAAACATATGATGCTATTTTGAATGGTGAGTATACAGCAACAGCTGGGCGAGGAAAAGTTCCTTGCGATATTCGGATGCTGTGGTTAGTTCGTGATGGCAGTGGCTATAACTACTTGAACCAATCATCTGATATTAACAAAGGAATTAAAGCCTTCCGTAAAGTAGATTCAATTATTACAAACGATATCGTCCTTTCTACCATTTCGAAATATGCTGATATCGTCTTACCAGCAACGACCGAATGGGAGAAGGAAGGAAAAATCTACAGCGGTAACCCTGAAGCGATCGTAATCACACAAAAAGTAGTCGATCCACTCTTTGAAGCTAAAACAGAAGAATGGATGGATAGAGAGCTTGCGAAGCGCCTTGGTTTAAATCCTGCAGAAATTTACCCAATTACAGAGAAACAGCAGCTATTTAATAGTTTAGCAGGAGCAGAAATTATTACAGAAGACGGCGAAAATTACGTTCCACTCGTTACTATTACGGAGAAGGATATTAAAAAATGGGGCGTAGATGGCAAGCCGCAAAAAGGCAAAATCTCTCTTGACGAAATTGTAGAGCAAGGGGCATATCAAGTACCTCGTTCCCCTAACGATAAATTAGGCGAAATTGAATGTGAAGCTTTTGTTAAAGACCCTGAGGCAAACCCAATTCCAACAAAGAGTGGTAAGTTTGAAATTCACTGTCAAGCATTAGTCGAAAAAATTGCGGCCTATGGCTTAACAACAATTGCACCGATTGCTAAATACGAGCCACCAATGGATGGTTATGAAGCAACCTTCTCAGACTGGAAAAATAAGAAAAAAGGGAAATATCCATTCCAGCTTGTGACCATCCATTACGGAAGACGGTCACACTCAGTATTTGACAACGTACCACAGCTTAGAGAAGCATATCCACAAGAATTCTTTATGAATAAGAGAGATGGAGAGGCTCTTGGATTTAAAGATGGTGATACCGTTCTTATTGAAAGTAGTGTCGGAAAGGTTATTCGACCAGTAGCCCTTACTGAAACCTGTATGCCAGGAGTTGTATTCCTTGGTGAAGGTGCTTGGGTTGAACTTGATGAAAAAACAGGCATAGACAAAGCTGGGGCAACGAACTCTCTCTGTCCAGCACGCTTAAGCGGTCAAGGGGAAGAGCCTTGGAATACAACAATCGTCCGTGTTGAGAAATATAAAGGTGAACCATTAAAGCCAGACTGGCAATGGGAGCAAAGAATTATTTTCTAGGAGGTGACAGATTATGGCACAGAAAGGTTTCTATTATGATTCAACAGTATGTACAGGATGTAAGGCTTGCCAAATCGCATGTAAGGATAAGAATGATTTAAAGGTTGGAGAGCTCTTTAGAAAGGTATATGAGTTCGAGGGTGGAACCTTCCCAAATGTTTGGGGTTATTATCTCTCCCTCGGCTGCAACCACTGTAAAGAACCGAAGTGCGCAGAAAACTGTCCGACTGGTGCCATTTATAAAAGGGAATCTGACGGCTTAGTTGTACAGGATCGGGAAAAATGTATCGGCTGTAAAATGTGTATCTGGTCTTGTCCTTATGAGCGTCCTCAATATCTTGAGGAGCAAGGGAAATGCGGAAAATGTGACGGCTGTGCGGATCTTGTCGACCAAGGCTTGAACCCAGTTTGTGTGGATACTTGTCCATTGAGGGCCATTGAATTTGGTGACATTGAAGAGCTTCGCAAGAAATATGGTGCCAACTATAATCTTAAAGTATTGCCAGGTGCTAATATTACAAAGCCTTCTATTACTGTAAAAGCAAAGCCTGAAGCAATGAATTAATGAAAAAGGGCTATGTTATTCATGAGTTAGAAACTGCTCAATTTTAACATAGTCCTCAATAAAAAAGCTTATTAAAAAGGAGGTAATTTCTATGTTTGCAGAAGAATGGCCATTGCTAACATTTACTCTTCTCTCTCAGTTTGGTGTTGGGGCCTATATCTTTTTCGTCATTGTCCGTGCATTTAACAAAAAATTAGGGAATAACCTTGCCATTAATGTAACAAAACGTGGAATCATGATGGTAGGTCCTGTCATTGCTCTTGCATTAGTGTTTTCATTATTCCATTTAGGTACGCCTTTCGGTGCTTATCGTTCTATCTTGAATTTGGATTCATCCTGGCTCAGTAGAGAGATTATTTTCACATCTGCCTTCTTTGCCCTTTGGATCGTATCTTTCTACTTGGACCGAAAAGGGACCTGGAATCAAATCGTTGGCTGGGTAACATCTGTTGTTGGTCTAGGTGCTGTGTTTTGCATGGCAAGCATCTATGCATCTTCAATTAAACCAGCCTGGACCGATGCTAATACGTATTTAGCGTTCTATGGAACAACAATACTTTTCGGTGCTGTCACTTCGATGATATTTATCCTAATGAGCAAGGAAGAAAAGACGGAGGGTCTAACAAGCATCATCAAAGGAATTGGATTAGCAGGACTTGGAGCGATGATTGCTCAGCTTGTGTATCTTCCTATTTATGTTTCAGGTCTATCAGTCAGTGGACAAGCGGGTCTTAAATCTGCGGCTCTTTTAACGGAAACCTATGCATTTTCAACCGTGATTAGATGGGCGTTATCCTTTGTCGGATTGGCTATCATTGGCTGGGTCTTCTACCGAAATAATAAATCTCAGTCCCAAATGAAGTTCTATCTAGCAGCTTTAACTCTCGTGTTAGTCGGTGAATTTTTAGGTAGATACATCTTTTACGCAACAGGTGTGTCCATTATCGTCGGTTAGGAGCAAATAAAGCCTCCCCTTCTGGATTCAGAAATGTATTGTGAATCATTTTTAATTATGATAAAATTAGACATACTGTGAGTGTTCGTTTCAGGAGGTGGACTTTATGCATGCTCTATTTGTTACATTGCTTGTGATCGTATCGATCGGTTTAATCGTTGTTGTCCTTCTACAATCTGGTAAAAGCGCAGGTCTTTCAGGTGCCATCTCTGGTGGAGCTGAGCAGCTGTTTGGAAAGCAAAAAGCGCGTGGACTTGATTTGATTCTACATCGAATTACGATTGTGTTAGCAGTACTCTTTTTCGCATTAACCATTGCTGTGTCCTATTTAGGAGCATAAACATATAAGGAACCTGGCCTTTTTGAAGGGGCCAGGTTTTTTAACGTTATGGGAAGTCGTCTCATTGGAATGATCCAACCCGCATTGTTTAAACTAAAGTAAACGGCGTGGCCGGTATTAAGGACATTCCAGAACCACAATCCGTGCGAAAACAGCCTTATACAACAAAAGGGGTCATTACAGATGAAAATTATACAACCAAAGCCTTTTACATTTGAGCAAGGAAAAAGGGCTGTGCTTTTCCTTCATGGGTTTACGGGAAACAGTGCGGACTGCCGTATGCTTGCTCGGTTCCTCGAAAAAAGGGGATATACTTGTCATGCTCCGCAATATAAAGGTCATGGCGTGCCACCTGAAGAACTCATTTCTACAGGTCCTGAAGATTGGTGGCAGGATGTGATGGACGGCTACAACTTCTTGAAAAATAAAGGATACAAAGAAATCGCCGCCGTTGGACTTTCTTTAGGTGGCGTATTTTCGTTGAAGCTAGGCTATACTGTACCTATAAAAGCGATTGTGCCGATGTGTGCTCCTATGTATATCAAGAGCGAGGAAGTGATGTACGAGGGGATTCTTGAATTTGCGCGGGAATATAAGAAGCGTGAAGGGAAATCGCCAGCGGAAATCGAGCAGGAGATGGAAGAGTTTAAGCAGACGCCGATGAAAACATTAAAGGCGCTCCAAAATTTAATTGCTGATGTGAGGGAGCATGTGGAGATGATTTATGCTCCGACATTCGTTGTACAAGCTCGCCATGACAACATGATTAATACAGATAGTGCAAATATTATTTATAACGAAATCGAGTCTCCGCAAAAAGAAATCAAGTGGTATGAGGAATCTGGGCATGTCATTACGTTGGATAAACAACGGGATGAGCTTCATGAGGATATATACAGGTTTCTAGAATCGTTGGATTGGGAAGAATAGGAGATAGATAATCAAGTAAAGGAGGGGAACTCTTTGGAAGAAAGTATTAAACAGCATATGGACAGGTTGCTTCAATATATGGAGGCCGAAACCTATAAACCGCTTACCGTGCAGGAGCTGGAGGCTGCTTTTGGCACCCTGGACTCTGCTGATTTTAAGGATTTTGTCAAAGCGCTGGTTAAAATGGAGGAAAAAGGTCTAGTCGTGCGTACGCGCAGTAACCGTTATGGACTTCCTAGTAAAATGAACTTAGTTCGAGGGAAGTTATCGGGTCATGCCAAGGGCTTTGGCTTTGTCATCCCAGAAGAGCCGGGGATGGATGATATTTTTATTCCTCCGACTGAAACCAATAACGCCATGCATGGGGACATTGTACTCGCTCGTGTGAACGCTGAGAGTTCAGGGCAACGACGGGAAGGGACCATTGTCCGCATCCTAGAGCGAGGAATTCAACAAATTGTCGGAACATATACGGAAAGCAAGCATTTCGGATTTGTGATTCCGGACGATCAAAAGTTTTCCAGCGATGTTTTTATCCCGAAGGCTGCCTCCAAAGGTGCAGTGGAAGGACATAAGGTCGTCGTTCGGCTTACGACCTATCCAGAGGGGCGAAAAAGTGCTGAGGGTGAAGTAATTGAGATCCTTGGGCATAAAAATGATCCGGGTGTCGACATATTATCCATCATTCATAAACACAGTCTCCCAGGGCCATTTCCTGAAGAGGTCATTGAGCACGCCAATGAAACTCCAGATTCTATCGACGAGAGAGAAATTCAGAATCGACGCGATCTGAGAGATCAAGTGATTGTCACGATTGATGGCGCTGATGCAAAGGATTTAGATGATGCGGTAACCGTGAGTAAGCTTGAAAATGGAAACTATAAGCTTGGAGTACATATTGCCGATGTCAGCTATTATGTGACAGAGGGCTCTCCGATTGACCGGGAAGCGGCAGACCGTGGGACAAGTGTCTATTTAGTAGACCGCGTGATTCCGATGATCCCGCATCGATTATCCAATGGAATCTGCTCGCTGAATCCGAAGGTAGACCGTCTAACCTTATCCTGCGAGATGGAAATTTCGCCGGATGGCCATGCCGTGAGCCATGAAATTTTCCAAAGTGTCATTAAGACAACGGAGCGAATGACCTATAGTGACGTCAATAAGATTTTGACGGAAAAAGATGAGGAGCTCATCAAACGGTACGAGCCTTTAGTGCCGATGTTTGAGTTGATGGAAGAGCTGGCGCAAATTTTACGAGAAAAAAGAATGAAGCGCGGCGCAATTGACTTTGACTTCAAGGAAGCAAAGGTGCTAGTCGATGAGAATGGCAAACCAACTGATGTGGTTCTCCGTGAACGTTCGGTGGCAGAACGTCTCATCGAGGAATTCATGCTGGCTGCCAATGAAACCGTAGCCGAGCATTTTCACTGGCTCGATGTTCCGTTTATTTATCGGATTCACGAGGACCCGAAGGAGGATAAGCTCAGACAATTCTTTGAGTTTATCACAAATTTCGGCTATATCGTAAGGGGAACAGCAAACTCTGTTCATCCTCGTGCCCTGCAAGAAATTATTGAAGAGGTACAAGGAAAGCCAGAAGAAATGGTCGTTTCAACGGTGATGCTACGCTCCATGCAGAAGGCGAAATACGATCCAGAAAGTCTTGGCCACTACGGCTTATCGACGGAGTTTTACACTCATTTTACTTCGCCAATTCGCCGCTATCCAGACTTAATCGTCCATCGTCTCATTCGAACCTACTTAATCGAAGGCAAGCTGGATGAAATGACGAGAGAGAAGTGGAATGCCCAGCTTCCTGATATTGCCGAGCACTCCTCCAATATGGAGCGAAGAGCGGTTGAGGCGGAACGAGAAACGGATGAACTGAAGAAGGCAGAGTTTATGGAGGACAAAATCGGCGAAGAATACGATGGCATCATCAGCTCTGTCACGAATTTTGGAATGTTCGTCGAGCTTCCAAATACAATTGAAGGCTTGGTCCATGTTAGTTACATGACAGACGACTACTACCGCTTTGAAGAGCGTCATTATGCCATGATCGGGGAGCGGACGGGGAATGTCTTCCGCATTGGTGACGAGATCACGGTCCGTGTCGTCAATGTTAATAAAGACGAGCGCTCCATCGATTTTGAGATTGTCGGCATGAAAGGCAGCCGTAAGCGCGATTTGGATGGGCCACGTAAGGTTTTCAAGACGGGCAGCTCAGATAAGAAGCCCCGGAGAAATCAATCGAAGGATTCTCAGGGTAAGAGTGGCAAACCTTCCGACGGTCCACGGAAAAAGAAAAAGCACTATGAAAATGCGCCAAAAGCTAAGCGGAAAAAGAAACGATAAGCGAGGGAGCCAAGAATTTGGCTCCTTTTGGAGTTCAGTTTCGGTGAGATTGGCGCTTTTTCGGTTTTATCGGCGAAAAATGAGATATATCGGCAAAAAAGATTTTTATCAGCGAAAAAATAAATATATTGGCGAACAGGTCTTTCTTCTCCTATATTTGTGACATGATCGTTTTTTTGCTAAAATATAGAACAATAGGTAGGGGGGAAACATATGCCAAAAGGCTTTGGAAAGACGGTTGCCCAAAACAAAAAGGCGTATCATGACTATTTTATTGAAGATACATTTGAAGCAGGAATTGTGCTACAGGGAACAGAAATTAAATCGATTCGTGCGGGAAGAGTGAATTTGAAGGACTCCTATGCCCAAATCAAGAATGGTGAGATTTTCTTATTTGGCATGCATATTAGCCCGTATGAACAAGGAAATCGCTACAATCATGATCCACTTCGCACCCGAAAGCTTCTTCTTCATCGCAAGGAAATTAACAAGTTAATTGGCGAGACAAAGGAAGAAGGATACTCCATTGTGCCCGTTAAGCTTTATTTGAAAAATGGCTATGCGAAGGTTCTCATTGGACTCGCGAAGGGTAAGAAAAAGTACGACAAGCGTGAGGACTTGAAAAAGAAAGAAGCAAAGCGTGATATTGAGCGTGCTTTCCGTGAGAGACAGAAGATGTAGAAGTTTTTACAAAAGCTTACAATTGATTTCGATTGAAGTTGTGCTATAATAATAAATGTCACGAGGACGTGACGCAAACTGATAGCTCATCTATTCGAGCATTCCGTTTCATTCCTTACGTCATGTTTATGTGAAAATCATAGACAGACCTATTATCATGGGGACGCTACGGATTCGACAGGGGTAGTTCGAGCTTAGGTTGCGAGTCGCGGGGATCGGCCGCGTACCAACGTCAAAGCCTATAACTGGCAAACAACAAAACAACTTCGCTTTTGCTGCTTAATTAGCGCATAGCGGTTCGCCCCTCCATCGCCCATGTGGTAGGGTAGCGGACTCACTCTAAGTGGGCTACGCCGGATTCCACCGTCTGAGGAAGTAGGAAGAGAATAACCAGACTAGCTGACCGGGCGCCAGTCGATAGGCAGATGGCTCAGCGAAACACGAATATATCGACTACACTCGTAGACGCTTAAGTGGCGATATCTTTGGACGTGGGTTCGATTAAGTTTTAGTCGCCTTATGTGGTAACACATAAGTGAAAATTCGGCTTTATCGGTGAAACCTAAGTCGCTAAAAGGATATATATAGAAGCAAATTAGTCCTGAAAAAAGGCGATAAGGCAATGCCGAGCGGTATGTGGAGCAATCCAACAGCCGTGTATCGACTTATAGGCTGCCATCTTGGTAGTACTAGGATGCGAAATCCTATCTGGAGTCAGATAAATATATGTTTCGCATAATACGCCGAAGGGCCTGATAACATCAGGTTCAAGATATAGTCAGTGCCATGACGAAAGCATGGAAGAGCACGTCCCACCGTCTCCACCAAATACATATTTGGTGGTTTTTTATTTTTGTGACTTAAACCATAAAAATGTCACTGTGACATGCTTTTGCTTTAAAAGTATAAGTGACAAACTTATGCATTTAAAATGCCACGAGAGTTTTAATTTTATTTAGTGCCTATTACCATTTTTTATTTTGGGATAATTTACCACTAAAGAAATACAAAAAAAACATTTCCCCTATTACAACATGAATCAATGGTGGCTTTGAAAAAAGATTAATTATTTTGAATGAAGATTGATAATTTATTATAAAGTTTGATTAAGAATCCTGTTTTGATATGCAGGATTTTTCCTATTCCACAACAATCGGGCCATTTAAGGGAATAAGACTTTAAATAAAACCGGATACTTATGGAAAATGTGAAGAAATGTACTTAAACTAAAGAAGCAGTTTAGTTGAACAAGAAAGTTTTCGCATTTTTGGTTGGCCCCCTAGCACAAATAAATTGAGAAAAGCAATTTTATAAGTTTTTGAAACTATAAAACTTTTATAATGAAAAATAGAAATTATACATTCGTCAAACTTCCGTTTCCAATAAAAAAGGCCGATAATTCCTTAGTGCAGGAAATATCGGCTTTTTTCCTAAATTTTCATAGCATGCCTATTTTGTTCTTTTTGGTAGAACCCCATTTACATTAATCTTTTCTAGTTTACCATGAATTAGTTCTTGAACCTTAATATATAGGGGAAACTCCTTTATCAAATGATTCTTTGTTTGTCCATACTGTTATTGAACATCAAGAAATAGAAGAAATTCCCTACAAAGCCCCATGTCATAAGGTGTTTAGAAACACAAGGTCACGTTATCTGGACAAATTCCATAGCGTATGTTTTTCGCTTTTGGTCGGTCGGACCATTATATCCATTAACTATTCACTTTTAAGATTCCCGAAATCACCATTATAAGGATTTAAAAAATAGCTTTGTTTTGTTCGTTTAGAATAAAAAACATAGACTTTCTCATTCTTGTATTCTTGGAAATGTGTATATTTTAACGAATCTTGCTTCCTATCTTCTAAGAAACTTTGAGCTTCCCCTACTGTGTAATCGGGCTTAAATATAAATATCGATATAGGTATGATAAGTAAGATTAGTAAAGACATTAATTGAAGTAGTTTCTTAAACCTTACTTCCGACCGTAAGAAAAGTATTATATTAAGGATTATGATAATGATTAAGTAAACTGAAATTTTACCAATCCACATAATATCCCCATATTTATCAATCACGAGTAAGAGCAATAAATATTCGAGTATACAAAAGAATAAAATACTAAAGAGTATCAATCTTTTAAGCACTACTAAACACTCCATCTAGTGAGACTAGTTTAGTTGAATTCAGAAGCTTTAGGGGTTGTATTTCGCAATCCAACAATATATCTATACTGTTGATAACCAACGTCTGCCAATTTCGAAAGCGACCAGTTATTATACCATGCATTATACTGGTCAGTTGTATATCTTTCTTTCTTCCCATTATCATTATTGACAATATAATCAGACCAATTTTTTGTTACTATGGTCATACCACCTCCACATATAATGCCTTTTATATTGCTAATTCGATCTACTTTTAAAGTTGGACTCCATACATATTTAAGAGTGTTATCCACTAGTACCGCACCTAAACTCGTAAGCATTGCTATAACAATTCCTGGACTAGCTACCCAGCTTACTATTGCCCCGATTATTACAGAGACAGCAGTTCCAGCATTAAATTGGAATTTTTTCGCTGCTTTAATACCATATTCAGTATGGGTTGTGTTATATGCATATACATTCATTCCACCTCTTACATAAGTCGTTGGGTTTCCCCAATTAATTTTACCAGTTACATTTAATTTTGCTTCCGGATTTGTTATATAGTTACGGGCAACAGTTAATGGAGGGGGTTCAGCTGTAACACCAATTGAATTATCTTCAATAACTGAATTATTAACAAAATCCTCCAAAGAATCTACGTTCTCTACCAAATTGGTTTCTAATTTTCATGGGAAACAAAATCGGATAATGAATAGTGAAGAGTTCCCTTCTTCATCTGTAACTGTGAAAGATTGAGTATCATAATCTATTTCAACTACATCTTTCATATTCTCTCCAATAACTTCTATAACTACCCCATCACTTTGGTTCTCTAAGATATTTAGTTCAACTTCTCCATCGTCTAGCTGTAATTCTCGGGTAGGAAGGGTAGGAGGGGCGTCTTTTAAACTAGCATTAGAAATAGATGGAGCCATTATACTGAAAATCAAAGAAAAACTTAGAAAACAAAAAAATAACCTTTTCATAAAATTATCACTCTCCTTTACATTTTCCTTATTATCCCATATTCAGAAAATTTTATCAATTCAAACTACCATTTTTTTATATTTTTCTATAAAACTATAAACTATAAATACTATTAAAGAAATGAAAACCTATATCAATCGATCTATTTTCAAAAAACTAGTAATGAAAATAAAGCTCTTCGGATTATTGTGTCGAAATGATCGGTTTGTATTACACTAAGGTTTCGTGATTCGTGATTTAGCTGAAGCTGAAGCTAAGCTCGAAGCCATATTCAATGAGGTTTGAATAAAGTGATTATTTAATCTCTGAGCTTAATAGTGGAGGTTTAAATGAAAAATGTAGATATCTAAATGGTGATAGTTTAGTAGCAAAAGAATTTATAGACGCAATGGAATTTTTAGTTGGTAAAAATAATCTCTTATATACAACAATACTTCCATTTTCAAGTGCTTATTATATTTCAACAAAGGGATTAACAAAAGAAAAAAGAGAATGGTGTCCATTATGTTATAGGGAACAAGAAAAGAAATTTGAAACGACTTTCGATTTATTAATTTGGACAATTAAGGGTGTTAAAATTTGTTTAGTGCATAAAACAAAATTAGTGGGCAATTGTGGTGATTACAGCCATACGATTGTCCCGCCTTTGACAAGTTTTTGGTCCACTTCTGACATAAAATTGGTCCAACTTTGCCATAGAGAGGTCCACTTAGGTATTGCACGGGAAAAGAGCCACCTGATGCGGCAAAAGATCCACTTAATTCGCACCGTATAGAGTGGGTTCAGTAATTCCAAGTTCTTTACTTATCTGACTTACAGATTCATTGTTAGGGGGCATCATTCTCTTAAGAATGGACTCTTTCATTTCCTCCGTATAACGTTTCCCATTATTACTTTTCATGTCGATCAACCTCCGTGTGTAAATTAAACTATACACTAAAGTTGTCTACGACATCTATCCTAACAGAGGGGGGGCATAAAAATGTTAAAAGTCACAAATTTTTTCGTTTTATTTACCACGCATGGGGAGAACGAATTAAAATTGAAACTACTTGTGTCTATAAACGTTGATATGAATGTGTTTGTTAAGGTGACATTTATATGGTTAAAAATGTTACAAAGTTATGCCTTAGGTAACAATTTTGTCTTAGATTTTAAAGAATTCTTCCTCAAATAATTGTTTTTCATTTAGTAAGACTGGACAATATTTACCGTTTCTTGGAGTAACTTTATCATAGTTTTCTAGTATCAAATTTGCTCGCTTTTTCTTTTTGTCTACCCTTAAGAAGCCTGATATAGATGCAAGAAGATCCATTACAGTTTCTTTCTTTCTTATTGTTAATGTAAACGAATTCTTGTGTTTACGAGGATTATAATTTTTTTTATTGGCTATAGTGCCACCTGTAATTGTTTTAAGGAAATCCAATAATTCTAAATCAGTAGAAGCAATGGATACTCATAAGCCCCAAAATGAACTTGGACAATAAGAGTATTTTATTTTATACTGCCTAATGTACCAAGGAGGTTAACATCATGCCAAGAACAAAACA
>NZ_JAUSTU010000020.1:0-54228 GCF_030813005.1 Anoxybacillus andreesenii
CGCACTATCCCGTCAATCATAATCACTTTAAATAAGGCTGGCAAGCTTCTGCATTTTTTATTGCATTTTTATGTACTTTTTTCTTGCAAAATACAGTATTTATTCAATCAATATCATTGATTTGGTTTACGTTTAAATAGTGTAAGCGCACAAAAATGGAACCCCAAAAAAGTTGGTGTAAGATTGTATTACTATAAAAGAGCTTTATTAGATAATATGAAACTTATGGATGAATTCATTGTTTCTGAAGAAAACTTAAATATGAAGGAAATATCTGAAAACTCCAATCGTTTTGTGGAATTGTTTGTTTCTTCAAATAATTTAATGGAAATATACATTAATAATCTAGGTGAATCTCTCACTGAAACAACAGCACAATTAAGTAATTTACTTGTTGATATTATTGAGGAAATTAACAATAAAAGTAATAACTTTCCTTTTACAATATATCATACAATGTTAGATGTATACCTCCCTCACCTCACCCTAACAACAGCAAGACTCTCTGCGGCATCTGATTCGCCTGCACGAGCATCGCTTGTGCAGCTTGTCCGAGAATATTTTCCTTCGTAAATTTCATCATTTCCTGTGCGAGATCCACATCTCGTAGTCTAGATTCTGCGGATGTTAGGTTATTGCTGCTGTTATTTAAATTGTAAATTGTGTGTTCTAAGCGGTTCTGTAGTGCCCCAAGCTAGCTGCGATAGGCAGAGATTTTTTCAATGGCCTCATCATATACCTTTATCGCCGCGGTAGCTTTTCCATGGGTGGTGACATCTAGTGCATAGTTGCCAAAGTCGGTTTTATTTTTAGTAGAGTAGTTTGCTGACCTATCTTCAGGTTGTTGACCGGAGTCTCCAGCAATTCCGAGTGCTCTTGCTCGCATGTTTTTAATGGCAATTTGAATGGTTTGTCCTGTGTTGGCGCCAATTTGCATATGTAGATTCCCTTTTTCAGCTGTTGACGGCCAGATGATATTAAAGCCTGTATATGGTTGGTCAATCGGCTGCATTAGGAGAATCAGGAATTACCTCATGCGCTTGGTTGGCAACCCCGCCATCTGCATCGGCATTTCCGACGGCACTTGTATCTGTCTCTCCGGTTGAGACGGGATCGAGTACAATGTCTGCTTTACTTAAATCTGCAAAACTCTGAATATCATTCTTAAAAGCTGTAATAAATCCGGGAGTAGAACCAAAACTAGTCGTTGCTGGGATTGTTTTATAAATAATTCATGATTGTCTCAATTCCCCCAGGAGTTTTCTCATGCAAGTAAACGGACGGCCAAATACGCGACAGAATAATTTCCTGGGTACCTTGCTAATCTGTCTTACTTCCTGTCCCAATGGAATTAACAATTTTGGAAATCTCTGTATCTCCGCCACCATTATATGTATTTAAGGCCGATAAATTGTGATTAATGATCATAAATGAATCCCTCTTGAAGTTATGTGCGTTAAGGTCAGTAGTAGTTAGTTCTCATCCTTATTCTCTAATTTTTATGGTAAAATATCCTTATATATCTATAACAATTGTGAATGATGTGACTTTGGAGGCAACTATGTATATTCGGCATAATCTTCAGGGATTAAAACTAATGAATGAATCGAATAAACAAATAAAAAATGTGAATAAAGCAAATGAACGTTTGGCAAGTGGTTTAAGAATTAATCGAGCTGCAGATGATGCAGCAGGTTTATCCATAAGTGAAGGCATGAGGGCTCAAATTAGGGCATTAGCGAGAGCGACGCAAAATGCGAAGGAAGCCGAGTCGCTGGTACTGACTACAGATGGGGTCCTCGGGGAAATAACAGATACGATCCAAAGAATGAGGGAGTTATCTGTACAAGCATTATCTGATACATTGACAGATCAGGACCGTCAGAGCATTCAAAAGGAATTTTCTCATCTTCAAGAAGCGATTAATGAAATGGTAGGAGACTCTAATTGGAATACAAAGCCAGTTATTGAACAACATTCTCCTGCCTATGCCCAGCTAGAAGGGAATCGAATCTTTCCAGAACCGATCAAAATTGTTGATGGCTATAATAATGATCTAGAAATTGTAGTGGATGGTTTTCCGAAGAAGATTACGATTCCAGAGGGAATTTATGATGTAAATGAGATCGCTGATGCAATAGATAATGAGCTGATTCGCTTCACCCCACCGATTATAGTTGATGTAACGGAAAATCAAACCCTCTCCTTGCAAACTGAAGAGGTGTCGTCCATTGACTCGATCAAGGGGGGAGCAGCCTTTCTTTTTTATGAATATACGATTGGAAACCCTCCAGGGATGATCATTGGGACAACCAACTTTCAGGACGGTCAAAAACTCACGATTCTCCCTGGTAAAAATGATAAGCTATCCTTTTATGCTGGTGCTTCAAAGCAGTATACGATCACTTTTCCTCCACAGTCTTTTTCAAAAGAGGAGTTAATTGACTATATTAATCAGGACTTAGCGTCTAAGGGTGAGGATAATGTTAAAGCGATTCCGTATGGTACGAATAATATCGCAATCACTTCGGATAAATATGTGATCACTGGCTTAAGTGGAAATATGATTGAAATTGATGGAATCACCTCGATAATTTACGATATTGCCAAACAGGGTAGTGTTTCTAAGAGTAGTGCCTATTATTATGGACGGGCTAACTTGACTACTGGGGTGACGATTAAAAGAGGAGAAAATGATCGATTACGGCTCCAAGCGAACGATGATCCGTCCTACTATACTATTAATCTTCTAAAGGATGGAGAGGATGAAGTCACTTTAACTGGGGCGGAAGTAAAAAATAGACTGGAGGAAGCTTTTTCTGATTTGGATATAGATATTCGTGTGAGTTTATCAGCAGGAAGGTTAAACTTGAACAGCAATCTATATGGAAGCATTAGTAAAATTCAGGTGGACAGTACTTCTTCAGCCCATGACGTTTTATTCAATCAAAATAATGTCCACTATTATAACTTGGATATCTACCCAGGTACCACAACCACTGCAAAAGTAGAAGGAAATTATGGATTAACGGATAATACCACGATTGATCAGACAAATAATAAACTGGTCGTTACTATAGACAATACAAAGTATACGGTAAACCTAGGACAAAAAACATATACGAAGGACGAATTAATAGCAGAACTAAACAATCAATTTGCAACCGCAGGGATGAAAATCACTGCGTCATTTAATCAGGGTTCGAATGGGAAATCTTCTTTAGTTCTAACCCATAAAGAACAAGGACAAGGAAGCATCTACGTTGGTAGAACGGCCGAAAACACAGCCTATGATACTCTATTTGGAGGAACGGAAATTCTACAGCCTTATTTCACTGGAGGAACGACTGGGGCACCCCAATATCCACCTGAAGGGGAAATTGGAGATGTTATTATTCCTACCACGCCAGCAACTGCTCAGGGGCGGGTAGATTTATTGTCTGGAATGACCATTACGGATGATAATCACACCTTTACATTTACGTTAAATGGGAATCCGACAGCGATCACATTAGCAAATGGTAACTATAATGCTCAAGGCTTTATTGATGAAGTGAATCGTCATCTCGATCAATCAGTTGTAACCGCATCATTAAAGGATGGAAGATATTTGTTGCTTTCAACGAAAGCGGAAGGTAGTGGTCAGGCCTTTCAAGCTGCTTCTGGTCCAGGGTTAGAAAGAGAATCTTTGAATATCAGTAATTCTCTAAGTGGATCTGGAGGAAAAACGAGTTCATCAGTAACTGGGAGGTATGAGATTCCTTCTAATTTTACCATTGATGGAACCAATGACGAGCTATTGTTTACCTACTCCGAGAACGGGGTGAACTACGATATAGCGGTTCGGGTGACACATGGAGATTTTGCTGGAATCCAAGATCTTTTGACCGAATTAAACGAACAATTATCCAATGCTTTTCAGGCTAAAGGTATCCCGGATAATCAAGTCATCGCTAGTGCTTCAGGTCGGTCGATTAAGTTGACGACAAAAAATAGCGGCAATTATCAGCTTTCTAGTTTTTCTGGGGATTTCTTTCGTGAAGCGATGCAGAGATATGATTACGTTAGTCCTGGATATGGAGTGTCTCAAGGTTCTTCCTATAAGACCGATTCTTATATCGTTGGTCGTGAAACCATTGTGGATAAAGAAATTATTATCAATCCAAATGTAAACGACCGTCTGACATTTGACCTATATAAAAATGGAGCGAAAGCCACCTTTGATTTGTCGTTACCACCAGGTAAATACAATGCAACAGAAATAGTATCCCAATTGAATAATCAGCTTAAGGAAGCCTTAACCGATAAAGGATTTCCTAATGATACACTCTTGTTCCAAATCGGTGGGATTGATAGTGGAACGAATGTGGATGACAACGGAAAGCTTGTTCTCAAATATCATTTTGTTGAAGATGGAAGAAATGATACTGGTACTTACCGAATTGATGGTGTTCGAGGAAGTGCCGCTTATACTATTTTTTATCGGGCTCAAGGAGAACCCGCTCCATCATATACGGTCGGAATTGTTGATTTGAGCCAAGGTACTAAGATTAAAGAAGGGGTTAATGACACATTCGTTGTTAGTGTAGATGGAGTGCAAAAGACAATGATCCTTCCTCCAGGTGAATATGTTGCGGATGATCTATTAGGTATGCTAAATAGCCAACTGAAGTCTTCGGGTTCAGGACTGATTGCTTCTTATTATGAGGGGAGACTGAAGCTAAGTTCCGAAGAATTCGGGCAGATTTCCATAGATTCGATTCAAGGAAATGCGAGAGGGACATTGTTTTTTGAAATGGCAGAGAGAAAAGAAGATCCTGATCCGAAAATACAGGTAGGGGCGAATGCTGGCCAAGCTATGACGCTGGATAAAACAAGGCTTTCGTTAAATTTACTTCGAATCAATACGGTTATGGTTCACACAAGGCAACATGCGGAAAAAGCACTTGTCCGGTTGGATGAGGCATTGCAAAAGACGGTAAGTGAGCGAAGTAAAATGGGAGCTTATCAAAATCGTTTGAGCTCTATTATAAATGGCAATGAACAATATCACGAGAACATCATTGGGGCTGAATCAAGAATTCGTGATGCGAATATGGCGAATGAGGTTATGAACAAGGCTAAGAGTGAAATGCTACTTCAAGTCTCACAGACCTTGTTTTCTCAAGCATCTCATCAACCACAAACCGTTTTAGAGCTATTGAAATAAGATGGCCTAATGAATCAACACCTTATCAGTTTATGTTCAACTTAATAGGAACTGATAAGGTGTTTTTATACAATTAATGAGTCTAGTACACTATGATACACGCTATCTCTTAAAAGTTTTCATCTTTATAAAGATTGTGGACAGTACAGTATCATTACAGTCAAATTAGTTTTCTAACCTGAAAATTCCCCTTCAACAACGCCCAATTCTGCGGATACGGATATCCTAATGCCCAGTAGCTTACACCGCGAAGATTGTATTGCTTCACCATATCAAACTTCGCTTGGGCGCTTCGTGCATCTTCAAACCAAACCTCATGTCCCTGTCCTTGATCATCCGTGTAACGGAAGAAAGGGGATTGTGCTGTTTGATCATATTGAATGGTTGCCCCATATTTTACTGCACGTCTTACCGCTTCTTGTGGACTGAAGGTTTCTGCCTCTGAGCCTTGGACAAATGGAATCTTCCAATCTCTCGCATAGATTTGGAATCCTAGAAATATTTTCTGAGCTGGCATAACAGATAGGGCATATTCCACTACCCGCCTCATTTGATTAAGCGGCGAAATGGCTTGTGGCGGTCCCTTGCGATATCCCCATTCATACGTCATCAGTACGACAAAATCAACGATTCTCCCATGGGCTTCATAGTCATGTGCTGTATATAACAGACCTCCTTGTGTTGCGCTTACCTTTGGTGCGACCGCGCTCGAAACAAAATATCCCCTTGGATGAAGGAGTTCAACCGCACGTTGAAGAAACTGATTATAATTCTCTCGATCCTCGGGCAGGACATTTTCAAAATCAATGTTTAATCCCTTGTAGCCTTTACTGTCCATGACCTGAAGCGCATTGTTGATCACCTTATCACGTAAAGTAGGATTTGCTAAAATGGTATGGGCTAAATTCGAACCAGCCGATGTGGATGTAAAATTGGTAATGGCTAGCATCGGTGTCGCTCTTTTGGAAATGGCCGCTTGTATCATGCGCTCATCCTTCATCGGATTTAGCGTTCCTGTCTCCGTAATCATATAAGCGAATGGGCTTAAATAAGTAAGTAAATCCCCAATCTCATTAATGGACTCTGCGGCTGCCTCATCTGATTGATACGTATAGGCATTCACTTCAATCATTGGTTTAGGTCTAGGGATGATGAGCTGTGTTCCTGGATAAATTAAGTTTGGATTCGTCAATTGGTTCTCAGCGAGGATAGCTGGAATGGAGGTTTTATACCTGCTAGCAATCTGCCATAACGTTTCTCTAGGCTGAACAATGTGGACAATAGGCGGGATGACAAGCTTCGTCCCTGGATAGAGAACATTCGCATTTGTGATTTGATTTGCCTGGATAATCGCTTGAATCGTGACCCCATATTGCTGAGAAATAGACCACAGTGTTTCTCCAGAACGAATGATATGAGTTGTGTTCCCGGTCGGAATGACAAGTGATTGCCCGATTAAAAGCTGATTAGGACTCTGTAATTCATTGGTTTGCACAATAGAATTTAGATTGACATGATAAGCATTGGCTATTTGCCAAAGGGTTTCCCCTCTTTTGACTACATGTATATCCAATAGAAGCCCTCCTTTTTTCTACGGATAGTGAAATATATGTATGGAGTGATGGGATCATGTTTTTTATAACGTTTATCTCTAGAATCCGATTGTCTTTCTAGAAATGAACACCTTAGCAATTCAATATTTCACATACTAAGGTGTTGTTGAACTACTTATCATTATCAAATACCAACAAGCGGCTAAAAATGGATTCTAGCTCTATTTTTATACATGAAAAAAGGTTGGAGTGGATGGTGTCTTTGCTGCCATATGTTTGGGCGAGGATGTATTTTTGATTGTCGAGGATGAATTGGTCAACGTATTGGTGAACAGGGTCGACAATCCAGTATTCCTTCACACCAAATCGCTCATATACTGCTTTTTTGCGGATTTTGTCATTGTAGCTTGTACTTGGTGAAAGAATTTCAACAATGATGTCAGGTGCGCCGATAATTTTTTTCTCCGTGACGATGTTGAGGTTTTCGTTTGCAATATAAATAATATCTGGCTGGCATTCGTTAGCATCGTCGAAATGGACGTCGATCGGAGCCGTGAGGACAAGTCCCTCTGGTGCGCAAGTGACATCCAAGCTATTGCACAAGTACTTTACTAACTGCTGATGTCTTATTGCAGGTGCGGCCTGCATCTCATAGCGCACCCCCTCAATGATCTCGAAACGTTCCTCTTTGAATTCATAGGTAGAAGGGGATTCTTTTACTTTTTTCTTCGTCATGTTATCACCTCTCTTCATTCATCTTATAGAGATAGTATACAATATTTTCAAAGTACAAGATGCCTATCCACAAGCTCATCTTGAAGTTTTGTTTGAACAAAGATTATACTTCTAGTAAGGAAAATAATAAGAATATTCCATTCTGCTATATATTCTTTTGAAAAGAGGTATCGGACGCATGATCTATCAATTGAAAATTACCCTTCAGCATACGAGCCCCCCTATTTGGAGAAGACTTTTAGTAGACTCAAACATGACATTAGCGGATCTCCATGAGACGATTCAAATCGCTTTCGATTGGCAGGGTATGCATTTGCATTGCTTTGAGGCAAGAAAAACAAATAGAGTCAGTCTAACCAATCGATTTATTACTATCGGTTTTGATGATGATAATTTGCTAGGATTCGATGACTATGATTATGATGAAACCGTTGAAACATTATCCGATTGGCTTGTCAAAGAAAAGGACAAGCTTGTTTATGTGTATGATTTTGGTGATGATTGGCGCCATGAAATCGTGCTAGAGAAAATCTTGGCTCCTGAACAGGGGATGATTTATCCATATTGTGTGAAAGCCATGAGGGGGCCAGCGGAAGAGGATAGCGGTGGATTTGTGGAGGAGGTAGAAGAGGTCGATCCAGAAGAGCTAAAGAGTAGGATTAATTTGCTTTTAAACGTTTTTGCGGAGGAACTTTCTTTACCTTTAGACGAACAGAAGGATGATAGGGAAAATCATTGGCCACATCTTTTAAGTTTAGCTAAACAGTTTAACGAGCTGGCCCCTTGGGAGTACCTTGATGATGATCAAATCTTTGCAGTGCAGGATCCACAATCAGGTGAATACTTTTATTGCTCTATCATGGGTGCGTTGGGAGAAGAATTTGGGCTTGCTGCTTTTATAGGTCAGGATGGACTTGCTTTTTTGAAAGGTATTGTAGCGGGTTCTGTTATTAATGAGGATGCAATCTACCAAAATCATAGCATTGTCTTAAGCTTTTGCAATCGTGACGAGCTTACACCAGATGATTACAATCTTATCAAACAAGCAGGGTTCACCTTCCGAGGACATAAGAAATGGCCGATGTTTCGTAGCTTAGTCCCTGGCTATTATCCTTGGCTTCTATCAAGTGAAGAAGTAGAGTCATTCGCTATCGTCTTAGAGCGGGCGCTTGATATTTGTCGTCGAGTAAAAGATGGACTTATTATCGAGGGCTTTCATGAGGAAGGAGAGTGTCTTGCCCAGTCAGCAGTTGAGATAAGTAAAACATTGAATTGGCAGGATACGCATATTTTACTGAAAGCAAATGAGGTAGAAGCAGAACCGAGTGATTTTCATATTAGCGAACTAGATCTTCAGAGAATAAAGACAAAAAATAAAAAATTTAATGTGCCTTTAGAAATCGGCATGTTTTACAGTCTCGGCCCTGTTCAAGATCAACCATCAGAAAGGCCTTATTTTCCGCTCGTTTTTGTAGCAGCTGAACGAAAAAATGGAATGATTGTTCATCATGAGCTGTTGCGGCCAGAGGAACGTGAAAAAAATATACAATCCATTTTTGTTCAACTTGGAGAAAAGCTGGAAGCAGTGCCTAGAGAGGTATGGATAACTAGAGAGCTACATCTTATTTTGAAACCAGTTTTAGAAAGGCTCAAAATATCTGTCGTGGAAATTGAGAACCAGCCGATTATTCAAGAGATCAAGAAGAGCATGCAGCAATTTTACGGATTCTAGTTCGGATTTCGCCGTTTAAGCTTGTTTTCTTTTACTAAGAAGGAGACAATAGAATGAAGAGGAGGTTTTTTTATGGACGTTGCATTATTATCCATGGCCTTCAGTCAAGGCCAGGTAAACCAGCAGGCATCAATATCCATACTGAAAAAAGCTATGGATTCTGCAGAGGGAAACGCTGATTTCCTTAATAAGATGATGAGTGAGGCAGATGTGAGGGCGATTCAGCAAGCTGCACAGCCACATCTTGGAGCAAGTATTGATCTAAAAGGGTAAAATCTAAAAGACAGAGGTGTTTGTCGATGGTGGTGGATCATCTATGAACATCTCTTTTTTAGTTTCAGGCTGATGGCATGTCTTTAGCAGAGAATTTTTACATCCATTGGTAAATTCCCTTTAATTATTTGTCGAGAAATGTTAAATAAAGCTACTCTCAACCGATATAACTCTTAGGATTATATCGAGGAGTTGTTCAATATGAAAATTAATGGTTTAGCTTCCTCAACAGGTTCAGTTGAATCTACTCAAAGCAAACAAATGCTGAAGGTAGAGGCGAGGGCATTAATAGAAAAACATCAAGAAGAACAACAAAATGCAAGAACGAAAACAGATGAGGAAAAGAAAAAGGAGTTAACAAAGGACGACATAGAGCATATTGTTAACGGCATGAACGAATTTTTAAAGCCACATTATACGTCTTTGAATTTCAAAATGCATGAGGACCTTGATCGTTATTATGTGGAAGTGATTGATCAGGACACGAAAAAGGTCATAAGGGAAATTCCCGAAAGAGAACTGCTTGATATGTATGCCAAAATGACACATTTTCTCGGTTTATTTATAGATAAGAAGCTCTAATTGGGAGGGAACAAAGTGGTAGAATCGATACGCTTTACCGGATTAGCAAGTGGTTTGGACACCCAATCCATCGTAGATTCATTGATGAAGGTTCAAAGACAGCCATTGGATCGCCTTAAGCAGCAGCAGCAAGTAATCGAGTGGCAACGGGATGATTACCGTGAAATGAATAAGCTTTTAAAGAGCTTTGATACTTATTTATTTGATAATATATATAAACAATCAAAGATGTTAAAGAAAACAGTAACGACTTCCAACAGTGAACTTGTTAGTGCAGTTGCAAATGCTGAGGCTGGGAATGTCTCTTATAAAATTGAGAATGTGAAATTGGCCACGGCTGCTAGGATTCAGAGTACTGGATCGATAAGTACTGGAGGTAAATTAGACCCGACAAAAAGCTTGTGGTCGCAGAAGGATAAGCTTTCGGGTTTAACGTGGAAGAAGGAAGATGTCTCAAATAGTTTTACTGTTCCTGAGGGTGGAGGCACGGATTTTCAACTTACAAGGGGAGCCATTTCAGATATAAATGCTCAGACAGGTACCAGTGAACAATTTATTACTGTGACGAAAGCTGATGGTAGCACAGAAAATTATAAAATTGTAGCTAAAGCAGCCACAGAAAGTGATAAACCTACCGGGAAAGAAGTTTATATTGATGATAATACTGGCAAAATGGTATTTGGAGAATCCCTAGCTGAAGGGGATACATTTAGCGTAGAATTTAAGGCCAATTACTTAGACTTTAATATTGAAACGTATAATGAGGATGGTTCGACTAATACGAGGGAATCAAGCTTCAAATTCTCTGGAACTACATCATTGAACAGCGTGTTCAATGAAATTAACAAATCCAATGTAGGGATTAATATTTTCTACGATAGTGGCACAGACAAGGTTGTGACACAACGCAAGGCAACGGGAGAATTAGTCAAAGACGGAAAATCGATAAATTTTGTCGGCGAGTCTGCTTCCTTTTTTACAGGCGCATTAAAATTGGATTCTTCTAATGAAGATAACTCTTCACACGGTACAGATGCTTCCTTTACCATTAATGGATTACAAACAACCAGAAAATCAAACACTTTCACAATGAACGATGTCACCTTTACATTAAAGAAAGATTCGGCTGGTTCCACTGAATCTTCAACAATCAGTGTCAAAAACGACACCGACGAAATTGTGAAAACCATCAAAGAATTTGTGGATAAATACAATGAGATGATTGGAAAGATTAACGGGGAGTTAAAAGAAGAGCGTTATCGAACCTTTACTCCGTTAACAGATGAGCAAAAAGCTGCAATGAAAGAGAAAGAGGTTGAGCAATGGGAAGAGAAAGCAAGGAGCGGGATGCTGCGCCGTGACACATTGTTATCCTCTGGGCTTTCAAAAATGCGAATGGATCTCTATGCTGAGGTCGTTTCAAATGCGGATACGCGTACGGACAAGAAATACAATCAGCTTTCCGAGATTGGGATAAAGACCTCAAAGGATTATCTGGATGGTGGAAAGCTAGAAATCGATGAGGACAAGCTGAGGGAAGCCATTGAAGATAACCCGGAAGCCATTTATCAGCTTTTTATGGCGGATGGAACAGCATCACTTAATCCTAATGATAAGAACACGACACCCGTTCTAGGTATTGCCCGTAGACTTCGTAGTTCAATAGCAGAAACAATGGGCAAGATTGAGGAAAAGGCCGGGAATACTTATAAAACCGAGCATAACTACTCAATGGGTAAAGATATTTTGAGAATTAAGGATAATATTACAAGATTAGAAGATCGGTTAAAGATGGTTGAACAACGCTATTGGAACCAATACACTGCGATGGAAAAAGCGATGCAGCAACTAAACAGTCAATCTTCACAGCTTTTGGCCCAGCTAGGAATGGGTCAGAAATAAGAAACGGCTCTACCCAGAAGATAACACCACTGCCGGATGGAAATAATATAAGAAGGTGAGTAATTTGGCAATGCAACAGCCGTATCAAGCCTATAAGCAAAACTCAGTTAATACTGCTTCACCTGCAGAATTGACTCTCATGCTTTATAATGGTTGCTTGAGATTTATTAAGCTTGCAAAATTAGGAATTGAAGCTAATGATATAGAACAACGTCATACCAACTTGCTTAAGGCTCAGAATATTGTTCAAGAGCTTATGGTTACGTTAGACATGAACGTTGAAATTTCTAAGAATTTATTACAAATGTATGATTATCTCTATCATCGCCTCATTGAGGCCAATACAAAAAACAGTGTAGAAATTCTTGATGAGGTTGAAGGATTTGTTTTGGAATTTCGGGATACTTGGAAAGAAGTTATGAAACTAGCGAAGAAACCACAGATGGCAGAAAGTGGACAGGTGTAGATGGAAGCGCTGGTCCGTTTTATAAAAAAGACGAAACAGCTGCTGGCACATCTTGAAGCGGAATTTCCTACCGATGACCGAGAAGAATTTATTGAGACCATACAAGGAATGCTGAATGAAAGAGAGCTCATTCTCAAGGAGCTTCCCGATTTAGGGGAGCTCAGCCAGAACAATAAAGAAGAGCTTAGAAAATTAGAGTATAAACTTAAGACGTTGCTAGAGAATCATCAAAGCAAAATCAAACAGGATATCAAACTGTTGAGCCTTCAAAAGAAGAAAAGCGATCAATATGCAGATCCTTACGGGAACTTCTCCATTGATGGAATGTACCTAGATAAGAAAAAGTAAAATAAAGCATCCGGTTAATTTTGATAAAAGCCGGATGCTTTATTTTTGGTCACGGTTCAAATTGGTACCAGGTACCTTTTTGAACATTTGTTCAAAAAAGTACCTATTCCTTTTGGGTTAAGTAGAAAAGGGAATTTAGATTCGATTGTCGAATATTATTATAGCCCCATTTTTTTCATGAAATTTTTCCCCGAATGAAGAAAGGAGTTGGCACCCCTTGCCAGACTATGATCGTTTATGGAAAGAAATTATCTCTGAGCTTTTTGAAGAATTCCTCTTATTTTTTGCCCCAGATTTGTATGAGATAGCTGATTTTTCTCAACCACCGCAGTCCAGAGAGCAAGAACTGCAAAAACTTTTTCCATCCTCCAAATCTAAGAACCGCAGAGCAGACAAACTTATTGGATTAAAGTTGAAAAATGGACAGGAACAGTGGATACTTGTTCATATAGAGGTCCAAGGAGACAGAGATCCCGATTTTCCAATGCGCATGTTTCAATATTTTTATCGAGCACTTGATAAGTTTAATCAAAAGCTATTCGCCATCGCCCTTTTCACCGATGATTCCTCAACCTTCAAACCAAACATCTATAATTATCACTTTTTTGGTACAGAATTAATCTATAAGTATCAAGCCTACAAAATATTGGAACAGGATGAAGCTGAACTACTACAATCAAATAATCCTTTTTCTCTTGTCATTTTGGCAGGATTGTATGTGTTGCGAGGAAAAAAACAAGAAAATTTGAAGTATCCATATAAAAGGAGACTGATGAGGTTACTGCTAAAAAATACGAGCTTAGACCGTAAGAAAATCGAAAGATTATTCATATTCATTGACCATGTTATCGAGTTACAAGAAGAGGAAACAGAAGCATTAGTCTATGAAATCACCCCAATGATTGAAAAGGAGGGAACAGAAATGTCATTATCCTTAGAGGATACATCCTTTGCAAAATACTACAAAAGAATTGGGAAGGAAGAAGGAAGAGAAGAAGGCATCAAAGAAGGCGAAGCAAAAGGAATGATTCTTGGACAGAAGGAAGTCGCCCGGAAAATGTTGCAGGAAGGATACTCTATCGATGTAATTACAAAGCTTACGGAGTTAAGCAAAGAAGAAATAGAAAACCTATAGTTTTATTACTCGGTACCAGGTACCTTTTTGAACCATAGTTCAAAAAAGTACCTGGTACCAACCGGATTGCTCTCTTTCACGAATTCGACAAATTTTTATTAGGTTTTTCACTGTTTTAGCAGGAGTTTTATGGGTTAAAATAGAAATAGTATACATAGCCTTATTTTAAGGTTCTGTATAAATCCTTTGCTACCCAGAGCAAACTCCTACTGGGTGCAAAAGATGTATACGTTATTGGATTATAGGAAAAGGAGGAGTTCACTTATGAATTTTAACGTACGAGGAGAAAACATTGAGGTAACTCCAGCAATTAGAGAGTATGTCGAAAAGAAAATTAGTAAACTGGAAAGATATTTTACAGAAACTCCTGAAGCAAATGTGCATGTGAATTTACGAATTTACAATGACAAGAAATCTAAGGTAGAAGTTACGATTCCAATGCCAAATCTTGTATTGCGTGCAGAGGAAGTTCATGAGGATATGTATGCAGCGATTGATTTAATTACCGATAAATTAGAGCGTCAAATCCGCAAGTACAAAACAAAGGTGAACCGCAAGTCCCGTGAAAAAGGTCATGTGAATACAGTATTTACAACTTTCGAGGACAGCAGCGCACCAACGATTGAAGAAGAGCATGAGCTCGAGGTTGTTCGTCAAAAGAGCTTTGACTTGAAGCCGATGGACAGCGAGGAAGCGATTCTTCAAATGAACATGCTTGGTCATAATTTCTACGTTTTCACAAACGCTGAAACAAACTTAACGAACGTTGTTTATAAGCGTAAGGATGGCCGCTATGGCTTAATCGAAGCGCAGTAAAAATGGACAACGAACCGCAGTCACCTTTTTCGTGGCTGCGGTTTTTATTTGTTCTGGAGAACTAAGTGAATCTACTAACCCGTAACCCCATTTAAAACAGCTTCAACAGAAATATTAATCCATCCCCCAAAAAACAAAAATTGTACAATCCTTCACATTATATTAAAATATGAATATATGAATTTTAAACCTATTCACACAAATCACAATAAAACCATAACAGCAGGACCCCTTCTCAAGAATACGCCCAAAATCATGATATTTCTGAAAATCCCTACATAGCTTGAGAAAAGGGCCTCTAAATTAAGGAGGCAAACAAGGTGAATCTTGATTTTCAATATTATCCATATCCATCTCAGCGGACGGCGGTCTTTGCTAAAAGAGGAATGGTAGCCACATCTCAGCCGCTGGCAGCCCAGGCTGGACTCGATATTCTAAAAAAAGGCGGCAATGCCATTGATGCAGCGATTGCGACGGCTGCCATGTTAACCGTCGTGGAACCAACCTCAAATGGCATCGGGGGAGACGCCTTTGCGCTTGTTTGGACAAAGGGCGAGCTCCATGGTTTGAACGGAAGCGGTCCTGCACCGAAGTCTATTAGTATTGATGCGGTGAAGGAAAGGGGCTTTGATGAGATGCCGACCTACGGCTGGCTCCCTGTCACCGTTCCAGGAGCACCGTCTGCGTGGGCAGAATTATCGAAAAGATTTGGTAAGCTATCTTTAAAAGAGGTCCTTCAGCCAGCGATCGATTATGCAGAAAACGGTTTTCCGCTTACGCCGATCCTAGGGCGCTATTGGGGAATTGCTTATAAAAGATTTAAGGAACTTTTAACGGGGGAAGAATTCCAACATTGGTTTGATATCTTTGCACCACATGGAAGGGCGCCAAAGGTCGGCGAAGTTTGGAAGTCGGAAGGTCATGCAGCAACCCTTCGTTCCATTGCGGAAACAAATGGGGAAAGTTTTTATCGGGGAGAACTTGCTGAGAAAATCGATGCTTTTTCGAAAAAATATAATGGGTTCCTCACGAAGGAGGACCTTGCCGATTATAAAGCCGAATGGGTTCAGCCGATTAAGGTTAACTACCGCGGGTATGATGTATGGGAGATTCCGCCGAACGGTCAAGGTCTAGTAGCCCTTTTGGCATTAAATATTGTTCAGGGCTATGACTTCCACACGAGAGATTTCGTTGACACCTACCACAAGCAAATTGAGGCGATGAAGCTTGCTTTCACAGACGGAAAAGCTTTTATCACGGACCTGAAGGAAATGAAATTGACGGTTGATGAATTACTATCAGAAGCTTATGCTGTGAGTCGAAGAAATGAAATTACGGAAGAGGCAATCCTTCCGAACCCATATCAGCCGCCAAGCGGGGGCACGGTCTATCTTGCAACGGCTGACGGGGAGGGCAACATGGTTTCCTTTATCCAGAGCAATTACATGGGCTTTGGTTCAGGACTTGTGGTACCTGGTACCGGAATTGCTTTGCAAAATAGGGGGCGGGATTTCTTCCTTGATCCGGAGCACCACAATGCGCTACAACCAGGCAAAAAAACATATCATACGATCATTCCGGGATTTCTTACAAAGGGAAGCGAGGCAATTGGGCCATTTGGCGTGATGGGTGGATACATGCAGCCGCAGGGACATATGCAGGTCATCATGAATACCATCGATTTCCACCTCAATCCCCAGGCTGCCCTAGATGCTCCGAGGTGGCAATGGGTTGGTGAAAAGAAAATTCAAGTTGAGCCTCATTTCCCAAATCATCTTGCACAAGCGCTTGCTCGCAAAGGGCATCAAGTGGAAATGTCGGTCGACACTGGTGGATTTGGACGTGGACAAATTATTTGGCGTGATCCGGATACAGGTGTCCTTATCGGTGGTACGGAAGCACGCACTGATGGGTCAATTGCTGTTTGGTAATGTAAGTACAAGTTGTTAATTGAGAGCAAAAGCGTGCACCGTTGACCCGATGACCGTAAAGGAAACAGAATGGTGTTATCATCCATGAAGAGTGGTATATTAGGTATACCACTTTCTTTGTCATGGAGAGGGTCGGGTGTAAATGGACTCCATATTTACAACAATATACTGAGAAGGGAAAGGTGACGGGACGATGAAACAGCTCGATATTTTTATAGCCTTTTTTCGCTCGGGGATATTAGGTTATGGCGGCGGACCGTCTGCGATTCCCCTCGTTCATAAGGAAGTCGTAGATACATTTAAATGGATGGATACAGATGAATTTGGTGATATCTTAGCACTTGCCAATGCCCTGCCAGGTCCAATTAATACGAAAATGGCGGGGTATATCGGGTATCGTGTTGGCGGTGTGCTCGGCATGATCAATGCCCTCGTGGCAACGATGGTTCCAACGATCCTGCTGATGATTCTTCTATTAAACGTATTGAATGCATACCGGGATCAACCTTGGGTGCATGGGATGGCAACAGCGGTTATACCGGTTGTCATGGTGTTACTCGGAACCCTAACCTGGGATTTTGTGAAAAAATCGTCCAAATCGCAGCTTGGCTGGAAATGGACCTTTATTTTTATCTTTGTCAGTACCATTCTGTTACAATTCCTTCATATTCATCCTGCCATTATTATTATCGTCTTACTTGTCGCAGCCTTAGTGAAAAAGGATTCTGCTGGTGAAAAAGGGGAGAAGCAAGTATCATGATTTATTGGAAAATATTTTTGGCATTTTTCATCCCTGGAATCCTCGGGTATGGTGGAGGACCCGCTTCAATCCCTCTCATCGAAAACGAGGTTGTGGATCGCTACGGCTGGCTGACCGTTAACGAATTTAGTGAGGTGCTGGCGCTGGCCAATGCCTTGCCAGGTCCGATCGCCACCAAGATGGCAGGTTATATCGGCTTTCAACAGGCCGGGTTTCTTGGTGCTACTGTCGCTATTTTTGCAACCGTTGGCCCTTCGCTCATTTTAATGCTTGGCTTGTTGGGGATCCTCATGAAACACAAGGATTCTCCGCGGGTCAAACGGATGACGACGCTGATTCGCCCGGTTATTGCTGTGTTGCTTGGCGTTATGACCTATGATTTTTTCTTTTCTGCCTATGAGGGTGTAGGGATCTGGCAAACTCTCTTTCTCGGGGTAGGAAGCTATATTCTCATGGAAAAAATGAAGGTTCACCCAGCTTATGTGATCGCTGGAGCGCTCGTTTACGGGGCAGTGGTCCTGTCCTAAGCCACCAAGTTATCACAAATTGATGAAAAATAACAACAGTTGTCTAATTTTCATAGATAGCTGTTTTATTTTTTTGAGAAAATGTTTAGACTGGTAGTAAAAGGGACCTTTTTTAACATTCAAAAATGTAACGAAAAAATAGACTGATAGATAGAAAAGAGGAGAAACCAATGATGCAAACGAAGGTGAGCCGCAATGAGCCATGTCCATGCGGAAGCGGGAAGAAATACAAGAAATGCTGCGGGCTTCAGAAGACGGTATCAATCACTTCCATTATCGAAAAAGAAATCATGGACATACAGGCGCAGGTGCTCCATTATGCGATGGAGAGATTTGAGATTGAGCTAGATGATGATTTTTCTGGGAGGATTGACCGCCTTTTAGTCGAGGATGAAGACGAAATGGAGTATTATTTGTTTGTGCACACCCTCTGGTTCACATCCTTTGTCCCCGTCGATCATGGAAAAACAATTCTACAGCATTTTATTGAAGAAAAAAGCAGAATGATTCAGCGGCCGAAGGTAAAAGAGATTCTTCAAACATGGACAAACCCTAGACCGATTGCGGGAAGAGTGGTTGGAATCACTTCGGATACTATGGCAGTGAGGGATGCATTTACCAATGAAGTCCACCAAATCAAGCTGTTAGAAGAATATGACGTAACAGCTAACGCCTTCTTATTTGCCATTCTTGTTCCATTTGGTACGGAGTGGATCGTATTCCCTACCATTTTTGACATGGAAGGAGAGGATAACGAGAAGGAGGAGCTTTTCCTAAGGAAGGAATTCGGACGTACGACCTATGACAACCCCATAGAGTTCTTACAGGAGCAGTTTCTTGATTTGATGAACACCTTACCGTATGCGATGCTTGATTATGGATCGGGTAGCATTGACTGGAAGAACGATGCTCACAGGGAAATAGCGGTTCTTTTTGAAGAAAAAATGAAAGAGGGATCTGCTCCTGATACGCTCATTGCCACAGGACTTCTTCTTTGGTTTAAATACTGTGAAAAGGATCTAAAGCTGATTAAAAAGCCAGAAACCTATGCAGCAGCCGTTCATTATTTGAACCTGAAGGCTAATCCAATGCTCGATCTAACAAAAAAAGAGATCGCAAATCTATATGGAATCTCTCCCTCTACTTTGGGTACGGCTATTAGAGATATGGAATTTGATTTATATGAAGAGCTTATGGAGTTAAAGGGCATGTATCTAGAGCAAATCATAGAGGATTTGGAGTTAGGATCCTTTGGTTTTCCCGATGATGACTGGGATGACGAAGAGGACGATGACGATGGATATCTATTCTAATAGATGAAAAGGCTGGCTTTTTAGTCAGTCTTTTTGTGATAAAGGGCCCTTTACAAAAGTTGTCACTCCTCTTTGGAAGTGGTAATATGATAAGGAATAAACTTGATTTCAGCAAAGATAAGACAGCAAGATTACAGAGAAAAATTCTCTATTTAGAATACAAAATGAGAGAGAGGATTTCGCCTTTCTTTTTTGTTTTGGCAAATCTTCCACGGATTATGGTCATAGAATGGTCCTCATACCGACCATTCTGTTTCATACAGAGTAAGTGCCACGCATAAGATCCCCCAGCACTTTTCTCCTCTGTTTTAAGAGTTGGCTGTATGAAATAAAGATTTAGTGATCAATTAATTGTTCAAATGGAACAATGTTTGAGAAAAATGCTATTGTTTTGGCCTAGTTGGAGAGCGGAGTAGCGAGAGGCTTCTCCACTAGCAGATTATAAAGCCTTATTTAAAAGGAGCGTATTCAATGCTTGGAATGTTAAATAAAGTTTTCGATCCAACCAAACGTGATCTAAAGCGTTTGACGAAATTAAGTGAACAAATTGACGCACTTGCCAGTAAAACAGCTGCTTTAACGGATGAGCAGCTGCGCATGAAGACAGTTGAATTTAAGGAACGTCATCATAAGGGCGAATCCTTGGACGATCTTTTAGTAGAAGCATTTGCGGTTGTTCGTGAGGCGGCCAAGCGTGTGCTTGGACTTTATCCATATCCTGTCCAGCTCATGGGGGGGGCAGCCCTTCATGAAGGGAATATTGCGGAGATGAAGACAGGGGAAGGAAAAACGTTAACGGCGACGATGCCAGTATACCTGAACGCTCTTTCTGGAAAAGGGGTACACGTTGTTACCGTGAACGAATACCTTGCTTCCCGTGACGCAACGGAAATGGGTCAGCTTTACGAATTTTTAGGCTTAACCGTGGGTTTGAATTCCAATGGGCTTTCGAAGGAAGAGAAGCAAGCGGCCTATGCCTGCGATATTACGTACAGCACAAATAACGAGCTTGGCTTCGACTACCTGCGTGATAACATGGTGCTCTACAAGGAGCAAAAGGTTCAGCGCCCGCTTAATTTTGCGATTATTGACGAGGTTGACTCCATTTTAATTGATGAGGCTCGTACACCGCTCATTATTTCTGGGTCAGCTCAGAAGTCAACCGCTCTCTATATTCAGGCGAATGCATTTGTTCGTACCTTGAAAAAAGAAACGGATTATACGTATGATGAGAAAACGAAGGGAGTTCAATTAACAGAGGACGGGATCTCCAAGGCAGAGAAGGCTTTTGGGATTGAGAACCTTTTTGATATCCGTCATGTTTCCCTCAACCATCATATCAATCAGGCGTTAAAGGCCCATGCGAGCATGCATATCGATGTTGATTACGTCGTGCAGGATGGGGAAATTGTCATTGTTGACCAGTTTACTGGACGTTTGATGAAGGGGCGTCGCTATAGCGATGGACTTCACCAGGCCATTGAGGCGAAGGAAGGTCTTGAAATTCAAAATGAAAGCATGACCCTCGCATCGATTACGTTCCAGAACTATTTCCGTATGTACAATAAGCTTGCGGGGATGACGGGTACTGCGAAGACAGAGGAAGAAGAATTCCGCAATATTTATAATATGAATGTTATCGTGATTCCGACGAATAGGCCGATTACTCGTGATGATCGTGCCGACTTAATCTATGCGACTATGGATGGCAAGTTCCGCGCGGTCGTCGAGGATATCGCTGAACGCCATAAAAAGGGCCAGCCGGTGCTAGTTGGTACGGTTGCGATTGAAACATCTGAGCTGATTTCAAAGTATTTGACGAAAAAAGGCATCCATCACAATGTCTTAAATGCGAAAAACCATGGACGTGAAGCCGAAATCATTGCATCTGCCGGAGAAAAGGGTTCTGTTACAATTGCCACCAACATGGCTGGTCGTGGTACAGATATCAAGCTTGGTGAGGGTGTGAAGGAGCTTGGTGGCTTGGCGGTTATTGGTACGGAAAGACATGAAAGCCGACGGATCGATAACCAGCTTCGTGGACGTTCTGGTCGTCAAGGGGACCCAGGGGTTACGCAATTCTATCTATCGATGGAAGATGAATTAATGCGTCGCTTCGGCTCAGACAATATGAAGGCCATGATGACGAAACTTGGAATGGATGATTCTCAACCAATCCAAAGTAAAATGGTTTCCAAGGCGGTTGAATCTGCGCAAAAACGGGTAGAAGGAAATAACTTTGATGCTCGTAAACAATTGCTATCCTATGATGACGTATTGCGCCAGCAGCGTGAAATTATTTACAAGCAGCGTAATGAAGTGCTTGAATCTGATAATTTACGAGAAATTCTCCAGAATATGATTTTGAGCTCTTTGAGCCGTCACGTGGAGGCCTTTACGCCTGCTAATGAAGAGCCAGAGAAGTGGAATTTACAAGGTTTAATTGACTATGTAAATGGTAATCTTTTACACGAAGGCGATGTCACGGTTGAAGAGCTTCGCGGCAAGGTACCAGAGGAAATCACCGAGTTGATTTTTGAAAAGGTGAAAGAGCGCTATGAAGAAAAAGAAGCGCAGCTTGCTGAGGAGCAAATGCGTGAATTTGAAAAGGTTGTCTTACTCCGTGCGGTTGATTCCAAGTGGATTGACCATATCGATGCGATGGATCAGCTTCGTCAGGGAATCCATCTCCGTGCTTACGGACAAATCGATCCATTGCGTGAGTACAACCACGAGGGCTTTGCGATGTTTGAAGAAATGATTGCAGCCATTGAGGATGATGCCGCGAAGTACGTCATGAAGGCGGAAATCCGCAATAACCTAGAGCGTGAGGAAGTCGCAAAGGGTCAGGCCGTCAATCCAAAGGAAGATGGCGAAAAGGTAAAGAAAAAGCCAATCGTCAAAGCCATCAATGTCGGCCGTAATGATCCATGTATTTGCGGAAGTGGAAAAAAATACAAAAACTGCTGTGGTCGCACATCATAGAAGAAATTGGGGTCGGGGAACCGACTCTTTTTTTCCTCGAGGCTCTTTTCTCAAGCATTGTTGCTTTTGTTTAAACCTTGTTTATGCAGTCTATTTATTAAAATAACAGAGAAAAGTGCTGATTTACTCTATACGTGGCATATGTCTAGTATGAAGCGGAATGGCTGGCAATAAAGCCACAATCCGTACGAAAATATCTTTCCTCGAAAATGGCTTTGGGGTTGAAGTACGTGTATTGGTGAGTGTTGGTTAGGGTAAAACATGTGGATTTGTCTTGAGGGAGGACGCACTGAGGACTACGAATGGTGACGACCAGGTGAACAAGTCTTCAGAGGGACCCAATGACGACAGGAATCGATGTAGCCAATGTGAAGTTGTCGTCATAGGGGCTCAATGACGACAGAACACAATGCAACCGATGGGAAGTTGACGTTATACGGGCTCAATGACGACAGAATACAATGCAACCGATGGGAAGTTGACGTTATACGGGCTCAATGACGACAGAATACAATGTAACCAATGTAAAGTTGACGTCATACGCGTCTAATGACGACAGGACTCAACGTTTCCAAGGAGAACTTGTCATCATACGTGCTCAAATAAAGACAAGTATCAACAAACACCGGTAAGCTTGTCTTCATTCACACTCGACCAGACAAAAACATCCCGTCAATACCAAGGAAATACTATTCTTACCATCATATTTCAAGCATGACCTATAATTTTTACCTTATTATTAACCAACAACAATTTATATAAGAAAATATACAGAGGTGAAGCAAATGGAATTAGCAGAAATTCGACATGAGTTAGAGACTACAGCTAAAAAACTAGCGGACTTTAGGGGGTCTCTTTGACTTAGAGAACAAGGAGGCGCGCATTGCTGAGCTGGAGGATGAGATGCTCCAGCCTGATTTCTGGAATGATCAACAGAGTGCTCAGGCCGTCATTAGTGAGGCAAATGGGCTAAAGGACCAGGTGAATGAGTTTCATGATTTGAATGAAACCTTTGAGAATCTTGAATTAACCTATGAGCTTGTAAAGGAAGAAAGCGATGCCGAGCTTCAGGCCGAGCTTGAGGAAGAGCTTGAAGACTTAGTGAAGCGAATGAATGAATACGAACTTCAGCTTCTTCTAAGCGAGCCTTATGATAAAAATAATGCCATTTTAGAGCTACACCCGGGGGCAGGCGGAACCGAGTCACAGGATTGGGGCTCGATGCTTCTGCGCATGTATACACGTTGGGCCGAGAAGAAGGGCTTTAAGGTGGAGACGCTGGATTATCTTCCTGGAGATGAAGCGGGGATTAAGAGTGTCACCCTTTCAATAAAAGGTCATAATGCATATGGCTATTTGAAGGCAGAAAAAGGAGTTCATCGACTCGTTCGGATTTCCCCATTTGATTCGTCAGGACGCCGTCATACTTCCTTCGTTTCCTGTGAAGTGATGCCGGAAATGAATGAAGAAATTGAAATTGAAATTCGCAGTGATGATTTAAAGATTGATACCTACCGCTCGACAGGAGCTGGTGGGCAGCATATCAACACAACCGATTCCGCAGTGCGTATCACTCACCTGCCAACCGGAATCGTTGTTCAATGTCAAAATGAGCGTTCGCAAATTAAGAACCGCGAGGCTGCAATGAAAATGCTTAAAGCGAAGCTCTATCAAAAGAAAATTGAAGAGCAGGAGCAGGAGCTTGCAGAAATTCGCGGGGAACAAAAGGAAATTGGCTGGGGTAGCCAAATCCGTTCCTACGTGTTCCATCCCTATTCCATGGTAAAGGACCACCGAACCAATACTGAAAGTGGAAACGTCCAAGCGGTTATGGATGGGGACTTGGATATCTTCATAAATGCTTATTTACGCTCTAAACTAAGCCTATCCTAATGATTACAAACCTTCACGCAAAGGGACTTGAGGAAAATCCCCTCAACTATCCCGGCATTGTGAAGGTTTTTTTATGAATAAAGTGTCCACTCCACGTGGACATTTAAGGGAAAATGTCCACCGGCGGTACCAGGTACCAAAAGGAACAAGTGAATTTACTCCTTTAAAACGGTAGCCTGCTGGCGTTTACATGGGTGTAAGCCCGTGGTATACTCACTGTCGGAATAGGGGTTTTACATGATTAAGAAGATAATGAGTTATCATAAGGTAAAGGAGACAGGCTATGAGCAACCGTAGGCGCGGACATACATTTAATCCTGTTATTGAAAAAAGCTTAGAATATTTTTACATATTGCTTGGTTCAGCCATCATTGCGTTGGTGTTCAATGTGTTCCTCTTGCCGAATCGTGTCGCATCTGGGGGTGTGAGCGGGATTAGTACCATCACAGCTGCAGTATTTGGATGGGAACCGGCCTATGTGCAGTGGGCTTTTAACATTCCGCTTTTTATCGCTGGCGTCTTATTATTAGGAAGGCAATTTGGCATCAAGACGCTGGTTGGTACGGTGTTTCTACCATTTGTGGTGTTTCTTACAAAAGAGCTTGATCCTTGGACACATGATCCTTTACTCGCTTCTCTTTTTGGTGGGATCGGAATTGGACTGGGGCTTGGCATTGTGTTTCGAGGGAAGGCATCCACAGGAGGCACGGATTTGGCCGCCCAAATCATCAATAAATATACAGGGTTGTCGCTTGGAACCTGTGTGGCGATTATTGATGGGTTAATTGTCTTAACTGCTGCTATTGTCTTTGATATTGAAAGAGGACTTTATGCTTTGATCGGACTTTATGTCACGAGTAAAACCATTGATCTGGTGCAGATTGGTCTCGGTCGATCCAAAATGGTGATGATCATTACCAATAAACAATCAGAAGTTCGTGAAGGAATTTTGAATAAAATTGATAGAGGTGTGACAAAACTATCAGCATATGGTGGTTATACTGATTATGAACGTCCAATCCTCATGTGTGTCGTAGATCAAACGGAGTTCACAAAATTGAAACAATTGGTCAAAAGCATTGATCCGACAGCATTTGTTGTTGTTATGGATGCAGCAGAGGTACTAGGAGAGGGTTTCAAAAGGGCATAGAATTGGTATAATATAGCCGTATATGTACTATTTTCCTGAGGAGGAGTTCAATTGAAAAAGAAGCTTCTTGCATTATTAATGGGTACTTCTTTAGTATTAGCTGCTTGTGGTGGCGGAGATGATGATGCGAAGGATAAGGGCGGCAACAAAGGCGGAGATACCGCAAGCGCAAATGGTGAAGAGCTATATAACAGCAAAGGCTGTAGTGCTTGCCATGGCGGCGATTTAAAAGGTGGAGTGGGACCTGATCTAACAGCTATCGGCGGTACCTTGTCTGCAGACGAAATTAAGACAGTGATTCTTGATGGAAAAGGCAATATGCCAGCACAAAATGTATCAGATGATGAGGCACAATCACTTGCTGATTGGTTAGCTGCAAAGAAATAAGATAGATAAATCAAACGTTCTGGCTCCTCTATGGCCGAACGTTTTTTTAATACCTATTAGATAATAAATATTATAAAAAGAGAATAAATTCACTAAATTGATAAAAATATAAAAGCCTTTGATCCATCGCTCTTTGTATAATGTAGTTAGATTTACTTAGTTTAAGGAGGAGTCTAGCTTGAGAAAAAAGCTTCTAGCATTGATAATGGGTTCAGCTTTAATTTTGGCAGCATGTAGTGGCGGAGGAGAAGAAGCTACTGATAAAAACTCAAAAAATGAAGATACGACTGCAAGTGTAGATCCAGAAAAGAAATATCAGCAAAAATGCTCGATGTGTCATGGAGTCAATTTAGATGACGGTCGTGGAAATGTACCTGAGCTATCGGCAATTGGAGCAACGATGACAAAGGAAGAAATTGAAAAGGTTATCAAAGATGGTCAAGGCACGATGCCAGGTCGTCAATTACAAGGTGAGGAAGCTGAAGCGGTAGCCGAGTGGCTTGCTGCAAAAAAATAAAAGCATTTTTCTTCTAAGATATCCAAAATAAATCGACAACGTTCTGTTTCCATAGCAGAACGTTTTTTCATCTATTCCCTCTTTCTACATTCTCCTTCCATATTTGACAATTTTCCCAAAAAAGAAGGAGTTCAAAAAGATATGTTGTATTTTTAACATAGGTAGAAAATACTCCATCCTTGTCAAAAAATAGAATTATTTCCACGATGAAAAGAAAATGTAATATTTTTTAAACGAAACTCGACAAAATATGATGTTATAATTAATTTGGCTATGAATGAGAATCATTTTTACGATAGGCTATGTTCGCTTGGATAACTAGCAATATTTTTTTTGATAGATTTCTACAAAAATAGAAAGAACCCAAAGGTGATATAGATGATCGAAATGGAAGATGTATATAAAAAGTATCCGAATGGTGTTGTCGCTGCGAACGGGATTGACGTTCGAATTAAGCAGGGTGAGTTTGTTTATGTCGTAGGTCCGAGTGGAGCGGGAAAATCCACTTTTATCAAAATGATGTACCGGGAGGAAAAACCGACCCGCGGCACGATTATGATTAATGGTGTCAATTTAGCAAAATTAAAGGAAAATAAGGTTCCCCATTTACGTCGAAATTTGGGGGTTGTGTTTCAGGATTTCAAATTGCTCCCGACGTTAACCGTGTATGAAAATGTTGCTTTTGCCCTTGAGGTAATTGAAGAACAGCCAAAGCAAATCAAAAAACGTGTGATGGAAACGTTAGATCTTGTCAATTTGAAGCATAAAGTCAGAATGCTCCCTTCTGAGCTTTCCGGTGGAGAGCAGCAAAGGGTCTCGATTGCGCGTTCAATTGTCAATTCCCCGAAGGTGATGATTGCCGATGAGCCGACAGGAAATCTCGATCCGGAGACCTCATGGGAAATTATGAAAATTTTTGAGGAAATTAATACCCGCGGCACGACGATTGTGATGGCCACTCATAACAAAGAAATTGTTAATACTATTCGCCATCGCGTCATTGCGATTGAGAATGGACAAATTATTCGGGATGAGCAGCGAGGTGATTACGGATATGAAAGCTAGAACGCTGCGCCGCCATATGAAAGAAAGTTTGAAAAATCTTGCCCGTAACGGCTGGATGACATTTGCCTCTGTTAGTGCGGTCACGGTCACCCTTATGCTCGTAGGCGTATTCTTTGTGATCATGATGAACCTTAATAAGGTGGCAACGGATATTGAAGAGGATGTCAGAATCCGTGTGCATATTGATATTGCAGCAACAAAACAGGATCAAGCTGCCTTAAAGAAGAAAATTGAACAAATTCCTGAGGTGGAATCGATTGTTTTTTCACCAAAAGAGAATGAATTAAAGAATCTGATTGATAGTCTCGGCGACGAGGGAGAAGCCTTCAAGCTTTTTGAGCAGGATAACCCGCTTTATGATGTCTTCGTTGTCAAAACAAAGCAACCAGAGCAGCTTGAGCAGGTTGCGAAGAAAATTGAGAAATTTGAGTTTGCCTATAAAGTGAAATTTGGACAAGAAGACGTCGATAAGCTGTTCGCTTTTATCAAATCAAGTCGAAATGTTGGACTGGTCCTTATTGTTGGCTTGTTATTTACGGCGATGTTCTTGATTTCCAATACAATCAAGATTACCATCGTGGCGCGGAGAAAAGAAATTGAAATTATGAAACTGGTTGGTGCTACGAATGCCTTTATTCGTTGGCCTTTCTTCTTGGAGGGATTAATGCTTGGGGTGCTAGGCTCTGTTGTGCCGATTGTGTTAATCAGCGTTATCTATGAATATTCCTATGATTATATTTCAGGGAAGCTACAAGGACATTTCATTCATTTACTAGAGTTCAACCCATTTATGTTTCAGGTGGCAGGAATCCTAATCTTACTTGGAGCGGCGATTGGAATTTGGGGAAGTATGATGTCGGTAAGGAAATTCTTGAAGATTTAAGGATTGGGGGATCTCTGAGGTTAGCTCTCGGGATCCCTTCTACATAGTACAGAATAATAGAGCTTTTTTCGTGCAGATTGTGGTTCTGGAATGACAATATTTGAGAAAAGAGCTATTAATAGAAAGGAGAAATCGGGATTGAAGAAAACACTAGTCACGGTATCCATTGCAGCTGTCGTCGGATTAGGTAGTTTGGCAACAGGTTTCCCTTCAGAACGTGCCCTCGCTAATTCAAAGCTTAATAGTTTAAAAGAAAAGAAGAATGAGATTCACCAAAAGCAAACAGAGGTCAATTCAAAGATAGATGAAAAAAGTGAGAAAATTGATCAGGTGAAAAGCGAGCAACAAAGTCTAGACAAAGAAATCAAGCGAATTGATCTGGCTGTGGAAGATACTGAAGCAAAAATTCAAGAAAAGGAAGTAGAGATTAAAGAAACGGAAGCAAACATGAAGAAGCTACAAGAGGAAATCGCTGTTCTCACTGCAAGAATTGAGAAGAGAAATGAACTCTTAAAGGATCGTGCTCGCTCCTTTCAGGAAAATGGCCGAGTGACTTATTTTGATGTTTTACTTGGTGCGAAGAGTTTTTCTGATTTTATTGATCGAATGAGTGCAGTAGCCGTCTTTGTGGAAGCCGATCAGGAAATTCTTCGCGAACAGAAAGCAGATAAGGAAGAGCTTGAGCGCAAGCAAAAGGAAATGGAAGATACGCTTGCAAGTCTTCAAAAGATGCAGGCTGATTTGGAATCAATGAAAAAGAAGCTGGCCTCTCAAAAGGTGGAAAAGGAAAAGGTCATGACTACCTTAAAGAAGCAAGAGGAGGACATGCATGCAGAAATGCTAGAGCTTGAGGAGCAAGAGGCTCTGTTAGCATCACAGAAAAAGGCGATGCAAAAAGCGATTGAGCTCGAGCAAAAACGGCAAGCGGAAGCGGCTAAGAAAAAAGCCGCAAGTCATAGCGGTGCTTCTGGTTCGACGGGTTCTGCACCACCGGTATCAAGCGGATTTTTTACGAAACCAGCAGCAGGCTATCTTTCCTCTGGATTTGGAACGCGCTCCTTAGGAAATCACAAGGGTGTGGATATCGCAGCGAGCGGTCATGTGCCAATTGTTGCTGCGGCTGATGGCGTCGTGATTCGTTCCTATTATTCCTCTTCCTATGGGAACTGTATCTTTATCTCCCATTCTTTAAATGGGCAAATCTATACAACTGTCTATGCGCATATGAGCAGCCGCCTTGCAAGTGAGGGACAGGTTGTTTCCAAGGGTCAACAAATTGGAGTAATGGGAAATACCGGACGTTCCTATGGCCAGCATTTGCATTTTGAGTTACATAAAGGACCATGGCAAGCGGGTCAACCAAATGCGATCAACCCAGTGGGAATCGTTCCATTGTAAGACAACAGCGGGGGAAACATTGTTTCTCCCGCTTTTTTGTTGTTTAGGGTCTTTCGCAAAATCATAACTCGATTATTTTTATCATATAGTGAAAGGACAAGTTCATATTTTCAAGTTTTGCGAGATAAAGAGACAGGAGGTAGAGGATGAAACGTAGATGGATCGCTCTTTTGATGGCAGGGTCCTTGTTTGTCGGGGCTTTCGGAACCTATTGGCTGCTAGAAGGGAAGGGAGCCGGAGAAGAGCAGCAATCAGGGCTCGAGGAGAAGGAAGAAGGGCCTGAACAGATAAAAGGAAGCCTTGAACATTTTGATAAATTTGGGAAGGCTTATGAACTAATTTTGAATCAATACGTAGAGGATGTAGAAGAGGAGACCCTCATTGAGGGGGCGATAAAAGGAATGCTAGATACGTTAGGTGACCAGTATTCCGTCTATATGGATCCGGAAATGGTGAAGCAATTTGACGAAACGTTAGATTCCTCCTTCGAGGGGATTGGTGCAGAGGTCAGCATGGTGGATGGAAAGGTGGTCATCGTTGCCCCTTTTAAAGACTCACCTGCAGAAAAGGCTGGCTTAAAGCCGAATGACCGGATTTTATCTGTGGATGGAGAAAGTATCGAAGGACTCGATCTATACGAAGCTACCTTGAAAATACGTGGGGAAAAAGGGACAACGGTAAAGATTGAAATTGAAAGAAATGGATTAAGCAAGCCACTTGTGATCGAGGTCAAAAGAGATGAAATTCCACAAATCACGGTTTATGGTGACATAAAAAAGCAAAGTGGAAAAAATATTGGCTATCTTGAAGTCACTTCTTTTTCAAAGGAAACGGCTAAAGAATTTCATGAGCATCTCACTGGGATGGAGAAAAAAGGAATCGATGGCCTGATTATTGATGTGCGCGGGAACCCGGGTGGGCTTTTGAGCAGTGTGGAAAAGATTTTGAAGGAATTTGTCACGAAGGATAAGCCGATTTATCAAATTGAGAAGCGCAATGGCGAGAAGATTCGTTTTATTTCTCCGCTGGAAAAAGGAAAGCCTTATCCGATTGTCGTCTTGATTGATAATGGAAGTGCTTCTGCCTCGGAAATATTGGCGGGAGCCTTACAAGAGGCGGAAGGCTATAAACTGATTGGTACAAGGACATTTGGCAAAGGGACGGTACAGCAGCCTTTTGAAATGGGAGATGGAAGCAATATTAAGCTGACCATCTATAAATGGCTGACTCCGGAGGGTAATTGGATTCATAAGGAAGGAATTAAGCCAGATATTGAGGTCAAGCAGCCCGATATTTTTGATACCCATCCTTTGCAAATCGAGGAGGCTTTGAAGAAGGATATGAATAGTGAGCAGGTGCAAAATGCTCAGCAAATTCTTGAGGGACTTGGATTCGCACCCGGCAGAGTAGATGGGTATTTTGATGGTGCGACGGAGACGGCAGTGAAGGCCTTCCAAAACCATCAAGGCCTAACCGTGAGCGGCAGAATCGATAAAAACACCGCTTCCGCACTAGAAAAAGCCATCCTAGCTGAAATTAAAAAGGAAAAGAATGACCTCCAGCTCCAAACCGCTCTTCGCTACATCACAAAATAAAAAAACTGCCGGGTGCAAGCACTCCCGGCAGTTTTTTCGCCTATTTTTCGGTATTTTTCGGTACCTGGTACCACTCACTGTCCACCCCAGAAAGACAAATTCAGCATTTTGTCCATGGACGGTACCAGGTACCATTCGTGGACAAATGACCGAAATGTCCACCGGCGGTACCTGGTACCAATTTACGTACCAATTTACTGGCCGATTTTTTCTTTGATGTAGTTGCCGAGCCAGATGGCGTTGTTTTTGAATTCTTCTAAGGCTTGCTTCCATTTGGGGCTTTCTTCCTTGATGACTTCTTTGATCTCGTCGGTTTTTTTCTTGATGGTTTCGCCAATTTCGCTTTCGTTCTTTTTCTCTTTCTCGGTGCTCCCGCCCGCTAGGCGTGTATTGACGGAGTTTACTTCAAATTCCCCTGCATCAACATAGGAAAGTGCTGGCTCCATGAGCGCACGAAAGACTGGTACGACATTCTTCGAACTGCTGTTCGACAAGTAATGCTCCCGGTCGGTTTGGTCATAGCCAAGCCAGACGGCGCCAACGACATTCGGGGTATAGCCGACAAACCATTGGTCCTTGGAGCCATTAATATCCTTGTAAGGAAGCTGGGTCGAACCAGTCTTGCCCGCAATTTCGACGCCTGAGATTTGGGCAGCTGTCCCTGTTCCAGATTCCACGACATTGAGAAGCATCGAGTTAATCTCTTTGGCCACTGTTTTCGACGTTACTTTTGTCGTCTCACTCTTATGTTCTGCAATAATATTTCCCGTCGGTCCGACAATTTTCTCAATCAAATGTCCATCGGGACGTTTCCCGTCATTGGCAAATGTCGAATAGGCCTCGGCAAGCTTCAGTGGCGAGATTCCTTTATGCATCCCACCGAGTGCAATTCCTAAATAATGGTCCTTGTCCGTCAAAGGGATCCCAAATCGCTTCAGAGCATCCAATCCTTTCTCCAAGCCAATTTCATTTAGAAGCCAAACTGTCGGTGCATTCAATGAGTCCTCCACCGCTTTGTACATCGGAACTTCTCCTTTATACACCCCATCTGGATTTGTCGGTGTATAAGAGCCATATGATTTTTTTTCATCCTTCAAAATGGAGGTGATCGCATAGCCCTCTTCAAGAGCAGGTGTGTAAACAGCTAAGGGCTTCATTGTCGAGCCGGGCTGTGCCTTCAAATGCGTCGCTCGGTTAAACCCGCGGAACACATAATCGCCGCGACCGCCAACTAATCCAAGCACTCCACCCGTCTTTGCATCAAGGATGACAGAACCACTCTGGACAATTTCTCCACCGCGTCCTTTTGGAAAAATGGAGTCCTTCTCATAGACCTTTTCCATGGAGGTTTGGATCCCCTGATCCATATTCGTATAGATCTGATAGCCTCTCGTCAGAATTTCCTCCTGGGTTAGGCCATATTGATGGATGGCCTCATCCAAAACAGCATCGACATAGTAAGGGTGATCTCTTTTAATAAAATTGCCGCCCCCATCCTTCAAGTGAACCTCTTCCTTCTTCGCGACCGCAAATTCCTCCTCATTGATCATGCCATTTTCCTTCATTCTTGATAGCACGACATTTCTTCGTTCAATCGCTCGGTCCAAATGCTTATAGGGGTCCCGGGCCGATGGAGACTGCAGCAAGCCCGCCAACAGCGCTCCCTCGCTAATCGTGACATCCTTAATACTTTTGTTAAAATACTTCTTTGCTGCTTGATCGATCCCCCAGGCCCCACTGCCAAAATAGACCTGGTTCAAATACATTTGCAAAATCTCATCTTTTTCATATTTCTTTTCTAATTCAACGGCAAGAAACAGCTCCTCGATCTTTCGCTTGTACGTTTTTTCTGGCGATAAAAGGGCGTTCTTAGCAAGCTGCTGTGTAATGGTGCTGCCACCGCCTGTAATTCTGCCAGCAAAGAGATTTTTAAAAAAGGCCCGTGAGATTCCCTTCAAGTCAAAGCCATTATGCTCATAAAAGCGGTGATCCTCAATCGCCACCACGGCATTTCGTACATGCTGAGGAATTTCATCTACCTCCACTCCGGAGGTTCGGTTTGTCTGAATCTCGGTGGCTACCTCTCCATTCCGATCATAGATGACGGTTGATTGGCTTAACCCAGCCTTCAATGATTCCACATTTGCCTGGCTTGCTAGAATCGCAAAATAAATAATCGTAAATAGGATCATAGATAATCCTAGCAATAAGAGAATCTGTGTTAAATGCAGCCTCCTCCAAAAAAGGCCTAGTTTTTCCCGCAGCGGTTCAAATCTATTCATAAATCCTTCTCCTTTATTTGCGCAACGTAAAGAATTTGCTCCCTCTCTATCTTTTGCTCTATCGGCATTAGAGAAATCTAATTCTTTTTCATTATAAATCATTCAATGAGGTCTATTCCATTTCGAGACCACAGTCTAACGGATTCACATCCACAAAAAAATCATATAAAAGAACTACAAATTTTAACATTTGTAATATAAGGAACCTAAAATTACAAAAAAACCCTCTATTGAAAAAAATCTCCTATACCATTCTCCTAGTCTTGTCTCCGCCTTTATTCCTCAAAAATATTTTGATATCAGACTAATGTTAGGCCCATTTTATTAGTACAGTATTCACTATACTAAACGTAAATTTGACGAAAATGTGAACGAATGGTAGTAAATATATAGGAGTTTCAGGAAAATTTAGGGTAAAAAAGAGACATGTAACTTGGCAAAGGAGAGATACGAACTTGAAATGGATTCGCTACCTCTTCATTTTCGCAGCCCTTCTATTTGTAGGAGCCTGTTCAAATAATGAAGAAACGAAAAAAGAGAAAAATGAAGCAAAAGAGACGATGAAGCAGGAGGAGGCAAAGGTAGAATATCCAGAAGCCGCTATTAACCCAGAGGAAATAGTCCTGCAGCAGGCTGGAATTAAAATAGGTGAGGCTGAAAAAGGAAGTCTTACGAAGGAGCAGCTAGCAGGGTTCATGAAAGAGTTTGAGACAAAAGGAATGAGTCCACAGGAAATTTTCAATGGTCTTGTTCATTGGTTTGCGCAAAGTTATCAAGCAGCTTATGAGCCATTGCGTGACTTTGAGCCTGATTTTGGAGAATTGGATATATCCAAAAATCAGGAAAAGAAGCAGAAGAATATTGCGATCCATTTGGATGCAAGTGGAAGCATGGCTGGTCATGTTCCAGGGGGCATAAAGATGGACCTCGCCAAAAGCGCATTGAGGAAATACGCCTCAGGCTTACCCATGGAAAGCCTCATGTCGTTACGAGTCTATGGCCATAAAGGAACTGGAAGCGATAGCGACAAATCGCTCTCCTGTTCGAGTACCGAAGTGATGTATCAAACAAGTACATATAATGAAGGGGCATTTACAGAAGCTCTTGGGAAATTCAAGCCAAGTGGTTGGACCCCTCTCGCCGCCTCCATCAATCAGGCATATGAAGATTTGAAGGCAACAGCATCAGAGAATACAGAAAATATTTTATTTATTGTGAGTGACGGAATTGAAACCTGTGGTGGCAATCCAGTTGAGGAAGCTCGCAAGCTAGCAGAATCTGATCTCAACATCAAAGTTAACATCATTGGATTTAATGTGGATGATGCGGGACAAAGACAACTGAGGGAAACAGCCGAAGCAGGGAATGGTGAATATTTCACCGTAAATTCCAATATGGATTTAGACAATACTATTACCCAATTACTTGAGGATGCAAGAAAAGGCTTTGAGAAAAACTTTGAAAAGGCAACCTTAAGCACGAAGGTCAATTTTCGTGTCGCAGAGATTTCGAGGGAAATCAATGATTTAGGCTCTCGTTTTACCGATGTTTACGACCGAGAGAGCCGCTTGCTGACTGATGCATCATATGAACTCTATACACAGGAAAAAATCACCGAAGAAGAGAATGACGCCATTGACCTTCTTATCGAGCAACGATACGAGGCTTTGCAACAGTTCAAGGAGACCCTGATTGAAAAGGCCAATGAAAAAAAGAATAAAAAGCACGAAGAGTTGCTATCCATTATCAGCAGCAGTTAGTGAAAGGAGGTACACCATGCAGGTCATTGTTGACGAATCATTAGGATTACCGAATGAAGTTCTGGAAGAGGCCGTGATAAGAAAGGCAAAGCTGAAAAATGATTCATCCCTACCAGAGATGGTACAAAAGCATAAAGGTGGGGTCATCGCCAAGAAGCTTACTGTAGCAAAAAGGAACAAAGAGTCTGAGCTTGAGGAAATGATTCAGCTCCTAGAGCAATATGAGGAAATTCTCTATGTATACGATTCTTTTATGCTTGATGAAGGGTTGCTCAAAAGAATTCGAACCTGGGCCTATCCGAAGCGAAAGCTCTTTCTCCTCAATGGAGCAGAAAATCGAGCGTTTACTATCTATTTTTTGGAAAAATTAAAAGAGATGCTATTTGAAGAATTGTATTATTCCAATCATCATCCAACGAAAAAATTCACGATCACCAATGACCCAAAATATCAATCTGGCTATCTATTATTAAAGAAATTTAAACATAAGCAATTCCATGTATTTGATAGTCGAAGACAGACTAAAATTGTTTCTGGGAGGAAGCAGGATTTGCTTGAACAATTTGTCCATCTCCCGTCAGCAGAAATTTACATAGCTTCTAGAAAACCGATTTTCCCCGATCATCGTTCAGTGAAATATTTTGAATTACAGAAACATAGTCTTCCAGTTTGTTCGGATTGGACAGATATTTTTATCCCTCAATATTGATTTTGTGGCTCTGTAATATTTTGTAGCAATCTTATATACCGCCTAATACGTGTGCGTGTACGGTCACTAAGTTATTCGTACCGAATAAAACCCGTTCACGCACACGTATAAGGCTAAATATTAACACTGTAAACTAACACGGCAATTTTATTGAAGGGCAGCATCAAAACAGCCCGATAGAATGATAACGGAGTGAGCGATTGAATGATCGATGCTAAGCGAAAAGCCATTATTTTCTTAACCATATCCTTTTTATTAGCCGTCGTGACGGCAGGACTTATCCTTGTACAAATTAATGAAGCACAGGAGAAGCTTGGGAAGACTGTTCAAGTCGCTGCAGCCTCAAAAAACATCAAATCCTACCATGAAATTGGGGAATCTGATGTGACATGGGTGGAGCTTCCTGCTACAAGTGCCTATGAATCTTTTATTACGAGTGAGAAAGAGCTTGAGGAAGCGATCAGCGTAGTGAATCTCAATGAGGGAGAGCTCCTAACAAATTCCCTTGTTCGAAAAAAGCTCGACATCCCTCCGAATGAAAGGGTTGTTTGGTTAAATGCGACCGAAATCGTCTTGATTGACCAGCAGGTGGCTGAAGGGGATCGAGTCGATATTGTCATCGTCTCGAAGGATGAGGCAGACAAATTGGAAACGAAGCGTATTCTCGAAAATGTTCCTGTTGTGCAGCTAGAGGAGCAGGAGGAAGGAGCTCCAAGGGTGAAGGTAGCCCTGTCGATTAAGGACGCTGAAGATGTTATCCACTATCAAAATGCAGCTGTCCAAATTCGTGTACTTAGAGTGAATCAGGCCTCTGCAGGAAAAGAAGAAGTGTAAAGAGGTACTGTCTATATACAGGAAGGATGCGTTTAGTTGAGTAATTTCAAAGGTCTATTCATAACAAAGAATCAAGTCTGGAAAGAGCAATTAAGCAATCGCTTAAATGATGATCAAATTGAAGTCACAACGGTTTCCGAATGGAAAAAGACATTTCTAGAGCAGCGGCATTTCCATTACATCTTTGTAGATGTGGAGGCTATAGAGGATCCCAAAAAGCTGCAGGTCCCATCTACCAGTGTATTAATTGGCCTAACAAGAGAGCATGATTTTGAGGTCGGAAGAAGCTGGCTTGTTGCAGGTGCGAAGGATTTAATCATTTTTCCAGAAGAAGAACATCGTCTAAATGCGCTCGTTAAAGAGCTAAACAACCAATTCATGTTTCAAAAAGAGACGGAATCTGGTTTCGGTTCGGGGCAAGTTCATGCGTTTTACAGTGCAAAGGGTGGAAGCGGGAAGACTCTACTCGCTGCAATGGTGGCCCAGTCACTAAGCATCCATCATCAATTGAAGGTATTGGTCATCGATTTGAATGCCCAGTTTGGAAATATTGAGGTCCTTTTTGGAAGCCAGCCTTTTCGCTCCTACTATGACCTTATTCCAGTCATGGAGGAAATGGATGTTAGACATATTCAAAACATCGGCCACTATATTGAAGAAGCGAACTTGACGCTCGTTACGGGACCGACCGATCCAGCAAAGGCGGAGCAAATCCCAGATGAGCTGATCGCCAGACTCATTCGTATTGCGAAAAGCCAATATGATTTTGTTATTTTGGATCTTCCATCCACAATTAACAATTTGTCCTTCACGGGCTTAAATGAAGCAACACATGTCCATTATGTACTGACTCCAGATAGTCTGGGGATGAGGGCATATAAGTATGCATCAGAGTTATTTGAACGATTCCAAATCGGAAAAAATGGCCAGCTTTCACTCCTTGTCAATCGCGTTCATCCGAAGCTGGAATTAACGGAGAAGGATATTTCAAGAATTTTGGATCAAGAGGTCCATGGACTGATTCATTCTGATTTTTTCTCCATACAGCCAAACATTAATATGGGAGGGGCCTTTTTTAAAAAAGCAAAGGATAAAGGTTCAACAAAGGTTTCCAAGGATGTCAAAAAATATACGGATGAGCTCATAAAACGGACAAAGAGGTGACAGCATGTCCTGGATTGAAAAGGCAGCGGTACTAGGAGCAAGGAATTACGAAAGTCAGCAGGAATGGAATGTTGGCCAGTCACAAATTGATGTTTGGGTCAGACATTATAAGGACCGCTTAATTAAGGAAGCGAACCTAGAAACAATCACGATGCTTCCTCCAGTCGAACGAAAGAAAACAATCGAGCGCCTTGTCACCCAAATGATTAACGAAGAAAAGGTCATCATCACTTCAGACCAAACAGAACAAATCATCCAGCAAATCATCAATGAATCAGTTGGCTACGGTCCTCTTGAAGGACTGCTACGGGATGAATCCATTACAGAAATCATGGTCAACGGAGCGAACCAGGTCTTTATCGAGAAAAACGGTAAGATTGAAAAAACAAGAGTGAAGTTCAAGGACGATAACCATGTCAGACATATCATTGACCGCATTATTGCGCCACTCGGCCGAAGAATTGATGAAAGCTCACCTATGGTCGATGCAAGGCTACAGGACGGGAGCCGTGTCAATGCCGTTATTCCGCCGATCAGTGTGGATGGTCCTTCAATTTCGATTAGGAAGTTTCAAAAGGATCCCTACACCCTCGATGACTTGAAAGGCTTTGGTAGCTTTTCAGATGAAATGGCGGAGTTTCTGCAGGCGGCTGTGCAAGCAAAAGCCAACATTCTAGTTTCCGGAGGAACAGGGAGTGGAAAAACAACCCTGTTAAACGTTCTGTCTGCTTCCATCCCAAGAGGGGAGAGGATTGTCACCATCGAGGATATGGCAGAGCTTCGCTTTAACTATGACAACTTAGTTAGGCTAGAAGCACGACCGCCGAATATGGAGGGAAAAGGGGAAGTCACGATTCGCCATCTCGTAAAGAATGCTCTGCGGATGCGTCCCGACCGGATTGTTGTTGGAGAGGTGCGCGGCTCTGAAGCGATCGATATGCTTCAGGCAATGAATACGGGTCATGAAGGCTCTTTAACAACGATTCATGCGAACAGTCCAAAGGATGCATTAGGAAGATTGGAATCCATGGTTATCATGTCCGGACTTCCACTAACCGTTGAAGTCATTCGCGGCTATTTTGTGGGAGCTCTCGATTTAATCGTGCAAACCTCAAGATTTTCAGATGGAAAAAGAAGAATTGTTCATATCACTGAGATCGTTGAAGAGCAGGGGCAAATCCTGCTAAAGGATGTCTACCGCTTTGAGCGTCAAGCGACCTTAATTGATGGAACGGTCACGGGCCAATTCGTGAAAACCGATTACAGACCAAGGCTCTTGGAACGTTTTCAATCATTTGGTATCCAGGTGAACCATTTAGAAAGTGGTGTATTTCAATGAATGCAAGCTGGATGGCATTAACAGGAAGCATTTTTACCATGATCGCTGGAATTTACTACATGGTTCAAGGCAGTAGAACACGCCGCGCCTACAAGGAAATCAATCACTGGTTTGAAAAGAAAAAGCAACAGGAGAGAAAGAGCTTTGTTCTTCTGATTGGAGATAAATTTGATGACTCAGAGCTTGCTGAAACATTAAAAAAGAAGCTTGTGCAAGGAGATATCCCATTAAAGCCATCTGAGTATATGGGAATATACATCCTGTTATTAGCCGCACTAACCTTTGTCAATGTTGTTTTTCTAGGACTTTACTTCTTGATGAGTCTCTTATTTGCCTATCTCATTGTCGCGGTTGGATCCAAGCTGTATTTGAATTCACGGAAAAATAAAAGGACGGAGAGCTTTAATGGGCAGCTTCCAGAGGTTTGTCGAATGATGGCAAATGGCATTAAGGCAGGACAAACAATTCCCCAGGCGATTGAAATGGTAGGAAGGGATATTAAAGCGCCGAGCAAATTAGAGTTTCAACAAATGGATTACCAGCTGAAGCTAGGAGATAGTCTAGACCAAGTGATGAATGAATTTAGGGAAAGAGTTTCAAGCAATGATATCAAAATTTTTGTTAGTACGATCTTGATTCAACAAAGGGTAGGTGGAAATCTTGCTGAGGTTCTCACCAATATGGCGGAAACGCTTGAGGAGAGAAGTCGGGTGCATAAGGAAATTCATACGATTACCGCAGAGAGTCGTTCGATCGCATACATTCTTATGTTCATGCCCTTTTTAATGGCGATGATGATGAATTTATTCATTAAAGGATTTCTAAACGTTTTATTTACTCCATTTGGAATGCTTGTCTTTGCCGGGTTCTCAGCAATGGTCTTTGTAGCATTTATCATTATCAAACGAATTACAACGATAAGGGTGTAAGGGTATGAGATTTCTCGGTCTTTTTTCGACGGTTATGTTTGGCTTAATCTTGATCCTAATGTTTATCGGTTTCATTTTTTTATATTTATATATTGCGAAGAAGGATAATCTCCTGAAGGCAAACGGTTTTTCGGAGAAAAAACAAAAGAAAAAACAAGTACTTCGAGAGCGCATTATCAGCCCTTTTGTGAAATGGGGCAAGAAGGCTGGACCAATCGGTATTCAATATCCACTGTTTTCCGATGTACAAAAGACAGAAATACTGTTAAGTCAAGCTGGGAATCCTTTGGGACTTCAGCTTCAGGATTTTTACGGTTTCCGTTTTGTTTTGGCGATGGCTGGGCTCACCTTTGGCTCATTCTATAGCTTCATCGGCCTTCCATTTGCTTTGCCTATCATACTTTTTTCGATTATTGGGGGGGTGTTTGGTCCAAACCTTTGGATATATTTTAAAGCAAAAAACCGACAGGAAATGATCAGTGTCATGATGCCCGATTTTCTTGATACGGTCAGTGTCACACTGTCAGCTGGAGTGAGCCTTGATGGAGCACTAAAGCAAGTAACGAAGCAATTTGAAGGACCATTAAGTGAGGAAATCGATCGTTTTAACAAGGAGATTGAACTCGGAGTTCCGCGGCTTTCTGCTTATCAGGGATTAATTAATCGGAGTTCATCGAAGGAACTGCACTCCTTGGTTAATGCTCTAATTCAAGGTTCTACCTTAGGAGTTCCCGTTTCACGAACCTTCAAGCTGCAGGCAGCAGATTTAAGAGCAACAAGAGGCTTTATTGCTAAGGAAAAAGCGGCTAAGGCAAGTCCTTTAATTACTCTGGTTACAACGTTTTTTATTGCTCCAGCAGTTATTGGCCTAATTCTCGGCCTGTTAGCACTGAATTTAATCTACAATCCGGAAGCCTTTGGATTGGATCATTTCTTCTTTTAGAAGAGCTCTTATATGAAACAACTAAACTATTAAACGATATTAGGAGGATGAAAGATGTTATTTAAAAAGGCATGGAACAAAATGAACGAGACGTATATTCGTTATGTAAACAATGAAAAAGGGGCACAGGCACTAGAGTGGGTCGCTCTCGGCCTCGTTGTTCTAGCGATTATGGGTGTTATTGCCGCTGGACTTCAGGGAGATACGTCACTCGGAAAAAGTATCATAAAGAAACTCAAAGACATGATTGAAGGATTGTAATAGAAGCATGGTAGATGGGATGAGGTGATTTTTTGAAGGGAATTTATAAAAAATACGTCAAAAATGAACGAGGCTCACAAGCGATTGAGTTTGTCGCCATGTTCCCTTTGATCATTTTATCCATCTTGATCATTTGGCAAATTGGACTCATAGCTTTTTCCCTAGTCGTCGGAGAATCTGCTGCAAGAGACGGGGCAAGGGCAGCTGCGATCCATGATCCCGAGTGGATGGAAGTTGCTAAAAGGTCTGCTTCGGGGATAAAAGTGAATGTTACAGGAGGTCCGGGAACAAAGGATGCACATGTATTTGTCGAAATTACCGCTCCGATTGTGAAGCTTCCTTTTATCAAAGAAATGGAATTTACGTATACAGTCGATGCGGTGATGCCGATGGAGGAAAAACCGAATGGCTAGAAAACTCAAATCCTATATCAAAAATGAACGAGGCAGCGGAACACTCATAATTATGGTGGGCATGGTTCTCGCTGCCCTTTTCTTTGGTTTCTTATTTTTTGATTTTTCCAATGTTTTTATCAATAAACGAGTCACGCAGACAGGGGCAGATGCTGCGGCCATTGCAGCCGCACAAACCTCCAATAAATACATGAAAGAGCATTTACAAGAGGAAACCCAAAAGGAGCTCGAGAAACTGGGAGCAGAATGGGAAAGATTTTTAGCTGATGTATTGGCCTCCTACGCTGATGATGGGGATCCGGAAACACCTGCGCCATCCCCGCCATCAACGGAGGAAATATTAGACATGTTTGTGAAGATGAAGGAAAGAGCCTTAGGAAAAAACATGCCGGGCGATGTCAGGGCATGGCTCCTTAACCATTCTGTGAAGGTCGTGGCGGAGACGGCGATGAAGTTTTTCTTTAAGGATAAGGAAGTTTCTGATATGTCCTGTAAGGTTGTTCGTGATCATTTAAAAGATGCCAAAAAGGAAGCAGAGGATTACGCAAAAAAGAATCAAAACGATAAGTTAAAGGATATAAAATTTATCCCTGAGGATTTTCGAATATTCGTAGAAACGGAACGCAAAGGGAAATATACAACGGTTCCTGATAAGGAGGTACCTGCCATTACTTCTGAGTCATCAGCTAAAATTGGGGAACCAGAAGGATATCGAGGCAAAATTACCTGCAGTTAATCATGAAGCATTTCATACATAAGGAAGGTGAAGGAGGCGAATTCATGTCACATAGGCAGAAATGGATGGGGTTTTTTATTTGTTTTTCATTACTCATGTATCTCCAGGCATTCTTAGTGCAACCCATTTATGCTAATGTTGAAGAAGTACAAACAGATGGTCAAAACATTCACAAAACAGAGCTTTCCGATGGGAAGGGTGAATCCGTCGGTGGCGGCGGAGAAGACGTCCCCTGGTGGCAAAAGGCTTGGAATTGGTTGGAAGATATCGGTAGTGATGGATTAGAACTGTTGGATGAATTTGGAGCCACTATCGGGGAACAATTGAATGAATTTCTAGATTGGGCTGGTGAAGCCTCGGATGGAGCAATAGACTGGTTCTCCGAAGTCGGAAGCGATATTGGGGACTGGTTTTTAGAGGTTGGAAGTAATATTGGAGAATGGTTCAAAGAGGTAGGATCAGCGATTGGTGGCTTTTTCTCAGATGCATTGGAATGGGTGAAGGAAAATAAATGGTTCCAGACGATTATTGCGGGGGTGCTGGCCACCGTTGCAATTGTAGTAGGAGTATTTGTTTTCGTTGGAAGCTGGCCCGCTTTAGCAGTCATTGCCGTCATTGGTGGTCTTGCATTAGGGGCTGGATTCCTGTATCAATGGCTGGCTGGTGATAACTATAATTTCTTTGGGGCATTCTTTGTTTCACTTATCGGTGGAGCAGCTGGATATTTCGGTATGACAACGGGTGCTTTTGCAGCGGCCTGGACATGGTTAAGACATACTGCAGCACCAGCGGCGTGGTCTTGGATTCGAAACACAGCGGTCCCATGGATGGTTGCCCGCAGTCAATCAGTCTGGGGCTGGATGAGGAACGTGGCATTTCCATGGTTGAGTAGGAAGGCGGTTGCTGGTTGGCGGTGGTTTAAAGGATTGCCAGTATGGGGGCAGATCCGAGCTGGATATGCAGGTGGAGGATTTCTAGGGAAAGTTGCAATGGGTGCCACCATATCGGGATTTGGATCCGCTGTGATTAATATCATAGGACAATTGCTTGGCGGTGAAGCCTTCGATTTTAAATCCTTAGCAGTTGATACTATATTAGGAGCCATTACTGGTGGATTCTTTGCACCGGTTTTAGCAACAGGGCTTGCATTAAGCGGGTCATTAATTGCTACCATTAGTATTACAGGTGGGCTTGAAAACTGGCTGGGAGGAGTCATTGAAAATGGAGAATGGTCTAACTGGCAGAGCTTTGTCTCCGGTACGCTTACTTCCTTGATCTCTTTAGGGGCCTTATCAAAACTATTTGGTCATATACCAAATCCATTTGCGGAAGAAGTGGTAACGAAAGGTGCGGAAGAGCCAATTCAGAATTGGATTGAAGACCTATTGGGTGGCGGAGAAGACAGCAAGACCAATCCGCCTAAAGAAAAACCAATTGAAGAACCTAAGCAAAGTCCATCCACAGATCCAATAGAGGAGCCTGTACAGCCGCAAGTTAATGAACCCGTTAAGGAGCCAAATACTCCTGTGGATCAAACAGAAAGAAACCCAATTCATCATCGAGGTGGTGGAGGGATCAAACCTCACCCAGTACAGCAATAATACTAAGAACGATGTATTTCAAAACTACAAATAGTATAAAACATAAAAGATTCGTTAAATGAGGTGAAACCTTGGACAAAAAGAAGTTCTCAATTTTTACCTATTGTTATATTGTTTTGGTCGTGATTGTATTTATCATCTATGCTTTTCAAGTCGCAGATGAAAATTGGAAGGTTCAATTAGATGGTCAAAGAGGAAATTTAATGATATTTGCTGGCCTTCTTTTGATTGGAATGATTCTAGCTTCAATAGAATTTGCAGGAATTAACCAGAAGGGGAATAAGGTGACTAAGAGTACAATTTATGGAGGTCTTTCCATAGCAGCATTTTTCCTCGTATGGCGACTCATGATGGCGATAGTTTAAGAGACAGGTTAATATCTTGTCTCTTTGTTTGCTTTTCATAATGGAGATAGAGCCTGGGTGAGACAGGTGAAGAAAAAACAAAAAAACAACACCAGAAAACACATTAGGAATCTTCACAGAGCCCTTCTGAAAATCCATCGGATAATTCAACTGATACAAAAACAAACGAACCTGTTGAGGATATTCAAGATGTTGAGGATGTAAAGGATCCTATCCTTCAGCCACAGACAAACGCAAATCATGGTAGGTTAGGAGCAGGCGTTCATCACCAACCATTACAATAGTAATTGGTATTAAGGAGAATATATGGACAAAAAGAAGTTTACGATTGTTACCTATTCTTATTTAGGTCTGGTAGTTTTATTGTTAGTTTTTTATTTTTCTCAAGTTGCAGATGAAAACTGGGAATTCGAACTAGATAGTCAAAGAGGGAACTTGTCTATCTTTTTAGGACTTTTATTTATTGGTCTAATTCTTGCTGCCATTGATTTTGCTGGAATAAATGAAAAAGGCAATAAAATCACAAAGAGTACGATCTATGGCGGTCTTTCCATAGCTGCATTTTTCCTCGTATGGCGACTCATGATGGCGATAGTTTAAGAGGCAGGTTAATACCCTGTCTTTTTGTTTGCTTTTCATAATGGAGATGGGTAGCTTGGGTGAGACATTCATGTCGGGAGCGGCTGTAATCGGTGGGATAAATGTGGTGAAATTAGGATTTAAGAAAATTGCAGGATGGTTTGGATAGTAAGAAGTAAAAACTCTATCCTAGGAAAACTAAAATTAAAGAAATTTTGTGAACAACGAGAAATAGATTGATCTTTATCATAATAAGATTTAACATATGTACTGAGTATAAATTGTGTATACAATTTATACTCAGTACATATGGCGATAAAGGAGAGAATGGTCATGGTTCGTACGGTGCTGGCTTTTGCTGGAGGTTTTGTCCTAGTTTTTGTTGAAGCGTATATTGTCCTCATTATGAAAGGCTATCATACGATTGAATTTGGAGGATTGGTTCCCTTTTTAAATGTATGGGTCATGAATTTCTTTCTTATATTTACTATTCTCACCCATATCAAAATTTGGTATGAGAACAAACAAGAAGGTCACCAAACCATCTTTTGATTGTAGCTGCTGAGGTCCATATGATTGTTTCCAACTTTCAGGGTGAACTTTATATAGGCACACTTGGGAGCATTTAATATTGTATTCTTAAGCAAGCGCTGTAAAAAGCGTTTCTTTTTTTGCGCTTCATTTAGTAATATTAATGTATAAGTTGGTGATGAAAATGAAAATGGGAAGAGCTGCAAACAAAAAACAACAAATGGAAGAAAGAATATATGATGCGGGCATGAAACTTTTCCAAGAAAAAGGGGTTCCCAATACTACTCTTGTTGAAATATGTGAATTAGCAGGAGTCTCTAAAGGGACCTTCTTTAATTACTTTTCTTCAAAGGAAGACATTCTTGCAAAATTTGGACAAAACCAAATAAAAATCTTAAGTCGTTTTGCTGAGAAGCTTCCTTCAACAATGAGTACAAAGGACAAGATTATCGCCGTCCTTCTAGAGGATATTAATGGGGTTAGGCAATCCCAGGTCTTCGCAAGAATTACATTAAAGGGAATTTCAGAAGGGGGAGAAATCGTTTATAAGCTGGAAACTCAAAATAGGCAAAATCTTTCCGGAATTTATGAAAGGATATTGGTGCAAGGAAGCAAGCAGGGAAATGATGCGAATCTATCTCTTGTTGCTGATTTAATCGTCACCATCTATTTTCATGTTTTGGATAAACACTTTAATCGTCATGAGGCATTCGAAGATCTAGAACACTTTATCATAAATGCTGTCGATATATTATTTAATGGAATTAAAGACTGCTTACATGATTAATGGTTTACATAGAGGGTACAACTCACACTACAGCGATGGGATATTATTTCCCTCGCTGATTTTGATTTTACATTTTTTGATAATACTAGATTGCTGTTTCATAATAATAGGGACCTTTAGTCGTGGGGTTGGGTATAAAGTGACAAAAAAGTTTAAGAGACAGAACAACAGCCCTGTCTCTTTGTTCGACTCGCCCAAGTCGCCAAGCTAGATTTTAAATCGATTCGTATGTCTTTTAAGCTCATTTGATACTTCCTGTAGTCTTTCCATCCGGTCCTCAATTTCTCTGTAGATTTCGGTTTGCTGCTGGACACCCATGGTTATGGCTTGGGAAGTGGTTGCATTCTGTTGCAGTCCTTCCGATAATTCTGTAATGGCAGCCGTCATTTCATTCGTGATGCTTGATTGCTGCTGGGAGGCGGCGGTCATCGTACCAATCTTGTCGGAGATGCTTTCAATATAGGTAAGGATGTTATGAAATTCTTCCGATGTTTTCATGACCTTTTCCGAGCTAGCTAGAATATAGGTTTGCTCTTCCTTAATGATTTCGTCTGTCGCCTGCATCTTTTGCTGAATTTCATCAACAATGAGTTGGATTTGCTGAGCGGAATGCTTACTTTCTTCAGAAAGCTTTTTCACCTCATTCGCAACGACGGCAAAGCCTTTGCCCGCTTCGCCAGCACGTGCAGCTTCGATGGAAGCATTCAAGGAGAGTAAGCTGGTCTGTTCCGTAATGCTCGTAATGAGACCAATAATTTTTTCAATCTCCTTAGAGGAATTCTTGAGCTGGCTCATCACATTTAGAACATCTTTGGAGGAGCCTTGTACGGTCATAATGGCGGACACAGCATCATTCACAGAAATCTCACCGACAGATGCAGCTTTAAGAACCATTTCACCTGTTGTGTTGGCTTTGAAGCTGTTTTGTCTGATTGTCTCGTTCAAGTAGCTCAGCATTTTCGATGTCCGTAATTTTGGTAAGGGAATCCTGGAATTCGTCGGTCTTGTTGTCACCTGTCATATCTGCGGGTCGAGCCGCCTCCATAATTTTGTTTTTCAAGGTCGCTTCATCATCCGCCGAACTTGAAGTAATGATGTCTTCGATTTTTGAATAGAAATCATTTATGTAATGTTCACTTTTCTTTAGTAATTGCTGTTGTTCGCTATTATCGGCTGTCAGGCTATATAGTGATTCAAAATCCTTGTCGATGTCTGTTCGAAGGTTATTAATCACGTTCGAAGGGGATTCATCAGACTGCTGTATCGTGATCCCAGCCTCCCTTGTTGTTTCCTGTAGCCCATCAATAATGGATAAGACTTCCCATGACTTTTTGTCTTCCAGATTGTTGGAGATGAGGTTCCCGAAATTCAATACAGCTAAGGTGGAAACGGCTGAAAAAATTCCGATGATAATGATAATGGAAAGTCCTAGTTTAAACTTTATCGAGTGCCTTTTGGCCATAATGCTATCCTCCTGAAACACTAAGTCGTTTGTCATAGGAAAATGATAACAACGAATTATGAATAAATTATGAAGAACTAATTACTTGAATATGAAAGTAGCAAAAAAGACAGATTTTTTGGCAGATGAAATAGAGTCGTAAGTCTTAGGAACTTCCGTTAAGGTTGTTCGTAAAACCTATAGAACACACGAACATGTTAAGGAGGAAAAAATGAGGCAAAAATCATTGCGATTCATTTTATTTTGTTTTCTTTGTAGTGTTGTATTTATGGCCGCTTGTAGCAACAAAAGCACAAGCAACTCAAAAACAAAGGAACAAGCAGATAAATATGAACAATTAGCTGAAAAAAAGAACAATGAACTTGAGCTTATGCCTCTAGAGCTGACGTCATATAGTAAGGAAATTGGAGCAACCATTAGCAAGCCAAAGTACAAGAATTTTGCGGTGAACGGCAAAGTGACGGTAGAGGGGAAGATTGAACAATCGGATCGGCTAAAATCAGATTTTGCCTGGATCAAAGTCCGTTCGAATGAGGAGGGTCCAGCAGGATCCCAGCATGAATATTATGCTCCGATTCAGGAAGGAAAATTTAAACAGACGATTCACTTTTTCAATGGGGAAGGTGAATACCAGGTAACCGTTCAGTTACCGAGTACCGATTCAGAGAATTATTATTATGATACGGCCAGTTTTGATGTCGTTAATGTGAATCCAGAAATGAAGCGTGATGTTTCATATACTCCGTTTGGATATGCGGCAGGATTATCCGTTGACATGAAGACCAGCTATGTGAAGAAGAACGAAACCTTTATAATAAAAGGAAAGGTGAAGAATCTATCCGATCAGGACATGATCATGCTCAACCTGTTAAAGGATTCGGAAAAATGGCAGCATGTGATTCCAGTTAAAAATGGGAAATTTGAATATGAAGTCCCGCTTTTTTACGGAAAGGGTCTGCATGAATTAGAGGTCTTAGTTCCGGATACCAAACGGGATAATTATTACCAGGTGGCGACAACTATATTAATAGATAATGAGTCAGATAGAGTGATGAAGCCGATTGAATACTCCAATGTCTACGTGGAGCGAGGGGTCACTTTGGATTATCCTACCTTTGGTGGTGAAGTCTCGAATGGTGAATACAGGATTAAAGGGACGATCGATCCAAAAGCAGAATTTGCGAAAGACACGAGCCATATTTATATCACATCGAAAAAAGGAGAAGATGAGGCGCTAGATGTCATTCCAGTCGAGAATTTTTCCTTTGATGATTCCTTCTATTTAAGGTTTGGACCTGGGACCTATGAAATTACGGTGAGTGTCCCAGAAATTAAGGAAGAGAATAGCAATCGCTTTCGCTATTTTGGATTTGCTAAATTTGAGGTCGAATCTACCGGTGAGGATAAACGCGATCTGCTCCCTTCAAGGGGCATCGAATCAGATGCTCCAGAAATCACACAGCTGGCAAAGGAGATCACAAAAGGAATCAATACAGAACGGGAAAAGGTAAAAGCCATTTATGATTATGTAGCGAAGAATGTCTCCTATGATGTTGGCAAAATGAAGAACAATGAATTTGAATGGGATGACAGTGCACTGAAAACACTCGAGGAAAAAACAGGCGTGTGTCAGGACTACGCATATTTGGCTGTTGCTTTGCTTCGAGCAAGCAATATTGAAGCAAGATTCATAGAAGGGACAGCCTTCAGCGGATTCTGGCCATCCAATCACGCTTGGGTGGAAGCGAAAGTAGATGGAAGCTGGCTGACCATGGATCCGACATGGGGATCAGGCTACATCCAAAACGATCAATTTGTTGCGGCCTTTACAGATAAGTTTTTTGATCCGAATATGACGGAATTCGAGAAAACCCACAATAGAACAGGCGTAAGCTATTAACAAAATCCTTATATTCGAAGCTAGCAATTCCTACTAAATTGCTAGCTTCGCTCATTCTAATAGACTATTTCCTAAGTACATGCATTTTCCTCTGCCCTTACTGCCTAACATTTGGTAAAATAAAGGTGGTACCAGGTACCGCCGGTGGACTTTTTGTTGGATTTGTCCTTCTGGGGTGGACAGATGAGAGTTTCACCCTATTGATTTATGATAAAAGGTAGGTGGCAGATGTGGGGCTAGATTGGTTGATAGAGTTTCTGAAGGGTACGCTCAAGCTGTTCCTTCATCCAGTATTTTATTTTAGCTTTTTCGTGGCAGCTGTATTAGGCGTTTCAAGGGTTAAGAGGGAGCGGAAGAACTTCAGTATTCGTGCGGAGAATGCTTACTTCGAATTGAGGCAGCTCCTCCCGGTGGGAATGATTGTAGGAGTTGGAATCTCAATCCTTACCTTCGGTTTAGGGCTTGCCGTTCCCTTTGCCACCATTTTTTTCATAGCGGCCCTTACGCTACTATTGAGTTTGACAACGAAGCTTCGTCTTCTATCACCTGTCTTTACGGTCGGCCTTGCTTTTTTCCTCACTATCTTTGCTGGTAAGGAAAAGTGGAATGTACCATTCTTTCAAAATTCGTTTGCAGAATTAGATGAAAAAATTTATCCGTCCATTGCAGTTTTGCTAACGCTACTACTGATTGGCGAGGGACTTCTCATCATTTTAAATGGGAAGAAGGGAACGTCTCCTAAATTAATGAAAAGTAAGAGAGGCCTGCAGGTCGGGGTTCATGAAGTAAAAAGATTGTGGCTTGTTCCAGTATTTCTATTTGTACCTGGTACCGCCTTACAGCCTCCGTTTGAATGGTGGCCGGTTATCAACATAGGAGCCGAATCCTATTCTATATTGCTCGTCCCGTTTGCAGTTGGATTCCACCAGCAAATTCAAGGAATGCTGCCAAAAGAGAGTGTTCAAACGACCGGTAAAAGAGTGGTGGGCTTGGGAATTCTCCTAGCCCTTTTATCAATCGGTTGCTACTGGTACCCAATCTTGTCCATTGCTGTCGTGGCCCTCACCATAATTGGTAGAGAAGTTCTCTCCCTAAGACAGCGGGTTGTCGATGAAAATCTCCCATTCTATTTCTCAAAAAGAAATAATGGGCTCATGATTCTGGGGATTCTGCCTGAATCGCCCGCTAGCAAAATGGCTTTACAGGTTGGAGAGATGATCACAAAGGTGAACGGAACAGCCATTCACGACGAAAAAGGATTTTATGAGGCATTGCAACGGAATCGTGCCCACTGTAAGCTAGAGGTCCTCGATGTTCATGGCGAAGTTCGTTTCGTGCAACGAGCACTCTATGAAGGGGATCATCACGAGCTCGGAATCCTCTTTGTTGAAGAAGAGAATAAGTGGGGGACGGAAGCGATTTGATGTAAATTTTCATAAACTCCCGGAATCTGTTCATAATTCTCCGGAATGAATTTTCATAAATAATCGGAATATGAAATGATGGGGCTATTCAAAAAGTCAGTTACTCTGACTTTTTGGATAGCCCCTTTTTACAATTCTTTATATGTAACATTACAAAGCGTATATAACTAGTATCAAAGATATAGATTTGATAAACTTCTTTATTCTGGCTTCTTTTTAAGTTCTTCTAATAATCTACTGCAAGTTCTCCGAAAATTGACGATTTTTATTTCTTCATGACTCCAATCCCATTCTTCCTACATAGGTTTAAAAAACTTCACCGGCTTTTAGAAATCTAAATTGGCTAATTAACTATTTCATTTTTGAAGAAAGTAAATACAATATAGCGAGTCAAATATAATTTCCCATCCAAGCCGTTTTGATTAGATTTGGACTAGCAGGTTAATTGCAATCAAGGAGGTTAAAAAAGTGCACGTGCACAAAATTATTAGAAGCAAGATGAAAAAAACGATCCCTTTGTTGGAGGATCCCATCCTCTCTCGTCATGTCCCAGAAACCCATTGGTTTTCTAAGGAGAACCTTAAGAGAATGGTGCAATCCTATCCTCAAGTTTACATCAAACCGAATGAAGGTAGAAAAGGTTCGGGGATTAGTCGGGTCAAGCGGATCAGCAACTCTGAATATGAGTTATCCTATGAAAATATTACAAAAATAGTTTCTTTCCCCGAACTTGTAAAGGATTTAAGGGGTCGATTTAGTACCGGGAGGTCTTATCTTGTACAACAAGGAATAGATCTAGCCACTTTTAACGAAGGCCCTTTTCATATTCGGGTGGTGATGCAAAAGGTAATGAATTGTTGGCGGCTTTCTCTTATGTCCGGAGTTGTGGCGAAGCAGAAAGATGCTGTAGTCACTAATATAGCGAAGGGAAATTATGATTTGCCATTGGAAGAAGTCCTGCAAAAAAACGACCAAAAATTGAATCCAATAAGTACACTCCGAGAATTAACCGATCTATCCCACCAAATTGTACATGTTTTGGGGTCATCCTTTCCGTTGCTAGTGCTTGGTTTAGACATGGCAATCGATAAGCAAGGAAAGGTATGGTTTATTGAGGCAAACACCAATCCAGACTCTAAGGGTCTCGAAAAAGTAAATGATAAAGTATCATATCAAAAATATCTTGATGCTAAAAAATGGATTCGTGAGAACCAAGAACGTTCGTGATCTTAATAAAAAATATGATATAAGTGGGTGATTTTATGCCAATTGGAAGGCATCAAGTGAAAAGTAAATCAACGGTCGCTTATGTTCTCCAGTGTCATTCGGAAACAAACATGTATCTTCCTGCGACAGAGATCCTTTCTGAAAGAACACTCTCGGATATGATCCATGAATATGAAAAGTTGTATCTAAAGCCTGATCAAGGCAGAAAATCTAGGGGGATTATAAGAGTCGAACGGGCAGGCCCAAGTTCCTATCTTCTTCGCACAAGTAATGAAGAGAAACAACAGGAATTCGCTCGCTTCTCCCAATTATGGTCAGAAGTAGAGGAGTTAACTTCGGATACCCGTTACATCGTTCAACAAGGGATAAATAGTATAACGAAGGATTCTCGATATTTTGACCTAAGGTGTCATGCCCTTCGTGTACGCGGGAAGTGGGTGGTCGGTGGAATTTGTGCCAGGGTAGGTGCACCTGGAAATATTGTCACAACTTCTCACATTGGAGGAACCCCAACACCATTGGAGACCTTATTTACTCAACTACTTGATTACAGTGAAGAGGAGCAGATAGAAGTGATAGAAAGGCTTCATGATTGTATTTTAAAAACTGTAAAAGTAGTGAGTCCTATCTATCCTAGAAACTGGGAGTTTGCTGTTGATATTGGGTTGGACACGGAGAAGCAGATCTGGATTTATGAGGTAAACAATGAACCCCTCATTCAAGGTAATTTCGGGCTCCTTCCTGACAAGACTCTGTATAACAGAATTAGATCTCTACGAAAAAAAGCCAAGTAAAAAGTATGAGGGAGGGCAGAATTAATGACGGAACTAATGGTGCCTTTAAAACGTCCGATTGTGGGTACTTTTGTTAGTAATTCAGTAATTAGAAGATTGAATAACCAGAATTATAAATTCAGAAGCTACGAAAGAATTCAAGAATTGGCTAAAGCTAGTGTTGAGGCAGGTGTTACCCTATTTTTCTTCTCAATTAAAGACTTTAATTTTAAGAAGAATGTTATTGTAGGCACTAGCTTTGATATAGATTCAAACCAATGGAAGCAAGATGATTTCCCTCTACCTGACGTTCTCTACCATCGAGGTGGAGGTGGCGGACCAAACAAATTTAGCGCAAAACAAATGGAAGATATTCTTGATGAACATCAAGTAGTAAAGGTCAATTCCCAATCCTACTTCGATAAATGGGAGGTTTATCGAGATCTGAGTCAAATAAATGAGGTTAGAAAATATCTCCCATATTCGGTTTTGTATCAAAGGGAACACGATTTGAGAAAGTTTTTATTACGGAATAATGAAGCTTATTTAAAAGGAGTACGTGGTGGCAGGGGGAAATGGATTTTCCGAATCCAGAGAAAGCCAAATTGGAAATTCGAGTATAGCTACTATTTGAATAAAATGTATACAGGTCAAGCGGAATCTTGGCAAGATTTAATTCAGGAAATTTACAGGTTTTTTGGTGATAGGGAATTTATCATCCAGAAAGGAATCGATTTAATTAAAATCAAAGATAGAAGAGTTGATTTTCGTGCAGAATTACAGAGAGATGGAGAAGGAAAGATTAATATTATTGGAGTTTGTGCAAGAATTGGTGAAAGCCAATCTCCTATTACCATTCATTCATCTGCCTATCCTATAGAAACATTTTTTAAAGAATTCCTAAATTGGCCTGATAATGTATTAGAGAAATTAATGGAAAGGGTTCATCAATTTCTTTTGTGCGCTTGGCAGCGCATCTCTCTAATGGGTGCAAGTCCCTAACATACCGTTGTGGCGGAAGTGTATAGCTGATGGGTAGTGCGGGTACTGCGAA